>DAOLSP010000050.1 GCA_035419245.1 bacterium | reverse complement strand
CAGATCATCGCCGGCGGCGCCAGGCAAACGTTGAAGCTTTTCATGCTTCGATAGTCCGTGACCATGGAAAACAGTGGCCGAGATGTATAAAAACATAATAATAACTCTACTTGGCGTGCTTGCAACTGCTTTGGGTTTTATCAGCACGCGTAATGCAGAAATCAAGCCCCAATTTTATAATTGCCGTTTGAGCTATCACTCTTTTGCCGATTCGTTTTATGTGACGATTCAACTAAAATCGCCGGATAAAGAATACGATTTGCTCCAGGTCTTTTGTGAGATCACAGCACATGGCAAAATAATCGCCAAGAGCTCTGCAACTTTAAGGAATTCACGCAGCGTCGCAACTTGCATAAGTATCACTGATATTGACTCGACGATCCGGAAGGATCCGACAGCTGTTTTTACATACTGGGGCATCGGCAGGGATGGCTTGTTTAAATCCTACTATCTGCTGAGGCCGAGTAGTGTTACTATTCTAAACCACTGCAGTGCTCGGTCTATGGCGGTCCAAAAATCAAAGCAGGTAAGTTTTCCAGAGAAACCAATTTTAGGAGAAGCGCCATGAAAAAGTTCACCTTGGTTTTGGCCTTGACTCTGTTCTCGGTCTTGTGCCTTGGACAAATACTCGAAGCCACGATTAGCGCCGAATGTGAGCCGTACATCCAGAAAAATGGCTCTCTTGTGCAAGCCTATAATATCGGAGCTGTGTCCGTCTACTATCCTGGCGGTTACTGCGTGGCTGAGATGGAAGTCTGGCTGGTCGATCTCGATAGTGAAGCCGAAAATACAGGTTCTTTGTACCATGCAAACTGGAATGGCGCCAGTGGTGAAGGGCCTATCGCAGCTCATTTGACCGGCGTTTCCAATCATCATTATATAGCCTACTGCTATAGCATGGGAACCGTTTACGATGCTGCGCATTCCCCACAGCACGTTATCGAGCAATTCAGCGATGATGAAAACGCGGGGCCGCTGACCTTCTAACTTTATTTGGTGAAAATTCGTCTATGTCGGCAATTAATAAAGTAAAGCAAACCACCTGCCGGTGCGCTTTTCAGAGGAACCTATGAGAAAAATCTCGGAAAACGGAATAAGACTGATTAAAAAGCTGGAAGGATGCAGATTGACCGTCTACGACGATCAGGCCGGCCTGCCGACCATCGGGATAGGGCACCTGCTGACCAGAACCGAAAATGTTACCGGAAAGATCTGGATCGGCGGGGAGCCCTACATCATCTATAATGGCCTGACTGAAGAGCTCTGCTATGAACTGCTGAAGCAGGACCTGCAGGTCCCGGTGGACACTGTCAACCAGGTGGTGCAGGTCCCACTGAATCAGAACCAGTTTGACGCGCTGGTTTCATTTGTCTTTAACATCGGATGCACCCGCTTCAGGAACAGCGCCGTCCTGCAGGTCATCAATGCCGGTCGGCTTGACCAGGTCCCCAGGCAATTGCAGAGCTGGGTCTATGTGAACGACAAAGTCAGCAAGGGCCTCCAAAAGAGGAGAGAGGCCGAAATCAAGCTCTGGAATACCCCGGCCGAGAACGATTCCCCGGTGGATTCCATGCTACCGATCGACTTTATCGATCCGCCCGAGCCGCAGCTACCATGGTATAAACGAATCTTTGGAATGAGGTGAGCCATGAAAATTCCGGATGTACTCAAGTTTGTGCCCAAGACCCTGGGGGGAGTCCTGGTGGTGCTGATAGGCGCGGGCATCCAGCATATCCCGGTCATCGGCCAGGTTGCCGGCGACGCGGTAATCAGCGCCGGCGTGATGGCCATCCTGTATGGAATCACCGACAAAGTTATCCGGTACCGACAGGGGGGAGATATCATGCAAAATGAGAAATATGTCGCTCGAAAGGTTCGGGCTACATGGAAGAAATAGCTATTCACTGAAAGGAGAAAGCTATGGAATCACCGTTGAAAGTCAAAGTCATGGGGATCGGCGTGAGCCTCGAATGGTTGATCAAGCTGCTGATGCAGCTGCTTGGCCAGGTCCTGGACCAGCTGGTTCCGGGTGAGAAAATGAGCAAGGATCTGAAGAAGGCGGTCCGCACGGCCTATTACCTGGCAGACGAGTGGGGTGACGACTTTGTCGCTACCACCCCCACCGATCTGGACAACGAGGCCCTGCAGACTCTGAAGGACACCTGCACGGATACGTCCAAAGAGGGCCAGTTCGAACTGCCTGCGGCTCCGCCACTATGATGATCTGTTACGCTCTGCGTGGAATGAAAAAAATGTGACTTTTGTGCTACGTGACTGTCAACTTATGTCAAAAAATGCGTGTTTTTCAAAAAGAACAGGCGGCTGCACGTTTGATGCAACCGCCTGTTTTATTGTACTTAACGAGTGCCGGGGGCGGGAATCGAACCCGCATGTAGTTGCCTACGCTGGATTTTGAGTCCAGTGCGTCTACCAATTTCACCACCCCGGCGAAATCA
>DAOLSP010000049.1 GCA_035419245.1 bacterium | reverse complement strand
AGAGAATGATTTCCTCGATTTTTATGACCCCCCAAAAATCAAAATTCCTATCAGCGCATTTCCTATCTCCCATTCACATGCACTCCATGACGCCGTGATGGTTCTCGGATATAGTATCGAATTTGATAGGAGGTAAGCCACCATGCGAAGCCGACCTATTGTTCAATTTATGCTGATCCTTTCTTCCTTGTTGCTCATCGCCCTGACCTGCAAAAAAGATTCTGCCACAAACCCCGAGGACAACAATAACAGCGGCATCTCATCGCAAAAAGTGATCGGCGCTTCGGGCGGTAAAGTGGAAGACGGCTATGGGGCGTCGATCACGGTTCCGGCCAAAGCGCTATCCGCCAAAACTACCATCAGCGTGCGTACGGTGCATGCCGATTCCATTCCCCCTGGCTGGCAATCCTACCTGGTCGCCAACATGATCGAATGTTTGCCCGACGGCGCAACCTTTCAGCAGCCGGTGACCGTGACGATGCCGGTGACCTCGGGCAGGACCTATCAGGAAGGGGACTCGGCCAATCTCTGTCTGTTCAATACCACCAGCGGCGCTTGGGAGATCACGGCCGTTCCGGCGGTGGTCATGGCGGACGGCAGGCACCTTCGCGCTCAGGTGACCCATTTTTCCGGCGTCGGCACGACCGAACCCGGATCATTTGGCGGGGGGAACAAAGAATTCGACAGTATTGATAATTCCATCGAATTGGGCACCATCGCCGAGGGTTGGGCTTACCATATCATGCAAAGTCTGGGTCCAATCGGCGTTGCAAAAAAGCGGATAAGGGATTGCTGTTATGTGCTTAAAAACGTCGTATTCCATTTCAAATTTGTTTCTCCCGCTTACAGCGGCAATTATAACGTGGTATATGGAGATCCGGCAAGCTGTGACAAAACCGACAAACTGCGATTTGACGAGGGAACTCCTGCGGACGGCTATCACATGGGCGTTGACGTCATCTGCTGCTTGAGCGTGTGCAATCCGGACTTGAACCTCACTGCAGATCCGGATCTGTTTATGGTACCCGACCATAAGGGCAAGACGGCAGACCTTACCGCAACGGTTCGCTGCGGCAATGGTCCGGACGCAGCGTTCAATGGACAATCGGTCAAGTTTGAGCTGGAAAGCGGGCCGGGTACCGTCAGTCCATCTCTGGTAAAAACCAATGCACAGGGCGTGGCTCAAAGCACCTACACCGTTGAAAAAAGAGGCATCGCCTCCATACGAGCCGAGGTGCCGACCTGTCAATCAGCAAAGCCGGTGACTGCTGCCAAAACCGTCAGCGTCAAGATCGACTCTCTGGTCCCAGATCATATCTATGCAAAGGTGAACATTCATCACGGCCACGCCGACATGCCCTGGACCTTTGATGACAAAGTAGAGATGTGGCTCAAGCTGGAAGTTCAAGGTGACAATGCGGCGATAACCGGGGGCGAAGGAAGTCATAATGCAAGGTGCGTCGCAGCGGACAGCGAGTGCTCCATCGTGAATCTCAGTGCGCCTTCCTTTACACCCACCGGCAAGGTCACCAAGAGCGGTGACTCGCTCACAATCGAATTTAATCCGAACCTGGCGATTGTTAACTTTATCTATCGTTGCGATTTTGGCGGAGGCGATGGTTTCAGTCGATCGGTGCCGGCTTATTCTTATCTGGTCTCATCGGTCATCGCCATGTACGTCAAAGGGACGATTAAAATGGAGTGGGGCAGTTTTGTCCAGGGAAGCGGATCGGAGCGTTTCGGCGAAGATTTTCCGCTCACGTACGAATTCGAGATCGTCTATGGCACGAAAGACCACCCATGACATGAAAAATGGCGGCGCAAACGCTATTTCGTATTTGTACGGATGCATCGAGCCCAAGGACTGCCGGAATTTTACCGCAAAATAGCCGGCGAACATTCAAGGTGAAATCCGCCCGCTCACGACTATCAAGCACGACCGGGGCTCCTTTGCCTCGACGCAGTTCGCGGGTACATTTTGCGAGCGATGATCTATCCGCATCCGCGTATTAGCATCGAGGAGATCCGCTCATGAAAAAAGGATCCGTCTTACAGCTTTCGACGCTGGTGCTGCTCCTCGCCGGGCCAGCCCCGCTCGCCCTCATGCCCAGCTCCGCGCCAGCCGCTACCGCAGCCGGTGTCCGTCCCCCCACCTCGGCCCCACAGCCCGGCGCCCATGACCGAGAAACAGCTCATGGACCTTTTTCTCGGCATCGTCGAGGAGACCGTCACCGTTTTCAAGCCGATCTGGAACGACGATTAGAAGCGGACTCCGAACAGCGGATTTTTCGACGTCCGGAAGTATGACGACTGGACTCCGAGCTACAAGGGCTACACCGGGATTGTTACCGTGCCGGCCAATGGCCTCGTCGACTTCGACTTCGCCTACGCCATCCTGCTCACCGAGACCGACAAGCTGTATTTCACGGCGAAAAATATCCCGCGGGCTGTTCTCCTTGACCACGCCATTAAGTCCATCCGCTGGTGCTGCCTGACCAGTCTCTATGTGAACAACAAGTATCCCTACAGCTACGAAGACACCGCCCCCCAGTTCCTTGAGGGCCGCTACTGGCGCCGCCTGGTCGGCTATCGCGCCGACGAGACTGTCTTCCTGACGCTCGCCGCTGCCCGGCTCTGGAAGCAAATTGACGCCGAGACTGAATCCGCATAGGTGCTGGGATAGATATCCGAATCCCAGTTCGGAAAGCAGGAAATCATGC
>DAOLSP010000048.1 GCA_035419245.1 bacterium | reverse complement strand
CGCAGATACTTGCGAACGCCGTTCAAGACTGATTCATTAACCATTGTGAAGCCTTATCTGCTATCACTTTCTTCTGTAAATTTCTTTGCGGTGGTCGACGCGAAGCACGACAATATCGTCGCCTTCCATGTCGAAGATCACACGATAATCACCGATGCGAAAACGGTAGCCGCCGAGTTCCGGGTCGGTCAGCGGTTCAGCATATTGTAAAGGATTGTCTTTGAAACGAAGGAGGGTTGTGCCGATGCGCTTTTTGAGACCGGCTTCGAGCTTGCCAATGTCCCTGACGGCTTTCCGGGTATATACGAGCCGATAACTCAATGTCCGAATACCTCGTCATGTGTCTTTACACGACCGGCCTTATAGTCCGCCCTGGCTTCCTTGATGCTCTCCAAGTATTCGGGTGAGGTTGTAGCGAGCAGTTCCTCCAGGAAGGCTTCCCGATCCCTCTTCTTCATGGCCTTCACGGCACTAATAATCTCTTGCCGTGATAAATTGACTTTGATGGCATTCAACATGGCTATATCCTTTCTATTCAACTATTCAAGACTATCGAAAATAATATCATGCATTGTTAAAATCCGCCATAAAAAACCAAAGAACCTCTTCCAGACAGGGGTGCCTGACATTCTCCACCCGGCATATCCGAGCAAAACACACGAGATCGTCAGCCCGGAAACGTTTCCGAGCAGTTTACTTGTCGCTATTCTTCCTTTGCTCTGCAAGCCACTGGCGGCCTTTATCGGTCAGGCGGTATTTCTGCAGGCGGCTGTTGGGCTTGTCGGGGATGGTCATTTCAATCAACCCATCCGCCAGGGCCGGTCTTAGATAACGCTCACGGAAGGATTTGCGGTCCTGCAGGCCGAGAGTGGTTTGCAGCGCTTCGCGGCTCATTTCTTCCTGGAGTGCCAGAACCAGTTCGCCGACTTGGGGGGTGACTTGGGGGGTGACTTGGGGGGCTGTGGTGGTTACGGCATCCAGGATCATACGGAGCATAAAGGCGATGAACGGCGCGGAATCGGTCCGGTTCGTGCTCTCCTGTAATGCTTCGTAATACTCATGCTGATGTTCGAACACCAGGCTTTCTACCGGAATGTTGGCAAATAGGGGGTTCCAGCGGGTCAGAATCAAGCTCTGCCAAAGCCGCCCCAAGCGGCCGTTGCCATCGATAAAGGGGTGGATAAACTCGAACTCATAGTGAAAGACCGAACCGGCAATCAGCGGATGGGCATCGGTTGTAGCCAACACCAGCCATCGGCACAGGTCGCTCATCAGTTGTGGTACCCGATCCGCCGGGGGAGCCATGTGGATCACTTGAGTGCCTGCCATCACGCCCATGCCGCCGCGCCGGTACATTCCGGCCTCGTCGATCAATCCCGCCATCAGCATTCGATGCGCCTCCAGCAGGTCCTTTTCCACTTCCGGCCGCCAGCTCTCGAAGTGGTCGTAGGCAGCCAGCGCGTTTCGCGCCTCCTGCACCGCGCGGGGCGGGGCGATCACCCGCCTGCCGTCCAGAATCGCGGTGATCTGCGCCTCGCTCAAAGTGCCGCCCTCGATAGCCAGCGAGCCGCGAACGGTGCGGATGCGGGTGATGCGCCGCAGCCGCAGTTCTCTGGCTCGGTCGGTGAGCACGTTCAGTCGTCCCATGGCCTCGCTGATCTGGGCGACCCGGGTCAGAATCTCTGAGGTGATGGTGTAAGGCGGCTGGTAAGTGGATTCTCCGCTCATGTTATGTCTTCCACAATATCGGTATAGCTCCTGTCATTTTCCCTCAGAGCCGGAAACCCTTCGCAGAATGGCGGCGATCCAGGCCGGCGCGTAGCGGAGATCTCTAAGCAGCACCTTTTTGTCGCTGACGGACAGCCGCTTTTGCAGATTGGCCACAACGGCATCGTCCACCTGCCTTTGCCCAAGATGGCGCAGGGCCTGGATGACCAGCCCGGAAACCTGCCCGGCGGTGGCCATGGCCCGGGGCGTCGTGTGCTTGAGCATGATGATCTGCTTGCCGATCTGGACGCGGCGTGCCGGACCGTCGGTGAGAAACACGATCTTCATGGGCACCTGATCGGAGAGCCCCAGCAGATTGGCGGCATAGCCCCCGGACGGTTGCAGAAGGATCTTGTCCCGCCCCTTGAGTGCCTTGACAATGGCGTCTATGGTCGGGGAAAGGAGGCCGAGCGCCGGATCGATGCGCGGGTAGTCGTACAGCCCGCGGGCCAGGCGGCGCAGCGTTCCTTTCTTCGCCAAGCGGTGCAGCGCCAGGTCCACGGCTTGCCGGCTCCCCAAGTCCATAAAGTCACCTGGGGTAACGACGCAACCCTTCCCACGTCCATAGATGCGGCTTATTATTTTAGAATCAATGCTTTGCATGATATGCCTGCATGAATCTTTGTAAGGAAAAGTGGCATCTTTTTCATACAAAACAAACTCATCTTCACGATGAATTTGGGATATCAAATATCAGGGGCTATGGTTATCGGTTGATGGAACATTCATCTATGTGACTACTATTGCAGCATCTTCTTGATTAGATCATTTTCACTGCAGTACGGAATAAACAATTGTTCTCTCGCCCGTGTAACTGCAACGTAAGCCAGCTTCCGGCTTTGCTCTTCCGACCATCGGTTCCCCGGCACCAGCCAGTCGATGCCCAGTAAAAAGACGCAGGCGTAATCAAACCCTTTGAGGCTGTGTATCGTTGAAATCGGTATGCTGTCCGCTGTCACATCGTAGGCGCGCTTTGATCGGTAATCCTCTGAGATCCAGTTATGCATGAGGCCCCTTTTCTCCAGCGCATCCTCCAGTAACCGGGGTAGATTCACGGCGATATCACCATCTGGAGAGCGCATTGTGTAGATCACGGCGATTTCTGCGAGGGAATATTTTTCCTTCTCACTCAGAGTCCCTATCCGATCGGCGACCCAGGAGACCATTGTTTCGTAATCTTTGAATTGTCGGACATCCGGTTGCGGACCATGCATGTCCTCAAAGATCTCAGGGAACAATTCCTCCTGATGAATTTCCCTGCTCGATTCCTGATCGCCCACGATAACCCTTTTTGCAAAATCGGCGATCTCCTTCGTATTACGATAGATCCACGATAGCCGGCGCACCCGGCCACGGGCATGTATGCCGACCGCCTTCCAGGAAGATTGCCGCTGGTAAATATTCTGATTGTCATCCAGGGCGATGGCCAGATGATCCGTCTGTGGATTTAGAAGGGCCGTGACGATTTTGAGCATGTCGTCGGAAAAATCCTGCCCTTCGTCGATGAGGATCGCGTCATAGCGGAGATTGCATGATGGTAGTTTCTCCAGGGTATCTTGGATAACCATTTCATAGTACTCTGAGTCCGCCTTTTCATAAGGAACGTCTTCTCCCGTAATCTTTGCGCAGATCTGAAAGAAGTGGCAAACCTCGACACCGCCCTTTCCAAGAGGCACATGTTTATCGGCGAGAAGACGGCGGATGTAGTTGACGAGCGTGATGTTATAGCAAACAAAGAGAATATTATGGATGGCGGGGTTGTACCGCTTCAGAAGGGCGGCCCTGTGTACCAGGATCAGCGTCTTGCCGCTACCCGAGGGACCCGTAATGATGCGGTGCCCGCCTTCATATTGCCGGGCAATGCTTTCCTGATGATGATCGAGGAGTTTCAGACGGCGGGTCGCGGTGGCGCGTTTTTTTTGAGTATCTCGATCCGGCAGGTCAATCCGCACCACAGGAAAAATCAATTGTCGCAGGTGGTTCAGTTCCTTGCCGGTCATGGAAAACCTGGGTTTGACCATGAGCATCCGCTCCAGGGCTTCCTGGAAACAGTGCCCCGTTTGATCTTCACAAATGGGCGACTGGGGGTGGAGATCATCCCAGAAGAAAATCCGCTCCGAAGGAATAACCCGATGAAGTTCTTTCTTTTCGTACTCATGCTTGTTGATGTTGGGAAAGACAATGCCGCTGTTGACCGTGACCTTGACCTGGCCATAAGAATGTGCATCTTTTGACACCAACTGGCCGTCTCGTTTAATCTTGTCCATGACCTCGCCGAAGTATTCCCGGATCTGCTGGAGGGGGTTCTTACGGGGGACCTCTTTCCCTTCGATACAAAGTGTGAAGAATTGGGGATCGGCGGCAACGATCTGGTCCAAGGCCCAGTCCTTGACCTCGAAGATGATCAGACCAGCGTCCTGTGCGTAGAGAATGAAATCCGGCTCACGCCCGGCTATATCCGGCTGATACCAGGCAATGTATTTTTCATCCGGCTTGGCGCAGCTATGAAGAAACCGATAAAAGACGCCCTCGCCTGCAGTTGTAAA
>DAOLSP010000047.1 GCA_035419245.1 bacterium | reverse complement strand
TGCGTGGTCGTCTAAGGACAGGACAACTGGCACTCAGCCAGGAGATCGGGGCTCGATACCCCGCCACGCGACAAAATGCTCATGACAGCTTTTTTTTGCCGCTGGAGAAATGAAGCAATGAACATGGAGAAGATATTCTACGGCAGCTCCACAGCCAAGAGAAAGAAATTCGTGATGCAGTTCCTGGCGGGGAAGAAATTCAAGCGGATGGTTTTTCCCGGCTGCGGCGACTTCCAGATGGTCATGGCCGGCGTGAAGGCCGGCTGCGACCAGATCATTGCCTCGGATGTAACGCTCTATTCAGACACCATCGGCGCGTACATCCTGGGCCAGGACCCGCCCGAATTTGAGCTGCTGGGCGAGGTCGGTTTCAAGGTGAACCCGAAAAGCCACGCGGAGATCCTGCTGATGCTGAAGGCGGTCCAGCTTGCCCAGCGCGGGGCATGGCATTACCAGCGGTATTATCTGGAAATTAGGGACAATTTTGCCGCTCAGAAAGCCTATGTCCAGGCGCACCTCGACGAGTACAGAAAAACGCTCCAGGGAATCCAGTACAGGCACCGCTGCATGTTTGAGGAGCTTGACGAGTACCGGGACGATCCGGACACTTTCATCTACCTGAATCCGCCCGTGTTCGGGGCCTATGAAAAAAAGGTGTTCAACACGGAGGGCATTATCCGTTACCGGTCCGACTTTCGGCAGATGGATTACAACCTGGACTATCCGATGATGATTGAGATGATGAACCGCTCGAAAGCGCACATCATCTATGTGCTTTACCGGAACAAATTCGACGTGCCGGCAAAGCATTTGATCTTTGCGGAATCAAGGAACATCGACAAAATCAACTACCTCGGGTATAACCACCCGGTCAAAAAGAGCCGTTTTTTGGATAAGAGCTATCTGGCCTACGAGCGTTTCAAGAATGCGATATTCAGGGAGCAGGACACGCCCACCGTGGATGAAAATTCGGAGCTCAAGATAGCCCTGATCAAGCCGCATATCGCCCTCTATCTTCGGGACCTGTTCGTCCACAAGATGGGGGCCTTTGAGGGCACGGCCGCTGAAAAGACGGTGGCCTTTTACCTGAACAACCGGCTGATAGGCATCTGCGGCCTGAACCTGTCGCACCTGGTGAAGGATCGGGCCGACTATATCTTCGAGGTCTATGCTATGAGCGTGCACAATAGCCGGTATCATTTCAATAACCTGATTATGCGCTGCATCACGCGCCAAGAGTTTGCAAAATTGGTCACCAGGGGATACAAGAACGCCTGTCTGCTGCGCCCCAAGAAAATAAAAACCGTCTGCCTTACCCGCTTTCCGAAGCTCAAAACCAGCGTAGGCGTCTTGGACCTGGTGGCAAAAGAGAAAATAAACGACATCCCCACCTGGAAGCTGACCTATGAGGCCCAGCTGAAAAAGGACGGCCTGAAAGCAGCCTATCTTGAATGGCTGCAGGTCATGAAGAAAAAGAGAGGACAGTATGGAGAGGATAGCTGAACTTACCGGTTATGACAAAACCAGCATCTACAAGGTGCCGTTGGACGAGATCATCGAGCGGGACAAAAACGCCAACGTCATGGAGCCAAGGTTTTTCCTGAGGCTGATTGAGAACATTAAGCAGGACCGTCGCCTGGAATCGCTGCCTTTCGGGCATCTTATCAAGAAGGGCGACCGGACCCTGTTTGAAATCATCAGCGGGCACCATCGCATCCGCGCCGCCAGGAACGCCGGCAATGAATTCGTTTACTGCCTGGTCTACGAAGGCACCCTCTCCGAGGACGAAGTAAAGAGCAAACAGCTCGCGCATAACCGTCTCCACGGCTATGACGACGCGCAGATTGCCAGGGAGATCTACGAGAGCATCCTGGACGTCAACGGCAAAATCGCCACAGGCTATGACGACCGCGATTTTAACGTTGATTACCCGACCTTCTCAGGAGACGCCCTGAACCTGGATTTCGAGATGAAACAGATCTCGCTGCTGTTCCTGCCGTCGGAGGTCAAGGACCTGGAGAGGGTGTTCCAGGCGCTGACCGGCGAATTCGAGGAGAGCTATGTAGCTCATATTTCAGGGTACAACAAATTCGTTGCCACCCTCGCCAGGATCGGGGAGGAGTTCAAGATCAAGAGCATTTCATCGCAACTGGCCAAAATGGTGGACATAGTTAAAGAGGTACTAAATGAGCAAGGAAAACAGATATCTGAGAACGTCGAAGATCGAGATAGACGAAAGGGTAAGGTACATCAGACAGCTGGTTGACATGGGATGGAGCGATCCGAAAGACCTTATCCGGATCATCAGAAAGTCCAAGCAGTGGGATGTCTCCGATAGGACCCTGTACAATTACATCAAGCGGTGCTTCAAGGAGTTGCAAAATCTCTCGCAGCAAGAATCGAGGACGACCTTTGGGATCCTTTGGTCGCGAAATGAAGCGATTTACCGCGACGCCCAGAAAGAAAAGATGTACCCTGTAATGCTGGAAGCGCAGAGGGAGATGGCAAAGCTATCCGGTGCCTATCGGCCGAACAAATACGCCTTTACAGATCCAGCCGGAACGAAGGACTATGGAGAAAGCATCACCAACATCGCTTTTATCGAAAGAGCGCTCCAGAACAGCCCAGGTATCCAGGAGCAGCTCATCGAGCTGCTTGCCCAACTTGGAGAGCAAAGAGCTGATGTTGAGCCTGATCGGTCTGGCGAGGATTAATTACCTTGCGTATCTGCAGGTTGCCCACTTCCTGAAATACAGGCCGTCACGGCATACCAGGCTGATTGCGAAGGTCTGCGAGCGGATTGAGCGCGGAGAGCTGAAGCGGGTGATGTTTTTTCTTCCCCCGAGGCACAGCAAGTCGATGACCGTCACAGAGAGCTTTCCCAGCTGGTTCATTGGGAAGAATCCCAACAGGAGGGTGATTGAGGTCAGCTACGGCGAATCCCTGGCGCAACGGTTCGGCAGGGCAAACCGGCGGAAGATAGAAAACTTTGGGAATTTGCTCTTTGATATCGAGATGGCCCGGGACAACTCCAGCGTGACCAACTGGTCGATTGAGGGCCACGACGGCGGCATGATCAGCGCGGGCGTCGGGGGGCCGCTGTCCGGCCAGGGATCAGATTGCCTGATAATAGATGATCCCTGTAAGAACCGCCAGGAAGCCAACAGCCCCACTTACCGGAATATGCTTTGGGATGAGTACCGCAACACCCTCCTGACGAGATTGCAGCCCAATGCGTCCATCATCCTCATTCAGACCCGCTGGCACGAGGACGACCTGGCCGGCAGGATCCTTGCGCAGGAGCCGGAAAAGTGGACCGTGGTCAAACTGCCGGCAGAGGCCGAGGAGGAAGATCCCCTGGGAAGGGTGCCGGGAGAGCCGCTCTGGCCTGAGTTCGGATTTGACCAGGCCTGGATGGAGAATACGAAAAAGACGGTGGGCAGCCAGGTCTGGAACGCCCTCTATCAACAGCGGCCCTCGCCCCAGGAAGGGGCACTTATCAAACGGTCCTGGTGGAAGTATTACATCGTTGCCCCGAGCCATTTTGACGATATTGTTCTGAGCTGGGATATGACTTTCAAGGACGAGGCAGCAGCGGCTTCAGGGAATCCCGACTACGTGGTCGGCCAGGTCTGGGGAAGGGTGGAGGCGGACAAGTATCTGCTGGACCAGGTGCGCGGCAAGATGGACTTTCCCGATACCCTCAAAGCCGTCCGGGCGCTGAAGGCAAAATGGAAAGAGAGCACGGCGATCCTGATTGAAGACAGCGCCAATGGCCCGGCGATCATCGCTTCGCTGAAGCATGAAATTTCAGGAATCATCCCCTGGCCGGCCCAGGGCAGCAAGACCGAGAGGCTGTCTGCGGTTGCGCCTCAGATTGAGGCTGGCAATGTTTTTGTCCCGGACCCTATTATTGCAGAGTGGATCTGTGACTATGTTGAAGAATTCTCAGTTTTCCCGAATGGGAACAACGACGACCAGGTGGACTCGACCACCCAGGCCTTGCGTTACTGGATGCGGCCGGACAAAGCCCCTGCCTCCATCAGCACCTATCGAGAAAGGACAAATCCGTAAAAGAAGGAGCGCGTGATGCAAAACTTTTTCACCAGTTTTTTCAGCGGGCTGCTCGGCCGTAGCAAAACCCCAGGTCGGGAAAAGATCGGAGCCCTTGCGGAGAAAGGGCAGGATCAGGCAAAGTCAGACCGGACCACCGCGCCAAGAGAGTTCGATGTGATGCCGACTTCTATTCGCCTCGCGAGTGCAGAGCACGGGGGGATCAAAGTCGGGTTTTACTGGGAGGTCCTGGATGCCTGGCGGATGTATGGGAGCGATGACCGGATTCGCTCGACCATCGACTCCATCGCAGACGACGCTACCCAAAACAACCGGCGAGGATTGCCGTTCAACATCGTGGTCAAAACCGCC
>DAOLSP010000046.1 GCA_035419245.1 bacterium | reverse complement strand
TCAAGATCCCGGCGGCGGTCAAGAATATCCGGGCGAAGTGAGGATAGGGAGAATTAAGGGAGCACGCCGGATGATTGTGCGGGCTCTACCTGACCAGGGTCAATGCCCGCTTCTGAAAGAACTCGGACGACTTGAGCGAAATAAAGTAAACCCCGGAAGGGCAGGGGAGACGGTCGTCGCTCATACCGTCCCAGGTCAGGTAGTGAGAACCAGAGGCAGCGTGCTCATCGAGCAGAACCCTCACCGTCCGTCCCTGGGTATCGAAGATAGTGAGCTTGGCAAGACCAGGTTTGTTCAGGTAGAACGAGATCCCGGCCGATTGGTTGAAGGGATTGGGATAGGCAGAATAGAGAAAATTTTCTCTCGGAGTGTTCTGAGGTCGATCAGATACCGCAGCAGAGGGGTTGGGCATAGTCCCATATTCAACGCCGTTGACTTTGGCGTAGACAAGGTTGGCAGACACCGGGCCGAAACCTGGCGCGAATGCTCTTCCGCGCTGATCGATAATGCAGTGGTAAAAAGTCCCGATAGAACAGGTAATGGTGCTATCTAGAGCGACTAAATTAGAAAGATCAAGCCAGGTGCTGACTGGGTAAAATGGTATGCCGGAGTCCAACGAGCTGAAAACGCCCTCCATAATTTTTATTGCCGGCTGAAATTTAAGAGTGAAATGAGTAAAGGAAAAAGTCATTGGGAGGCCCAGTCCAGTTGGATCTGATGGGCCACTACCCAGATGATAAACCAAAGAGTCATCTCGGTACTGCTGGAATATTTTAAGGCCCCAATAGTTGCCAGCGCCGTGATCCTCCCGATATTTAGTAACCCAGATGTTACCGGGAGTAGATGGAAAGAAATCGAAGAGAGTATCGTGTCTGGGAGCGGCCTCGCGCCTGGGCCTCCTGCCATACTCAACGCCATTGACTTTGGCATAAACAAGATTTGCCGGAACCGGTCCAAAACCTGGAGCCCATATATCACCATCCCTTTCTACGATACAATGATGAAAAGTACCTGCCGGACGCATAATGGTGCTATCGAGGGAGATGAATTTGGTGTTGTCAGAAAGATCAAGACATTCTGAAAGGAAGAGAAAAGGCTGCTCTGGGTTGCGATAGGCTCCATAACGGATTAACTGTGATGATTCGAATCTTATCTCCCAACAGTTGAGAGAAAAATCCATTGGATCGTTCATATTATACTTATCAGAAGGTCCTGAACCAACATAAAAACGTGCTGAATCGTCCGTAAATTGCTCAAGGACTTTTAATGCATAAAAGTTATGAGATCCACGATCAAATGCGATTTGGGTCACCCAGATGTTTCCGGGAGTTGGGGGAAAATAATCTTTAGCGGAAAGGAGGTGTGAAGACTGAGTCAAAGCGGAATGCGGCAGGATTAAAGCTATAAATACTGCGAGAGTTAACTTTTTCATGGGTAATCCTCCACCAGACAGTCACTAATAAGTACGGAAAAAACATTATTATGCAGAAAGGGTTCTGCCATGAAAAAGGCAATTGTTATCATTCTCATCTTTGCACTTATGCTTTGTGCAGGGTCACTCTTCGCAAAGGGTAAAGAGTTAGCGATTATCTCAGCTGCTCGATTTGACAACTATGTCTATCAGTACAAGATGTGGAAATCCCTTGAAGGCTTTAATGTCACGATCAAAAAGGCCGACTCCCTCGGCGGGTTAGACACCACCAACGTATATGATTGGATTCACAGTACTTGGTGGCCCGGTGATAACAATTTCGTTTTTATCCTTGGAAAGGCCTCTGAAGTGCCGGGGAATCGGCTACTACTCAACGACTATCCTGGGATGACCGACTGGTTTTATCAGTCGCACGATCATAGTACCAGCATAAAGAAGAACCATGCCAATATAATGGTAGGCCGCATGGTTGCAAATTCGAGCGGTGCAGATGTTTTAAAAAAACTACTGGGATACGAGTTTTTACCAAAGTCATATAACCCCAAAAAGAATTTCCTATTTGCTCAATATAAACCGAGTGGCGAAGTAGACCATGCACAGGTCATCCGCGGTGCTTACTATTCTTTTAGCTTATTTGGATGGACTCCGAGCGATACCATGATGTTTGATGTCTCCCCATTCTCATCCTGGTCTGGGGCATCATATAAGGATTCTCTTGAGACAAGATGGGCAAATTCTTCAATAATCCTTTACCAAGGCCATGGTGATATTAATGGAACGGGCACCCTCAATGGTTTTGGCTTTGATTATGATGTAGATGACTTGCCTTTGGTGCAGATTAAAAATTACCAATTTTTCATGTCAGGTGGTTGTGCAAATGCTGGATATGGGTGCGACTACTATGGTACCCTTCAGGATCATTGGTCTTTTCTTGATCAGATGCTTTGTCAAACAAGCAGTTCGATAGAAGGACCAATTGGTGCATTTGGTATGGAAGACACTGCAGGAGGCGTTATTCCGTGGGATTTATATGACACCGACGCCGATACTTTTATAAGCAGGTCAGAGGCAGCTATTACGGACTCGGGTTTCACGACTTGGGGTCAAGCATTTCGAGGTATGGTGAGACTTGAAAGAGGTGAATCACCATCCACAAGTATTCCAAATCACCAATTTGTTGGTGATCCTACGATCTCCCTGCGAACGGCCAATCCACACACGGCCGAAGTCGCACCATCCAGTTATATTTCAGTCGCTTTGGACTCTGTAACTGCTCATACCGGTTCCGATGTTGGCACGATCCGAGTGAGCGCCTATGCTCCGAACACGGGATGGGACTCGACGACAACTTTGTCAGGAAATACGTACGCACGCTTCAAGAACACAGCCAGGCCGCTTTTCATCGCCTTCACCAAGGATGACGCCTCCAAGACCCCAACCATCTGGACCACTGGTGGAACTCTGAATGTCAATACCTGGATGCTCGGGAAAATCAATGTGAATGGCGATTTGACGGTAGCATCAGGCAGGACGATGGAAGTGCTACCTGGGACGACGATGTCCTTTAAGACAAACGCTGATGACCGCTCTGGAGGAACTAGCTCTTCAAAAGCAGAGCTTATCATCAACGGAACTCTCAAAGCGGATTCGGCCACGTTCACCCGGTATGGCAGCTCCGGTTATTGGTCGGGTATCAAATTCGGCACGACGGCTTCTTCCAGCTCTCATATTCTCGGGTGCACAGTCAATTATGCCGTAGCTGGAGTCTACATTGACCAAGCGGATCCGACGATCAGCGATAATCAAATCCTCGATAATGACGACTATGGCGTCTATGTTACCGGCAGCAGTGCCTGGCCCACGATCACGAACAATTATATAGCAGCAACCGATTATGCTGTCTATATCTCTGCTGCATCATCTGGCGGTCAATTCGGACATGACGCATTCAGAAGTGCTACATATGGCCTCTTTCTCGCCAATGGATCGCCGGTTTTTGAGGGAGAAAGCAATGGCTACAACTTCTGGGACTCGTCCATCTCAAACAAGCGCGTCTATGTCTATAGCGGCTATCTTGAACTAGGGATGACCGAGGATCCCGGCAATAATAGCTTTACGAAGGGTGACGATAATTCAAGAGATTATATCTACAATGCTAGTGGAACCACCGTTTATGCCCGATACTGTTATTTCTATGATTGCCCAAATCCAGATACCGATTGGTTCTATGGTTCGGTAGACCGCTCAAGTAAGCTATCTTATCCGCCAAGTACACCGCCCGCAGGCCCTGACTTTGCTATTCCAAAAATTGCAGTTACCTCGATGCGTCAATACCGCGAAATCAAGCAGGCCCTGGCCAAGGGGGAGAAATTTAGCCATGCGAAGCTCCTTAACTCCCTTGTAGTTGATAACATCGAATACGAGTTCGCCGCCCGGCCGTTGGACCTGCTGCTCGGGAATTTGAGCAAGACCGAAGGCCTGAAGGTGGTCAGCAATCTCGGCAAATACAATAAAATGCACGATGCTGTCCGATTCGCGCTGGATCAATGGCAAGTCAGATATGATAGCCAAAGTGGAATTCCGGATGAAGCGCTCCTCAAGAGATATCAAGGCACGGCATTCGAAAAGGCCATGGCGCTGACCTATGCGGCCGGGCTTGCGTCAAATGGCCAGAAGGAGAAAGCGGTTGAAGTGCTCACGAAGGCCAACCAGGACACCGATCCGCTCATCCTTAAATCGCTGATCGATGGCCTCGACAATCCGGAAACCATCCCAGCAGAGAAAGCTCTGGCTACGCCGGCGGAAAAACAGTCTGTTGAGGTCTCTGCTTTCCCGAATCCCTTCAACTCTGAGAGCCGGATCCAGTTTAAGCTGGCGCAGAAGGGAATGGCGACGGTCACGATCTACAACATGCTCGGGCAGAAGGTCGTCTCGCTGGTGAGCGGGGAGAGAAGTGCCGGAACTCACAGCGTCTCCTGGAATGGCAAGAACCAGGCAGGGCTGCAGGTCCCAACAGGCGTCTACTTCTGCCAGATCATCGCCGGCGGCGCCAGGCAAACGTTGAAGCTTTTCATGCTTCGATAGT
>DAOLSP010000045.1 GCA_035419245.1 bacterium | reverse complement strand
CTGCAGCTTTTCGCCAAGGCCAATCCTGAAGCCGTGGAGGGCCATATCTACGGCACGATATCCCGGGTATTTGAATGGGGCTACATGTCCGGCCACATCCTGTACACCAGAGAGGCGCTGGAAAAAGCGGGCGGATTTGACGAGTGGTTCACCGACTGGCGCGGCGACACCGATCTGGCCTGGACTATTCTGGATGGCGGGGGGATCATTCTCTATCAACCGCTGAGCCGGGCCTGCCACCCCGGGCCCTCCTCCACACAGGTGGACATGGCAGCTGAACGGCGTCTGTTTGAAAAACATCCGCAGCGTTACCGGGAAGCCCGGGAAGGCGGTTTCCTGCAGTGCTTTATCCATGACTGAGGAGGTCATTTATGAGCGAGGAAGTTGACCGGCTGATCAACCAGCCCAGGGAGTTTACCATCGGCGAAAAGACGGTGACCGTAGAGGCCCTGCCGGCCGGGGCGGTCACTCTTATAATCACCATGATTATTGATAAAATCCGCACGGTTGACCTGGAGATCCTGCAAGAAAGCGTAAAGGGAAAAGGTACAGGTGGGGCTGAATCGCTCTACGAGCTGTTTGCTAAACGGCTGCAGAGCGCAATGGTCAAGGACTTTGAAATTTATCAGATGATTCTGACTCCGGCGGCGACCTGGGCGGCGAAACGGGGCAACCTGAAGCCAGAGGACTATCCGGTCACCCTCCAGGAACTGGAATGGGAAACGCCGGAAGCTGTGCTCGGAGAGATCTTTGACGAGTGGCTCGCCAGGAATCCCCGTTTTGCGATTCAAAAAAAAATGGTCAACCTGGCAGTGGCCCAGCAATAGCGGACAAGCCTTTGATTGAGCAGGTACTTTCAGGTGTAGCGGCGCTGATAAAAGAGACAGGGTGGAAACCGGAATACATCGTTTGGGAATTACCCTGTGCATGGTTATTTCTGCTGATAGATTTTTGGCCGGTCTACAAACCAGATCAAGAGGATAAACAGGCACAAGACATTTCTGAGATCGATGAAAGCAAGTTGGCTGAATTAGGAGTTGTCTATCATGGCTAAAACAGGCAGGTACAAAGATCTGAGCAAAAGCCGCATGCCCAAAGTCCGCGCCAAAATCGGCCGGATACTATGGGGCCAACGGCAGCAGCTTGACCGCGCCCGGACCAAGATGGAGGAACTCATCGAACAGGTTGAAAACGAACTGGGACCAGAAGCTCTCGAAGCAGTGCTTTCGGTCATGCAGACTTTGGCCAAAAATCCGTCCCGGCCCGGAGCCTGGCGGGACCGGACCGGCAACCTTCGCGACAGCATCATGGTGGAGATCCTGAAACCGCTGGAAATGAGGCAGGCCGATTACCGGCACGGCCGGACCACCATACACAACGATACCGCTTTACTGATGGGGCTGCTATACGCAGGAATGGAATACGCAGCGCCCCTTGAAACGAAGCCAGGCTACTCAGTCCTGGGCTATGCGGTGGAAACGCTCAAGAGACGGATGACGCCGACCCTGGCAGCGAAGCTCAAGATCACCGGAGGATCAGGGAGCAAATAATGCTAATCGACCGCCTGCATTACGCCCTGGGCCTGGACACCTCGGAGTTCAAGCACGGCTGGGCCAACGCCGACAACCTCATGGGGACCATGGACGCCAAGATGAAAAGCCTTGCGACCGGAGCCGGCATTGCCGGCCTTGCCATGGCCCTGGGCAAGATTGGCATTGCAGCCGTTAATATGGCTCGTGAGCTGGGATCGGCCATGAACGAGGTCTGGTCGATCATGGATAAAAATAAAGATGAAATGCAGGATATTTCCGCTGAGATCCTGAACCTGTCGCGGAGCATCCCTGAGAGTGCCCCAGCTCTGGCTAAAGCCTACTATCAGGTGATTTCTGCAGGTATCACCGATGCGTCAGAGGCAATGAATGTCCTGGCTGTGTCATCCAAAACCGCTACGGCCGGTTTGACCTCCACCTTCACCACAGTCGACGCCATAACCAACGTCCTGAATGCCTATAATATTGAAGCGTCCGAGGCGCAGGAAATCTCGGACGACTTTTTCATCTCCGTCCGCGACGGCAAGATGACCATGGAGCAATTAGCTCCGGCGATCGGGCAGGTGGTCGGGACTGCCGCCCTGGCCAAGGTCGAACTCAAAGAAGTGCTGGCAGCGATGGTCTCTATGACTCTTGCTGGCTACTCAGTAGATGAAGCCGCGACCTCCATGAACCGGCTGCTGCTGTCCATCGTCAACACTCAGGACGACGCAAAAGAAGCAGCCAAATCCGTGGGAATTGAATGGTCGGTTGCAGGGCTAAAAGCGAAAGGTTTTCAGGGCTTTATCAAGGACTTGAATGATAAGGCTGGTGACAATATCGAATTGCTCCAGGCCATTGTGCCTGAGATTCGTGCATTCAGGGCTGCGGCGGTTATCGCTGGAACAGGCGCGGACAATTACGCCAGGAGTTTGAACAACCTCAAGAATTCAGCCGGCGCAACAGACCAAGCACTTTCCAAAATCATGAGCGGCACAGGGAAACAATGGCAGCTCGTCAAAAACCAGTTGAATGCCTCGATGATTGAATTAGGTCAGCGGATTCTGCCGGCCGTTAAAACTGCCGTCGAATTTGTGGCGGATGGGTTTGAAGCACTGGGACTCACCGGCGAGACGGAAGCCCGGCGGTTGCAGCGGGAATGGCAGTTTGTCGGGAAAACGATTGCCAGCGTAGGCGACATTACAGCCAGGGCGACAGCAATGCAGAAAGCTCTGTCGATGCTGATGGCGCCTGGGCAAGACACCCTCAAAGTTTATGAGGAAGTGAGGGACTTTTTCACAGCATTCCCGGTCCTGAGTGAGAGGGCCAAACAGATCCAGGACCAGCGGACCATCTCAGCCGGTGAACTGGTGGAAGCCCTCATGGCAGAGTCTGAGTATCTGAAGGAAATTGCCGAAGCTTCCAACGCCACCCAGCTCCAGGACAAACAACGACTCGTAACAGCAAGAGAGCTGGCCAGCTACCAGCAGCAGATCCTAGTAATGCAGAGGCAAGCCAAAACTGTGGGTGACGAGGCGACCTATAAAAAGCTCGCTGAAATCGCGGACAAATTGAGGGCTTCGCAGGAGCAGTGGACGGATGCGAAACGGGAAAGCCTACTCCTTGACAACAAGAGCATAGCCAACCAGATCACGATGGCGCAAGCGGCCGCTGCGGCGGAAGCCTCTCAGAAAGAGCTCAAGGTGGATTTGGCCGATACCACGCAAAGGCTGCTGGTGAGCGAAACCCGTCTTGTCGAACTGGAACAAATCAAAAAAGACCTGGCCAAAGAGACCGCCAAAGCGGCCAAGGAGGCCGCTGAAGCCCGGGCAGAAGAGCTGGAAAAGATGAAGGCAATGCAGGGCCAGAAATGGAGTTTCTCCGGGGGCAAATCGGAAGTTGCCAAAGGTGGACTGCCCTACGGTCAAGTCGTGGTGCCTAAGGAGCATGAGCTGAAGGTATTCAACAATGAGATGGAAAAACTTTGGGCAACCTTTTTCTATGGTGAGGATGCAATACAAAACTTGACCTCGGCAAGCATGAAGCTAGCAGATGCCCTGTTTGAAGGCGATGAGGCCGCGAGCGAGTTTGCTACGGGAATTATTGAGATGGCTTCCGGCCTGGCTACCAGCAATCCCCTGGGTGTTTTTCAAGGGCTCGTTGATATCTTCTCAGGTCTATTCGGCAGCGGCAAAAAGGCCGGAGACGCGACAAAAACACTGACCGAGCGCATAAAAGAATATACCGATCAGCTCCAGGATATGACCTACGCCCAGCTCCAGCAGCAGATGAACGAGCTTGTGGAATGGTGGAACGCCCTTAAGACCCCGATGGAGCGAGTTGCCTATAAAGAGATTTTCCAGGCGAAGATGCAAGCGCTGGCCGACCAACTCAAGAATTTCGGTAAATGGGGTGACGACTTTGCCAGCATGATTGAGCGGTGGAATTATGAAGTCCGGTTGCTCGACATCGAGGACCCGGCCCAAAAGTTCCAGATGCTGGTGCGCTATGCCAAGCAGTACCTGGGTGTCGATCTGCCGACTGAAATCGAGGACGGCTTTGAAAAGGTGAAAAAGCTGCTCGATTCGCTCGGCGCGGGGAGCACTTTCAAGCAAGCCTGGGAGACGGCGTTCGGGACCGCCTTCCCATTGGAGATGACGGAAGAACAGCTCCGCGAGTTGATTGAGCTCTACCAGGAATCCCTCAAAGAGATGAAGGACTGGCGCGAAGAAACAGCCGGCGAAATCGCTAGCGCCACATCTGAGGAATCGGTGGCCTTCACCCGAACCAAGCAGATCACATACCGGCAAGCCGAAGAGATGACGCTCGCGCTCTGGTCCATCCATGACCTGACCCGGAACATCTTTAATCTGCTGACCGCCCGGCTGACGGGTGAAGCTGTCATAGTGCAGCAGCCAGCCGGCGGGGAGCCTGCCCCTGCGCCTGAATGGCCGGGGCTGAACGACATCATAACAAAGCTGAACCTCTACGTGACAAATTGCTATGTCTCGACGCAGAATGCACTGGTGGACGT
>DAOLSP010000044.1 GCA_035419245.1 bacterium | reverse complement strand
AATTCTCCCTATCCTCACTTCGCCCGGATATTCTTGACCGCCGCCGGGATCTTGACTATTGACGTCTTCACAGTAGCTGCCTGCGGAGTCGCCACAAGCTCCATGACGACGCTGAGCGGCCGTCCGGGCGGCAAATCATTGATCACGGCGAAGGTAAAAGCATCGCTGGGTAAGCTCTCATTGCCGGCTCGGTCCACCGCCGTCAGTAGCAGCTCATAATTGCCGGCGACCAGGGCCAAGGTATAATTGGCTTTGCTGGCCTCGGTGTCGGTCGTCCACTCGGTCATCTCCACCACGGTTGTCGTATGCTCATTTGACTGATTGATGAAATAGGCATTGTACTTCACAACGTCGGTATCGGCCGGCGCCACCCAGCTGATCCGGACAAAGTCGCCCGTCTTGAAGGTTGGGCTCTGGCTGAGTGCGCCAGTGAAGGGCGCCAGCATGGCGATCGAAACAAGGATAAGGACCATCTTTTTCATCATGGCAGTTCCTTTCTGAGATTGTATTTCCGGATCCAGCGCCAGACTGTCTTGCGATTCACGCCGAGATAATCAGCTGCCTTTTTTTGATTGCCTTTGAACCGGCAAAGTGCTTCGATGACGTGCCTTTTCTCGTACATTGTGCTGCATCGGGCCGGCTTGTCATTCTTCTCAAAGTGCTTCGGGTCCACCCATTTCCCCGGAGGCGACCCAAGGATCAAGGTTTTGCCGAGCATCAACGCGACCATCGAATCAGATGCCCGTACATGCGTGTATTTCAGGATAGCCGGATCACTGGCAAATTTCATGTCCAACCATAATGATGTTGGTCCCCATTGCCAGGGAGCTTGTTCATCCAGGCTCAATGCAACCGTAAAAAGCAGCATTCGCTCGGATCATTCCTCTCATATTTTTGCATTTCTCATTTAGCGCCACGCACGGCCTTAATATTATTAATAGGTTACACAGTGTGTATAAATGTTTGAGATCCGCAGGCAGGTCAAAGCTTAGCGTGGCTTAAAACAAGGCGTATTCTTATCTAACCGTAAATAGCTATTACCATTATGCTTATTTTTCCCTCTAAATCTTTGTCCAATCGCCGAACGCGCTCTTTACTTCGATCTGCCCGAAATTACTCCGAATGCCCACCTCTCGATTCGTCAAAAGCTCCGAGACCTTGAAAACCGAAAAAGCGTTATCCGTGTAAGCGGTGCTGGCGATGTAGGTCTTGCCGTGCGCCGTCCCGACAGCGAGATTCGTTGCGCCGGTCAAATAATAGCTGCTGCCGAAAATCACATTGTCCCGTGTAAACTTCTCTTCGTTGATTGTAAGCTCATTGATCGAGTTGTCGTTGTACGAAGCGACCAGGATCGTGTCTTCGTCATAGAGCGCCAGTCCATAGGGCCGGTCACAATACTTTGGCGCTCCCGCACCTTGAAAGACCGCAACCAGACGCGGCGGTGTCGAGCTGTCCACTGCCGAAACGTCATAGAGCACCACGCAGTCGTCGTTGCTCGAAGCGCCCAGCAGGTACTGGTCATTGAGCAGCAGCAGGTCACGGATGCCGTTCAGATAGTAGGGCTCACCGTTGCCGGTGACAGAATTCAGATAGGTCGGCGCAGATTTGTTTGTGATGTCCAGGACCGTGATCCGTGAACCGCTAAGAGCCGAAACGTAAGCTCTGGTGGCGGTGGAGTTGACCTGGACCGACATGGCACCGTAACAATAGGTTGCATGTCGATAAACCCCGCACAGGGTTGGGGAGTTGTCGCCGGCAATATCATTCAGGATCACCAGGGCGTTATCGCTGCCGGCGGCGACATAGAGATAATCCCCTTTCTTCAATACACAGTTCGGCTGGCCCAGGTAGTTAGGACTGCCGGAACCGGAAATTGAGCCGGCATTGTAGATGGATGCTTTATTCGCAATGTTCAGCTTGAGAATGCGGTTTGAGTCTCTTGCGGCGACGTAGCAGTAATTGCCACTGACGTCGATCCGCACCGGTGCAAGCATCCCCGAATGAGTGAAATAGCCTTCATAGGTGGTCTCCAGACGGACACCGTCTTCAGAAGACCAGACCGTCAGAGCGTCGTCCGATTTCCGGCTGGAGACGTAGACATAGTGGTCGTCGCTCGAAAGGCAGACTCCATGCGCCCCCTCCAGGTAATAGGGATATCCGACACCGGTTTTCCCGCCAACCCGAACCGGCGATGACGGGTTTGAAACGTCAAAGACAAGGAAAGCTGCGCTCCACCAGACCGCGACATAAAGCAATTTCCCGTCGCTGGAAAAACAGTTTCCGACAGGGCCGTTGCAGTAATCGGCTGCCGAACCCATGTGGCTGACCTGTACCGGAATATCTGGAAATGAAACGTCGATCAAGGTCACGCAATCATCCGAAAAGGCCGATACAGCTACGTAGTTGCCATGCTTTGAAACCCAGTGGCCTTCTCCGAGGTAGATTCCGTTTGGATAGCTTCCCGAAACCGGCCCGGTTCCCCTGCCTGCCAGACTTGCGCAGAAGCCGGGTGATGTCGGATCACTCACGTCGAAAATTGTCAAAGAGCCGACGGCCAGGCCCGAGTCATAGGGTTGGGTTGCCCGGTTCTGCCAGCGGGTGCTGATATAGACGATATTGCTGTCGTCAATGCAAATTCCCGTCCCGCCTTCCAATTCCCAGGAATACGGTTCATCATAAGGCGCCTGATCGCAGTAGGCCCCGCCCACCAGAGTGATTGAAGCAGGATCGGTGATGTCAAAGCACTGCAAGCATCCGGCTGAATCTTCATCTGTCGGATTGGCCCGGTTGCCGTCACAACGCGAGACTGTGAAAGCATAGATGTTGTCGCCGATCTGCTTTACTGCCACGTCCGAAACATAATAGAGATAGAGGCCGTCTGTGCCGTGCGCCCCGTGGATGCAACCCAGCTGGGTCATCCAGGTATCGGATTCCGGGTCACGCACGTCAAATATGGAGAGAGACGCATCCTCTCCGCTTACAACAACCAGCCAGTCCTCATAGAAAATCAACGAATGCGGATGATCCAAGTATAACCCATCCGTGCCGCCAGCGCCTCGGGCCGTTCCGATAATCTTTGGCGCTTTGGGGTCCGTGACGTCAATGACGTGAACAGCGTTGTCGGAGTAGGCCGCATAGCCTACCCAGTTCTTTGTCGGATGTGCTCGGCATACAACGCCGTCGTTCATATAGTTTGGCGCACCGGCCCCGCGAACCGCACCCTGGAATTTGCAGTACCGCGCATAGAGCAGGTTCCAGGCCGTGACCGCGTTGTCGGATCCTCGGCTTGAGACGATCAAATGGTCGTCATCGGTGAAGGCGCAATCATGGGCGTTTTGCAGCAGAATGCCAGCGCCGGTTCCGGTCACCGAACCCATGTAGGCCAGTTCATGGACCTGCAAGGGCGTTCCGAATTGCAGGGTGATGATCGAGGAGAGGATATCCTGCTCTGCCCCAAAAATGACCTGCGTCGCATCCAATGTCAGATCAGGTTCGCCTTCGACCGCAGCGATGGCTTCCGCGTCCTTATAGTCGGCATAAATCGTGTGACCGGTTGCTTTGGCATTTTTCAGTGATCCTGTTTCGTCTTTGAAGCGGATCATAGGGGTAGCAATCCGCGCCGCCCTGCCCAGGTTCAACCGGCTATTGTCGCGGACCGTAACCGTCGATGCGGTTCGGGTCGCTTTGCTTGTCAGGCCGAGTATTTTACTCGCCAGATCAGACCGAGACTTCAAGGGTAGCCTCCCACGGTCTTATCAGGTTCCAGGTCTTTCGCTTGACTCTGATTGGGTCTCCGGTTAATCCCAATCCTGAGTCAACGATTTCCACGTCCGTGCCAGGTGTAATATGCTCCAAAGAATAAGTATCGCGGTCTGCTTCGTACCGGTCAATAATTTCCACATCATATTTTTTTGTGGGGGCCGATTTTGTTTTCAACTCGGTGACGGCTTTTTCCCACAGCAATACTCTGGTGTCCCAGGGGTAAAAAACATCTTCATCGGTGATGTATTCGCTGCATTGCACCATTACAGAATCAAGGTAAAAAGTCACCGCTCCGTCGACGGCCAGAATCTCAAGGTCATGGTTCCCTGTCGCATCAAATACGCCGCCTTCGGCGATGATCTGATGCCAGCCCGTGGTCTCGACAAAAGCCTCATCCGTGCCGGTATCGGCATTCTGCGGGAAATAATCCGTTGCGCCGTCGCCCACTTTCAGCCGGACTTTCAGCTTTGCCCCCGTTGCTATTGTTTTAACGTAGACCCAGACATAAAACGATGCTACCAGAGCTTGACCGCAATTTACAGACCGTTTGATTCCATCCCCGTCTGCGCTGCAAACCACCTTCTGGCTCTTTGTGCCGGTCCGAAGGTAGTCGTTATCCGTGTTTTCCGAACAGACTGCCGATCCGACCGCCGTCCATCCCTGGCAAACGCCGGACGTATAGGTGCCGGAGAGGTCGCTGTATCCTTCCGGCCCGGCTACGTTCAAAATATCCGGCAACTCGTCAAGGCTCAGCAGGGCTTCAGTCCTTTGATATGTTGATCCATCCTCAAGGCTCATATCGGGGACGAAGTCTGCAAGCTCGGATTCGTTTTCCATTATATAGATGTGATCACCAGCGCTGACCGTCCCCGGCGGAGCGGCCTCCAGCCGAATCCGGTCGCCATCTGTCAATTTATCCGAATCTATAATCATTATTTTCTCATCATTAATCATTACGAACATGCCATTGAGCGCATCATAATTACTGCACAGATTCTTGCTGGTTACTTGAAGCCAATAATTTGAGGGATTCCAGGATTTGACGATAAACGTCGCTCCGGCTACATCCATCACACCAGGCTTTACCAGGCCGATTATTCCGTTATCCAGTTTGCGCTGGTCGACAAGCGCAGACCCGCCTTTGGCGATGATTCTGGTGGCAAAGTCGGTTTCGATACTTTCCTGGCATGTTATGGCTTTAAGATTTTCGCCGTAGGAA
>DAOLSP010000043.1 GCA_035419245.1 bacterium | reverse complement strand
CTTGCAGCCAACGGCACAACCTCATTCACTGTCCGGGTAACAGACGGGGCTGGCTCGACAGCAACAGCCGCGGTTTCCATCGTTGGAGACTCCGCCAACGAACTCCTGCCGGACATCTATTCTGATGCCGGGAAGAATCTCGACTACAACGAGCAGACCTATTTATTCATTGGCGGTATGCTCGACCGGGACCAGATCGTGATCGGGTCCCGCTGCCCGGTTGGTAAGTGGGAATTTCAATGGTCCTCTGCTTTTGCGTTCACGGTGACCCCGCCAAGTCTGACGCCATATGAGGGGGATATCCGCGAGAATTTCGAGATCCCGGACATAATCACCATCCCGGCAGCGGCCTGGACGGCCGGCATGGCTGAAGGGGACACCATGAGTTTTGTTACTGGGATAACCTGGGACGATGAAAATCCGGTAAAGATCATATATGATATCATGACAGCGCGTGTGGGCACCCCCGCCAAGCTTGTGGATGCCAGCTCATTTTTCGGTGAGATAGAGGCGGGAGAACTCTATGAAGCTGTTGCATCCGGAGCGGCAACATTCAAGATTGCGACCAGTGTGAATTTGATGATCCCGGCTGGAGCGATTCTCACCCTCGATGATGGCGTCAATTCTCAGGAGATCACAGTCGATGAGATCGATTATAAAGACTCGTTTCCGCCATATGTTACTGTGAATTTGTCGTCTGGAACCCTGAGCTACGACTTTGCTGCCGGAACCATAGTGACCATCAAGCAGGCCCAATCACTGGATGCTGCCAGGTCGTACGATGCTGAATATGAATACTGCGAAGCTGCTGATATCCGGCTGCGGATTACCCTGGACCGGGCGATGACAGTCGCCCAGGCGGTTGAAGCAATTTGCTCTCATGCTGGACTGGTGCAATATCATTGGTTCGGGCTGGAATGCCTGCATTGCATGCGGCCGAGATTGCAACTGGCGGTCCATGAATTCACCAACGCCGATATCAAGCCGGAAGTGGAAAGTGAAAGCACGGAGATTGTGAATGTCATAACCGTCTACTATGGCTATGATGGGGTAACACAGGAGTATCTGAAGAGCCATACTTATCCGGAGAGCCAGAGTGACAATCCATCCTATCGCAGATATGGCAAAGAGGTCTCGGTTGAAATCTACGCCCCTGGGCTGCATGACGACACACAGGCCGAAAGCATGGCCAGACGACTCTACGAGCTGTACTCCAATGGCATTCGGAGCGTGACGATCAATTGTGATTTTCAGGCGCTCTTGATGAGGATCGGTGAACAATGGGATCTGGATATCAATGATCCCGATATAGCCGGCCGCTTTGAGACGATCAGGAAATCAATCTCGGCGATGACACCTCGGAATGTATCTCTGACCGGGTATGACGCCCAAGTATATGACAAATTCGCCATGCCCGATTCGGCGATGGCAGACATGCATTGCGCATGGTAGAGGGATAAATGAGCCTGAATTCGACTGCTTTCACAACTCGTACTCCGATTACCGCGGCATTCCTCAACGCAATCAAGCGTGGAAACCAGGAACAAGTCGCGCTCCAATCCTTCCCTGTTCCTCTGTGCTCGCTGCGCTATGCAGACGGATCGACTGTCAATCCAACCGGTGCAGCAGGCAAACCAAAACTCGTGATGGGCGGCTGGGGTTCGGGCACCGGGATCCTGCAGGGCGAGGACGCACACGGCACCACCAAGACTGAGACGGTATGCCTTGAGTTTGCTATCCCTGAGAGTTATGATGACGGGCAGGACTTTAAAATCACGGTCTCCGCCCGGGTCAATGACTCAGGGGCCGGCACAATGTCAGTGAAGACCGTCGACTGCGAAGCGTATGAGGTTGCTGAGGCTGGAACCGCTGGCGCAGATTTGTGTGAGACTGCCGCGCAGACACTCACGACCTCGATGCTGCAGTACACATTTGTGATCACCGCGGCGAATCTGGTCCGCGGCGACATGATCCGGGCTTTTATCCGGATAGTGATCACCGAGTCCGGCGGGACCGGGGCGCAGAAAGCGGAAATTGGCGGGATCACTGTTCAGTGTGATATCAGAGGATGATTGTCTGGGCATTCAAATATGGGACTCCTGAGAACACTATCGAATTCTCGCATCAAGAGGCAGCCCGGTTGGTAAAGCGCACCAATTGCGCCGAGGATGTGCAGACCTATAAAAACGGCCTGTCAAGGGTCTATTCAGGGCCGGTGAGGTATTTTAGTTTTACATTCACATTTCGCCAGATTGGAGGGACGGCAACCAGGGTCGCAGCTTTAGCGGCCTTGCGGGTGCCTGTGAAAATCTACACACGTTATGGGATTGATGCCTCAGTCTATTACTGGGCCAACGTGATTCCGGAAAGAGAGAACATGTTCGTTGCCGGACATCAGTCAGCTGCAGATTTGGTCTTGAAGTTTATCGAAACCACCGAGCCGGCCAGTCAAGTTGTGATCCCTGGTTTGCTCTATTTCCCATTTGGAGGGCTTTATGGCAACGTGGGATAAGGACACAATATTCATCCAGCTTGTCACACCATCAACCGGGTCAAACGATGAAACGGCTCATACGGTGGAGTTCTGCCCGGTTGATAATACCTATCCGGCTGGCGCGGTTACCGGAACACAGTGCTCGAGCGAACCATCGCGCTACTATCCAGGCGCTGATCTGGATGACGAAACCCACTACGACATTTATGTCGATGGTTCCTGCATTGGGCGGCTGCCGGCGAAGAAATCCTATCCTGCTATTGGAGTATGACGATGAAAAAATGGCTATACCTTATTGTTTTGCTGGCCTTGCCAGCCGCGGCACTGCCCCAGGTCGGGATCCAGTATTTTTCTAAAAAAGTCGGCATCCTGACAAGAACCGTTCCATCTGCTCTTACGGTTTCAGGGGGAGTGCTTGCCGATACATTGCGAACGCCACATTTTTGCCTGCCTCACGTCGATGGGACAAACGGTCAGGTTATGGCAACCAATGGGAGTGGGGCGGTGTCATGGATCTCGCTTTCCGGGGCGACGCTTCCGTCCTTGACTTCAGCATATTTCTGGGTTGGAAACGGCTCGAACGAGGCAACGGCGGTCGCTCTTTCAGGGGATGGGACGCTTTCAAACACTGGGGCCTTGGCGGTTTCGGATGATTCGCACGCGCATACGACGACGACGATCTCTGGGCTCGATATTTCGAGTGATACCAATTTAAGTGCTACAAGCGGCATCGTGCTGACAGGTGATGCTCTCTCGCATTCCACTGCAGATGGATACAAGCATATCCCGTCAGGTGGTTCGTCTGCCCAGGTGGTACAGTACAGCTCGGCGGGAACCGGAAAATGGGTGACCATATCGGGCGATGTAACTATCGCAGATGGCGGAGCGGTGACCCTCACGGCGAATGCCGCCGACTCTACAAACCTTGCAGATGGATCGGTCACTTCGGAGACCATTAAAGACGGCCAGGTGAAAACTGCAGACCTGGCGGCGAATGCTGTTGATTCGACCAAGATTAAAGATGGTGCTGTCACGAGCGAATCTATCCAGGACGGACAGGTAAAGCTTGCAGATATTCAGGCCCAGACTTCAGCCAACTGGGCAACCAAGGTCACTGATGAAACCGGATCTGGAAAGATGGTTTTCGGTACGAGCCCTACGATCACCGGGGCTACTCTTGGCGTGGTCAACGGGTCGGCTATCACCGGGCAGGCCAAGCACCTGCGGTTCACAGTAATATCGCCTAATGCTGTGTTCACAGCTGACAGCTGTATCTGCATTTGGCCGAAAGTGGATGCGGGCATCACTATTGACAGTGTGACAGTAACAACCTCCAGCGCATCGTACAACATCGCCGGCGACCTGCGTTTTGCCAATTCTTTCATCGGCAGGGTGGGGGGCAGCGCAGGGCTTATTAAGGCGCTCGATACATCGTCTGGCGTGCTTTACTCAGGCACATTTGATGATGCCACAGTGGACGCCGGGAAGTGTATGTACCTGAAGCTTGATTCTGCTCCTTCATCGTCCATGTCCCAGTTTTCAGTGGATATTAAATACAGGTACTGATCATGAGAAAATCGATCGTTTTACTATTTCTGGCTTCCTCTGCTGTTGCGCAAGTGTATACTCCCGCTAGCTATAATGCAGATGTCGCGGAAGTCGCTGGCGGCAAGCGATACCGGTTCCATGCCTCGCATGTCAATTACAGGGACGGCGCTTCTTTCAAGCGGATAAATACCTGGCTGAGCTGGGACGGGATCCTGTCACGGTGGGGTCAGAACAGGGCGTCCTATAATTGCTCTCTCCCGAAGTACGCTGACGACTGGATCGATTTCACATCAGCCTATCTTGATGCCAACATCTCCATCAAGGCCAGACCGGTCGCTGCTCATGCGCAAGGGATACTGCACAATGGCGAAGCTGACGGAAACTATGTTCTCTATCCGGATGCCTTTGGAACGGGCATCGATCTCCGTATTTATGCGGAGGAGGATGGCCTAAAGAAGGTTGTGGTGATCAACAAGAAGCCGAGCAATATTGTTGACATGACCTTTGATTTTGAACTGGATCTGCCCAGCCTGAAAACGATCCGTGACAACCTTGGCAATATCTGGGACAGAACTTCCGGCCTTGATTTTACGGACAGGACATTGATGATAGGGGATGCCGGCAAGGAGTTGTATTTCCGGGAAGCCCTGTTATGGGACAGTGCAGGAAAGAGTCAACCAGTAAAAATTAAGTTCTACAGGAAGCTGCTGAGAGTTTATTTGCGCAAGACTGTACCGGCTGCATTTCTGGAAAACGCAACCTACCCCGTCTATACCGATCATCCAACCAGCTACTATTCTGGTGCCGGAGATGGATACGTTGAGTTTTCGTCAACGGACGTCTACGACTGGGACACTGTCTGGGACGCGACGCACAACGCGACGACTGGAACGAGCGCTCACTATACCGGGGCTTATGCTTATGCTCCGGAGCTTATCAATAATTTCGGAACAGATTTTTCGATGACTCTGGCGCGCGCGTTTTATCCGTTCGATACGAGCGCGATTCCAGACGGGGCGACGGTGACGGCGGCGACTTTAAATCTTTATTGCAAGGA
>DAOLSP010000042.1 GCA_035419245.1 bacterium | reverse complement strand
TCGCCGCTGTCGCAGACCGGATCATGGCCGAGCAGGAGAACGACGATGTGGCCAAACTGAAGCTGGAGGAGGCCGTCACCAATGCCTTCAACCGGCGCAAGGCCGAAATCGCCGAAGCCCTCAAATCGACCATGCAGACCCAGCAGAAAATCATCACTGATCCGGCCGTCATCAGCACCCTGACCACCGAAGCGCGTCAGGTCGGCCTGACCAGGGAGATCACCGGCGGGTCCACCCGCATCCGGGACCTGATCCTGGCCAAGGTGTTCGGCCGCCCGGTGTATGAAGGCGGCCGCTTCCTGCTCGAATCCTGGCAGGACAGACTCAATCCCCTGATCCAGAAGCAGCTCTATTATATGGATTTCGTCGGCAAGGTCCAGAACGACCTGTTCGCAGCCGGCGGGATGCTCCATAACATGCTTCTTTCCGAGGAGATCAACAGGGCTATTGCCCCGCTGCTGACTGAGGCTAACGAAGGGACCACCTCTGGCGTCATCAGCACCAATTTGCCGCATGAGGTCGCGGCTGCAATCATCTACGCGGCCTGGCCGGAAACCATCGCCATGCAGATCTGCCAGACCGGGGATATGACCTCCAGCACCAAGGACATCTTCGAGGTCGGCTATCCCACCGATGACAGCGTTTTCAAGCGCGGTCAGCATGAGTTCGGCTGGGTCGATGAAGCCAGCCCCACCTCCCTGGTCGCCACAACCGCCAGCCCCACCACCTACGGCGATTTCGTGGATGACGGCGCTCTGGCTGCGGCCAGCAACCAGTATGCCGATCACCTCTTCGCCCGGCTGATTGAAGTCCCCGCCGGGACCAACATGGTCGTTACCATCACCGGCACGGATGAAAACGGCGCGGCTGCAACCTGGACGGTGACCTTCCTCACCACGGATGCGGCCGGCACGATCAAACGCTGCACCCCGACCAACGTCGGCCAGAAATGCACCGATGTCACCGCTGTCTCGGTGGCTGATTCCGGCACCCTGACTGCCGGCCAGGTCGGTTTCTTCGTCGAGAAACCGGTCACAGGGGCCACCGCAGGATCCGCCGAGGACAAGACCTACCTGGGCATCAGTAAGACGACCGCCACGGCGGACGACTATGACCTGGGCGCCCGTCTCGACATTTCCCTCATCGAGGACATGCAGATGGCCATGAAAGACGGCGGCGGCGGGCTCGATTACCTGGCCCTTATCGTCTCGGCGATCAAGAAAGCGATCATCGACCAGATCGACCGCAAGGTGCTCTATGAAGTGGTCGATGACGCGACCGGCGGCAGCCAGACCTTTGCTCAGTCCACTCCTGACGGGGGCTATACCCAGGCCGAATGGAACAAGCGGTTCCTCTATTACTGCGACCTGGTGGTCGATGAAACCAGCCTCGCTGGGAACATGGAGCCGAACTGGATGGTCTGGAGCCGCGCCGACCGGAGCCGCTTCATGGATTGGCTGTCGGAAGGGTGGACCAAATACAACGTCGCCCGTAACGAGATGCACCTCAACAGCCGTTCTGTCGGCAACGTCTCGGGCTGCGAAGTGTTTATCTCGCCCAATGCCCGCCGCTCCAGGGTGGCCGTCGGCACAAACCAGGCCGGCGTCCACTACTATGTCTATGTGCCCTTTGTGCTCCTCGGGCCAAATTGGGTCCCGGACACAAAGACAAAGGCTGTAATGATTCATCACAGGGCTGCATTTAAAGTGACTCAAACGAAAACCCTTGGTAAACTCATGATCAGCTAAATGACTATCACCCAAGTTAAGGGACGGCCATAGGCCGCCCCAACATTATGACCAAGCGATGCTCAAAATGTGGCATTGAATATCCGGCCACGACAGAATTCTTTTACAGGCGCAGGGATGGATTGTATCCGCACTGCAAACGATGTCAAAATAAACTAACCGCTCAATGGAGAGTAGAGCATCCTGCTGAAAGAAAAGTCATAAAAAAACGGTGCGACCAGAATCATCGGAATTTAAGAAGTGCCTATACTCAAAAATGGCGCAAAGAACATCCCGAAGAGGCAAAAGCGATGAGGCATAACTATTATAAAGCCCATCGCAATGAAATCGCAGATTCGCAAAAAATATGGCAACAAAATAACCGAGAATGGAAAAATCAATATCAAAGGACTTGGCGAACCCTGCAAAAAGCAAAAAGACTTTGCACTAAATGCTCAAATCCAATTATGAAGAATCACACTCAATTTTGTGAAGCGCATTGGTATAAAAAAGTTGCCCAGCGGAATACTGGCAGTACAAAGAATTGGGAATTTCTTAAAAAGTTAGCGGCAAAGCAAAATTTCACCTGTCCCTATTCAGGCGAGCATCTTATCCCAGGTATAAATATGTCGCTGGATCACAAATATCCAGTTTCGCGCTTTCCTGACTATGTGAACAATCTTGAAAATTTACAATGGGTCAGCATTAAAATAAATCAAGTCAAAAGAGACCTCACTCACGACGAGTTTATTGTCTTAGTAAAACAAATTTGGGATCGATGGAAAAACCGCCAAATCGACATAGATTTTCTATTGGCTGGAATCAAGATAAAGGATTAAACATGTTCACTATCAAGAACAGGGACAACATCCCCCACGACCTCATGATAATCGGACCGCAAGGCGGCACGCTGCAAATGCACCTGGAGCCGGGCCAGCTGAGCGGTCCCTATCCTGATACCTGGCGGGAGTATTTCCTGAAAACCGAAGTCCCCTGGGCGGTTATTTATCCCCAGCCCGAGGATTCCCCAGCAAAGCCGGTTGTCATCCAGTCCATCGGAGCAATCGAGACCGAACCATCTGCTGTAAAGGCCAAGCCGAAGCAGCGCAAAAAAAGGAGCAAATGACCCATGGGAAAGCTCTTACGAGTGCCTGTCAGAAAATCCATCCTGGCCACAGCCACGGCTCTCGGGTCCAGTTATGGAAAGATCGGCAGCGCTATCAACATCGAAGGGATGGTTGACCTGGCCCTCCACGTTGTTGAATCGGGCGGTGTGGAGGGGGCGAAAGTCAGGGCCTATATCGCCTACGACGGCAGTGCGCCCAGCGCCAGCACGGGACTCTTTCAACTGGTCGGCGCGAATGGCGCGGAAAGCGAATTCACCCTTGCCGCCAGCGAAAAAAGATGCTTTTCTCTTGCCGGCGTCTCGGGGAAATATCTGCTGCTGTACGCGAAGGGTGCGGCGGGAACCGATGCGCAGATTACCGCTTTCGTCACCGGCAATTTGCCGACCGTTAGCGGCCAAACCATCCGGCCGCTTGCCGCAACCGTTCTTTCAGCCACGGCTCTGACCAGCACCAGCTATGCCGACAAGGGCAACGCGGTCAATATCGAAGGGATGAGCGACCTGACCCTGCACCTGACTGAATCGGGGACAACCGAAGGGGCCAAGGTCAAGGTGTTCATCGCGGATAGCGGTTCCGCGCCGACGGCGACCACCGATCTAAAGGAAGCCTCAGCTGCGGCCGGCACAGCTCTTGAATTCACTGTCCTCAAGGGCGAGAAGGCCAGTCACCCGCTGGCAGGCCTTACCGGCAAATACCTGATGATTCAGGCCGCGGACACCACCGGCGGCACTGGCCACGCGACCCTTGCCGTGAACATCAGCGGCAACGTCACAAACCTGTGAGGCGACCATGAAAAAAGCAACCTTCATCCTCATGGCCCTCATGTGCCTGCTGCCTAGGGTGAGATCCCAGGCCCAGACGGCAATCCTCGGCTATTCGGACATCGGGACGGTTCGCCTCGTCAACTTGACCGGTGCTGTTCTTGATTCCGCAGTCCGGACCGGCGCTTCAAACGATTTCGCCTACGAGATCACCGTCGTTTCCAAGTCCGGGACCTGGGCGACGGTGAAATTCACCGACATCACCCGTCAGCGGTACTTCACCCGCGCCGTCAGCGAGGGGACAAGCCGGACGGATATTATCGACAATTTCCGGCTCGTATTCAATGCCACGTTGACAGCCGGCGACAAGTGCCGGGTGAATTACTCACATCTGCTGACGGCCAAGGTCGACTCGACCGGGGCGCTGCGTGCGGCCCTTTGGGATGTAGCCAGGAGCGATTCGCTGCAAAATCTGAAAGCCACGGCAAGGTCAATTCTGCTGAACAACGATTTCCCGCACGGGCTGACGGTCGTCGCGAATGTCAATCTGCAATTTCGCACCAACCGCATCACAAACTGGGTTTTCCTGTTCGCCGGCGGCAGCATCTACATCCCGATCCGCCATACCGCAGCCGATACGTTTTACGCAAAAACAGCCACAATCCCAGATGTTTGCATTATCCGAGGAAAATAATGAAAAGCGGATCTGCATTTATCATCTTGCTCGTTGCGGCTCTCGTAACCCCCCAGGTCAAGCTTGAGGGTCCGCCGAGGATCTCAAACACAGACCTGGCTGCTCATTGGCGGTTTGACGAAGGCACTGGAACGGCGGTCAACGACTTTTCCGGCAATAGCAACACCGGCGCCTTTGACGGGACCTGGAGCAGGGGCCGGTATGGGAACGCGGGTAAATTTGCGGCCGCTTCCGAACAGGAGGTCGCCATCTCCACCAGCGCGTTCCTGAACATGGGAACCAGCGACTTTTCAGTAGCTGTTTGGGCGAGAATCAATGCCGCAGCAGCCTCGATACTGGTGAGCAAATACGGCTCGGTCGGTTATTTTCTGGGTGTTGATGCAACCGGAAAATTCTATGGCAAGGTCCGGGACGCTTCGACCAATGTCTCGGTGCTGGGGAGCGTGATCTCGGACGGGAAATGGCACCTGCTGGTTATGACGGTTGACAGAAGCGACGCCTCGACCGGCCTGAAGCTCTACCTTGATGGCGAATACAACACCCAGGGACAGCAGGGCGGGGCCAGCATAGACAACACCGAGACTTTTTATATCGGCCGGCTTCCGGCCGGTTACTACCTGACTGGTGAAACTGACGATGTGCGCATCTGGAAACGGATTATCAGCACAGATGAGATCAAGCGCCTCTGGTCACAGTCAACCATCAAGGTGCGAATTAACGGCGAAGGCGCAAACGATCCTCTGGCATTCTGAAAGATTGACATTTTACAGCGGCTTTCACGAACAGAAGCCAAGATCGACTAGAGCGGAGGCAAGGTATAATGACCAAAACACGGGCAGAGCTGAGGGAACTGATTCGGCAGCAAATCGGCGATGAGGTGCGGATCAGCGGCACCGCGACAGGCGGGTCCAAAACCACAGTCATCGATACCGCTGCTTTGACCCAGGCGGATGACTACTGGAACGGTAGGAAAATATATATCACATCGACGACCGACGGGCTGGCCCCTCAAGGGGAAGGCCGCAAGATCGCCGACTTTGCGAATTCGACCAAAACCATCACGCTGGAAATGGCGCTCTCGGCAGCAGTTGAAGCCGGGGACACCTACCAAATTGCCATTTGG
>DAOLSP010000041.1:3946-6156 GCA_035419245.1 bacterium | reverse complement strand
AAATTTTATTTCGAAAGTCAGAGCCATAGAGTGCTTTCTACGTTATCCACCGGTCTGCGATAACCAGAGGTCACTGGTTCAAATCCAGTATTGCCCACTACGTTCGTAATGAAAGCCGGTCAGAATCCTACTTGACCGGCTTTTTTTTGGAATCTACACATGGCGATCAAGCCTTTCGACAAATTGCGGCCAGTTAACTAAACGGCCACCCATTTCGCAACCCTTTTCCCTGCTCCGTCCACCGCTTTTTTTACTCTTGACTATTGAATATCTTGTTTTTATATTAAGATATAGGTCTAGAGGATAGAAGGCATCGGTGGGATGGGCAGAGACCATACAGATTCTGCGAGCCAAGTCAAGCAGCCGAAATCGCAGTGGCAGATCATTGCGTTTGAGTATTCAGCCTTCGCACCAGGAATTGCGTGAAGGCTTTTTTTGTCTTCGGGAGAAGACCCAAAGCGACCGCATAGAACTTTGTGCCATTGCAAGACAGTGTCTCATTTTTAGACAGTATCTTTAAGAATATTTTTCCCTCGATCTTTTCGCCATTCTTTTTATAAATTACATATTTGTAACTAAAATAATACATTACTACATCATTATTATTATGGCGCTTATTCGTTATTATTATCGTTTATGTGGCATAGTTTTTGTACTTAAAGTATCGCCCGAACTAGCCATCGCAGATACTTAGGTGATCCAAACCGATGAAAAATAGTTTGTTTGATATACCTAAAGCGCGCCTCAGCCGTGCCGCGCACGTAACGGGTCTCCTTTTCTTTGCGATTCTTTCACCCCTTGCCGCGCAGATCATTGAGGTGTTGGTTCCCACTCCCGTCGGTATCCGGGTAGATCAGGGCGAGGCGCGTTTACATGGGCTGATCGGTCAAGTTACCATCCCTGCTTCGGGCGAGTACCGGATAACGGCCAAGGAGTGGCTCAATAGTGGCGACGTTCAACGTAATGAAAGTTTCTTCCTCAACCTGAAATCTGACGCGGGAGTGACGGTTTCCCCTATGGATCCCAACGCCGGCACCGAGAAGGTCGTTTCGGATATCCCCGGTCCCGCGGCCTATTACTGGCGTGATTGCGGTCTCTTCTCACTTTCCGCTGGATCCTATGCAATCTGGATCCATCATTATGCGGTACTTTCGACTCAATACCCACAATTCCTCAATGAGCCGATGTCGGCAAACCCACAGAGCGTTCGCATCGTCGACAGCCTGAGAGTCACCTTTGTTCCCAAGGTCTACCCTAACCGGGCACCGCTCGCCGTCGATGACCTGATAAATACCCTGATCGATACCCCTGTTTCCGGTGAGGTTCTCACCAACGATTCCGATCCGGATGGGGACGCGCTTTCAGTCATCCCCACTCCCACGATCGACCCACACCACGGAAAGGTTTTGATCAATACCGACGGAACTTTCAGCTATTTCCCGGCCAAAGGCTACACTGGCGCGGACAAGTTCGGCTATCAGGTATGCGATAACCGGACACCTGCCTTGTGTGACACAGCTACCGTTTGGATCCAGATTATCGCGAACACGCCGGTGAACGAAAGACCGGTAGCCAATGATGATGTGGTCGAAACACAGGTTAACGTGCCAATTCACGCCAATTTACTTACCAATGATTTTGATCCGGATGGCGACCCCTTAATCGTCACCCTCGCGCCAGTCAAGCCTCCTGAGCATGGTAACGTCCTGCTTTCTCAGGATGGTGCATTCGTCTACACACCTGCCACCGGTTTTAGCGGGGAAGATGCCTTTGTCTATTCTGTTTGCGACAACGGTACACCCTCTCTCTGCGACGAGGCCACAGTTTTCATCACCGTCCATCCAGACACCAATGGCGTCAGGAATGACGCCCCGCTCGCTGCCGACGACGCGTTCGCTACACTTAAAAACATTCCGGTCTCCGGCACACTGGCAGACAATGACCAGGACCCCAATGGCGACGCACTGATCTATGAGGAAACTCCTGTTAGGCAGCCTGAACATGGCACGCTTGTCATTAATAAAGATGGCACATTCTCCTATAGCCCCTTCGCGGATTTCGTTGGATCGGATTACTTTATTTATCGCGTTTGCGATGATCAGGTACCCGCCCTTTGTGACCAGGCCACGGCTTATATCACTGTTCTGGCCCCCTTGCCGCCGCCCAATCATGCCCCGGTGGCCGTGGATGATTCCGTCAAAACCCCAAGC
>DAOLSP010000041.1:0-3846 GCA_035419245.1 bacterium | reverse complement strand
CAGGTCTGCGATACGCGGGTGCCGCCCCTCTGCGATCAGGGCACCGTCCATATCATCATCACGGCTCCTCCCGTACCCATTCCTTATATCGAAGCCCTTCCGGCTATCGTCACCGTCGGTGAGCCGATTCAGGTGCGCGTCTCGGTCAACCACCCCGTAACAACCTGGGACTTGTGGGTCTATCTCGCCAATAACGAGATCGACAGCACCTACGGCGATGCCTATGTGCACAAGACTATGCTGGCGCCCGGGGAGTGGTTCCGGATAGAACCGGATTATCTCCCCGTCAAATTGGTGACCGCGGCCAAGCAGGAGATGCTTAAGTTCGAGATCCACATCCTGGATGAATATGGCAACCGGGCACGCGCCGAAACCGAAGTGCTGGTGCACGAAGCCAATGATCTGTCGTTGGACCGCAATACCTACGAACCCGATCGGCAAGAGCCCTTACAGATCCGCTTCAGGCTGAGTTCAAGCCGCAATGCGACGCTGGATCTCTATGATATCGCCGGACATCACATCTCCGAGCTGACGGACGCGGTCTATCCGGCAGGATGGACCACCTACTACTGGAACGGTTTAACCAAGCAAGGCATCCGGGTCGGCAGCGGTGTTTACATTGTAACCCTGCGTTCCGAGGAGTACAAGGACTGGAAAAAATTCATGATTGTGAGATAAGCATGGCTTTCGGAATCCATATCAGGCAGCGGAAAGGTCCCTGGATCGGTCGTGCGCTTTTGTTCTCCGTCCTGCTTTCTCTCCCGGCCGCAGGAGCCGCTTTTGCACAGGTGCGCTCCGGCGTCGGTTTTCTTAAAATGATGCCCGGCACGCGGCAGCAGTCCATGGGCGGTGCCTATACCAGTGCGCTCGATGAGATGCACGCCCCGTATGCCAATCCCGGAACCGGCGGACTGCAGCGCCAATGGTACTGGGCGGCTTCCTATACGAAATGGTTTGCGGATGTCTACAACGCCTCCTTTGTCGCCGGCCACCGCGTGCATACGCCCTGGAGCCGTTTCACGCACCTGAATTTGGGTGTAGTCTATCAGGGGGTCCCGGAATTCGACAGTTCGGACAAGATCGTTGAGGCCGCATCCGCCAGTGATTTGCTCGTCTCCGCCAATGTCGGCCAGCCGATCACCCTGCTCAGCCCCAATCTCTCCGCAGGCACCACCTTCAAGTACTACAAGTCCAAGCTAGGACCCTACAATGCCCATTCCTGGATCTATGATCTCGGATTGCTCTATCGCACACCGCGGTTCAATTTCCTTGGTGAGTCGAGTCTGTTGCGCTATGGCATTCTCTCGGGTGGCGTTTCGCTGACCAATCTCGGCAGCGATATCCGCTTCCTTTCCGTGGGAACCCCCTTGCCGAAGGCCGTGCGCGCGGGCCTCTCCTTCAATGCCGGAACGCATAAAGGTTTACAGCTCCAGCTTTCCGCCGACTATCTGAAGCGGCGCGATGAGGGCGAAAACTATGCCTTCGGTGCCGAGGTCGCCTGGGCACAACGCTTCGCCATCCAGGGCGGTTACGATACCAATATGGATCTGATGAACCAGTACACCTTCGGCTTTTCGGTGCGGCTCGACGATCAGGACACCCCGGTCAAGTCGGTCCTCCCGGGCCAGAACAACGCCCTGCGCATCGATCTGGCATCAATTGATGAGAAGGACTTTTTCTCCAACACCTACCGCGGTACCGTCAGTCACATTCCCATCGGACCGGAGTCATTCACTTTCGCCGCCCCCGCCATGGATGCCTGGATCGATACCGGTCAGGTCGAGCTCCGCTGGGGTAACAGCCGCGAACCTGATCTCTATGATGACCTGCACTACGCACTGCTTGTGGATCAGGACAGCAGTAAAATCGCCCGTTTTATGCGCGCCATGGAGAGCGAATTACCGGTGCTGCAGGAGAGTGCCGGTTCCTATCTGGTCTCACGTTTCGATTATACACAAACGGCCCTGACCATGCCGCTGCTCCGCGGCGGCGACTATTACTGGTCGGTCATTGCCTACGATCTCGACTGGCATATGCGGCCGGCGAGCCACCATGGCCGCACTATCGCGCACTTTCACATCCCCGTCACCGATGTGGCCGTGGAGTCCATCACCTTCGATTATTCACCCTGGCTTACCGTGGATGATTATCACGGCATGCTTAAAATTAAAGTGGTCAACAAAGGCGAACGCCTGATCCAGCAGACAGTCCTCAGTCTCACGGATTCGCTCGAATCAACTGCGCTCGGGCTCGCCCAGAATGCACCGGGAACAACGCAGGTTCTCAAGCGGATCAGCCTCAACCAGTTTAAGCCGGGCGAGGAGCGCGTCTTCGATCTAGAGTGGCACACGGTCGACCTGGGACGCCATATGCTCATTGCCAAAGTCGATGAGGAAGGCTCCATCCGCGAGGATGACGAGTCCAATAACCGCTATGCCGCGCAGTTTTTCACGATCCCCAAGGGCTCGATAGCGGCCAAGGACACCGTCACGGCCGTCAATTATGCCACCCGCACCTACGACCTGCCGATCATTACCGAGATCTGCTTCGACTCCTCCAGTGCAAAGGTTAAATACGAATACCTGCACACCAAGGTCATCGGCCCCATCCTCGATACCCTGGCGACGCGCCTGAAAAGCGACCGTACGCTCCAGATCACCTTGCAGGGTTTCGCTGATCCCAATTCGGGAGAGAACGATGTCGCCTTGGCCAACAGGCGCAGCGAGGCGGTGCGCGATTCGATGCTGCTTCTCGGGGTCGAGGCCAGCCAGATTTCCATTATCCCCGGCGAAATGCTGGCCAAGCGCTACATTCCCGCCAAGGCCGAGGATGCCCGTTGGGTTTTCCAGGAACGGCGCTATGTCCGGATCATTGCGGATGACAAGGCCCAGGCCGTGCTGTTCCAACCTATCCCCTTCCGTGACACCGAACACCTGGTCCTGCCGGTCAACTATCTGGCCATCATTCGCGGCTACACGCCGGTCTCGACGGCCAGCCTGGTGCTGAGCAATCCGACGGTGATCGATACCTTCAGCGTCAAGGATTATTTCCAGCGCGGCGATCTCAAGGGTACGCTCGAGTGGAAGATCTCAGAGGAAAAATATCCCGACATCCTGATTTGGCTGGAAAAATCGAGCGACTATAGCATCATCCTCAAGGATTCGCTCGGCCGCGAATTCAAATCGAAACCGCGGACGGTTTATCTGCGCAAGAAGACCTATATCCAGGAGCATACCATCGCATTTCCACTCAAGTTCGATAGCGCCGATCCCCTTTACAATTTTTACTGGGCCAATATCTTCCGTTTTATCCGCAATATCATCACCGAGCCGACTTATCGCTTCCGGTTCTTCGGACATGCCTGCGCGATCGGAGCGGAATGGTATAACCTGAGGCTCTCGCATGAGCGTTCCAAGGCGTTTCACCAGGGGTTCCTGGATTATACCTTCAAGAATTATCCCGAACTCTACGATCGCGTCAAGCGGCAGACCGACCGGCCGCAAGGATTCGGGGAGACCCGGCCAGCAAGCATTATGCGCAGCACCGGCGAAATCACCCTGATCGGTGACAATAGCACGCCGACCGGCCGCAAACTGAATCGCCGGATCGAGATCAATTTCTTCAGCACCGAAAACGTGCTGCGAAAGCAGTAGCTCGACCCGGGGCGCTGAGGCAGCACCCCGTAAGTGAAATTATGCAGCTCGGGCTCCTCTGCGAGAAGAGAAAGTTCTTGACTTTCTCATAAAAAAGTGTAATTTATATGTGCTATCGCGGGGTGGAGCAGTCTGGTAGCTCGTTGGGCTCATAACCCAAAGGCCGCAGGTTCAAATCCTGCCCCCGCTACTA
>DAOLSP010000040.1 GCA_035419245.1 bacterium | reverse complement strand
AGAGAATGATTTCCTCGATTTTTATGACCCCCCAAAAATCAAAATTCCTATCAGCCTATCAGCTATCAGCCTATCAGCTCCTATCAGCAAATTCCTATCAGCCTATCAGCTCCTATCAGCTTCAGGCTCTCAGCTGAAGACAAGGAACTCACCCGGACGGTCATCGACCTGGAGAACATCCGCCGCGTCTTTTACCTTTCCCTCCTGGCCATCCCTACCAGCGCCAGCTATTTAATTTTCTTTTTCGTCAAGTCGGCCGGCGAGACCGGCGTGACCTATCAGTGGCGGCATGCGATCTGGATCTGTCAAGCCATCCTGCTGGTCAGCTTTGTCATCATCAACCTCGTCATCTACTTCTTCGCCTACAAGCCCGGTAAAAACAGCCGGCTGGCGCTGGTTTGCATCCACATCACCGCGGTGATCCTTCTGCTGGAGGGTGCGGCCCTGGCTGCGGCCGATCAGCTGGTCACCGACAACATCACCGCCTACCTGATCACCTGTCTCATCGCCGGCCTTGTCCTGCTGACGCCGCCGCGCTTTGCCCTGCTCTATTATCTCATCTCCTTCACGGTTTTTTATTTCGCCATCTCCCTGACCCAGAAAAATCCCGCTATTCTGATCTCCAACCAGATCAACGGTATCACCGCGGCCGCTCTCGGCTTCTGCCTCTCTATCATCCTCTGGCGCGGATACCTCATCCGGGTCAGGCAGAGCCGGGTGATCGAGAAACAGAACAGCGAGCTGAAAACGGCGCTCGATCTGGTTTACACCCAAAAAGAGGATGTGGAGCAGCTCAGCCGCATCGGCCGGGATATCACCTCGTCGCTGTCAATAGAAAATATCATCCATACCATCTACGAGAATGTCAACACCCTCATGGATGCCTCCATTTTCACCATCGGCCTGCACAATCCCAGCAAGGGCGTGCTCGAATTCCCTGCTACCATCGAGGACAACCGGACCCTACCGCCTTTCCCGGTTTCTCTGTCGGACGAAACGCATCTGGCCGTGCGCTGCTTCAACCATCACCGGGAGGTCGTCATCAACGACTGCAGCGCCGAATACGGCGGCTGCGGCGGCGGCCTGACCTCCTCCCTGACGGGGTAGCCGCCTCTTTCGCTCCTCTATCTGCCACTGTGGAAAAAGGACAAGGTCATCGGGGTGATCTCGGCGCAGAGCCGCGCCCGCAATGTCTATGATGATTGTCATGTCAATATGCTGCGCAACCTCGCCGCCTACAGCGCTATCGCCCTCGACAACGCCGAGGCCTACCGCCGGCTCACAGCTTTACTCGAGGAGTTGAAGAGCACGCAGGAAAAGCTGGTCACTCAGTCCAAGCTGGCCGCCCTCGGCGCCCTCACCGCCGGCATCGCCCACGAGATCAAGAATCCCCTCAATTTCGTCAACAATTTCGCCCAGCTCTCCCGCAATCTGGTCGATGAGCTGAGGGAGGAGTTGAGCCGCGAGCGGCAGGACCAGTCGGCCATCGCGGAAATCCTCGTCATGCTGGAGCAGAACGCCGCCAAGGTCGAGGAGCACGGCAAGCGGGCGGACAGCATCGTCAGGAGTATGCTTCAGCACTCCCGCGGCCGGTCGGATGAGCGCCAGCTCACCGATATCAACGCCCTGCTCGCCGAGGACATCAATCTGGCCTATCACGGCATGCGCGCCCAGGATGCCGGCTTTAACGTCACCATCGAGACCGATCTCGATCCAGCGGTGGGCAAACTCAGCGTCATACCTCAGGACGTCAGCCGCGTTTTTCTCAATATCATCACCAACGGTTTTTATGAGGTGCATCGCAAGCAGCTGGAGCAGAACGGGGAATTCAAACCCACCCTCCCCGTGAAAACCCGCAGCCTCGGCGACCAGATCGAGGTCCGCATCCGCGACAACGGCGACGGGATACCTCCGGCGATCAGGGAAAAGCTCTTCACCCCCTTTTTCACCACCAAGCCCCCCGGCAAGGGCACCGGCCTCGGGCTCTCCATCAGTTATGATCTTATCGTACAGCAGCACGGCGGACAGCTGTTCTTCGAAAGCGAGGAGGGCCGGTTTGCGGAATTCATCATCCGCCTGCCCAGATAAGGCCACACTCGGGAGAGCAAGCTGCAGAAATCCGGCTGCAAATGACCGACCAATTTGCGAACAGCCCCTCCTCCGCTGCATCTACGATTCACAGCCGGGTGGATGCTCCCCCGAGGAGTTCTGCGAGCAGGCTTTAGCCTGCCGCCTTGATGCGGCGGCCGATGAGGGTGAGGCTATCGCTGCCTTCCCGCGCCTGGGCAGCAGTGTTCGCCGGGCTCAGCGCAACAGCAGGAGCTTGCAGTTCGCGGTAAACTCCCTCGCTCTCATCCTGACAAAATAGATGCCGGATGGCACCTGGCGGCCGCTGCTGTCGTTTCCGCTCCAGACCACCCGGTGTCTTCCTGCCTCACGATGCCCCCGCTGCAGGGTGGCTACAGGCTCTCCCAACAGATTGTAGACCTCGATCTCGACCTCTTCAGGCCGATCCAGGGTATACTCCATTGTTGTGGAATTGTTGAATGGATTCGGATGCCCGGGCAGCAGCGCAAAATCAGCGGGAGCCGATCCTGTCTGCTCTTTCTCTACCTGCGCCGGCGGGTTGAGGCGGAGGATATAGAGCCCGGTCTCGCCGTCTAGGGCATAGATCAGGCTATCCTTCACCGCGATATCATAGACCTCGCCGCCAGTGATGTAGTAGCTGACCGGCTGCGGCGTCTGCAGATCGGAGATATCAAAAATGACAACACCGCCCATTCCGGCGGCGAGAAAGGCATAATTCCCCGCCAATTCGATCTGCCGGGCAAAACCCCGGGCGGGACAGCCGCCGATCTGCTGCGGACTGCCGATCTGCGTAATGTTATAGACACGGATCGAGTCGCCGCCGGCGACAAACAGAGTCTGTTCACGGACTGCAGAGGCCATGGTATAGGAGGAGGATTTGATCTGTACGACAAAGGCGGGATGGGCGGGATCCGCAATATTGACGATGCACAGGCCGCTGTCTTCATCCGCGACGAAGGCATAAGGACTCTCTACGGTGACGTCGCAAGCCTTGCCAGGTGTATCAAAGCTTCCGATCTCAGCGGGCGCCAGCGGGTTGGTGATATCCACGATGCGCAAGCCCCTGGTGTAATCCGCCAAATAGGCAAAATGGCCCTCCACAGCGAGGCCCTTGGACCAGTCGAAGGAATTCGTTGTGGCGGATAGAAGCGGATGGGCAGGAGAAGAGACATCGACGATAGCCAGTCCCAGATAGGAGGCTGCAAGATAGGCATGGTTGTTCTGCGCCACCACTTTGTCACAGTCATAATTGCCGGACGCCAGATAGCCTTCAGAAAAGGGAGATCCGGGATCAGCACAATTGATGATGCGGAGGGTTTCGCCGCCGCTTAGATAGGCATAGTCTTCCTCTACGTCGAGTCCCCTCCAGTAGCTGCCGGTCTTGAGGGTCGAGAGCACATTGGGAGGGGAAGAGGGCGGGATTGAAATCGCGGACATCCCCATGCTGCTGCAGGCGACGAAGGCCAGATCATTTCGCATAGCAATACGGCGGATATAGGGCACATTTCTCAAGGAATCCACCTTCACCGGGTGGGAGGGCGTCGAGACGTCGTAGATAAAAAGACCCGACTCGTAGCTGGCGATGTAGGCGGTGCTGTTCACCAGTTGGACACTGAAAATTTGCCTGTTTTCCAGGCAGAAGCCGACCTCGACCGGCTGTGCGGGCGTGGAGATATCAAAGATGCGTAATCCGCCATTGCTGCAGGCCAGGTAGGCATGGTTGTTATGAATGGTAACTTCCATCACTACGTCAGGCAGCAACCGCTGTGCGATCGCTGCCGGCATTGCCGGATTGGTGATATCCACCACCGTGAAATTGTTCCAGGCGACAGCATAGGCATATTGGCCGTTTACCGCGACAGAGTTGACCGCGCCAGGTAGAAGGCATTTGCCAACCCCGACCGGCAGGGCGGGATTGGAGATATCCGCAATGATCAGACCGTAATTTCCCGCTGCAATGAAGGCATGGCTTCCGGCCAGCACCACATCATTAACCGTCCCGATTCCCTCCAGTGCCCCGATCTCCACCGGCGCGGCCGGATCTGTGACATCGACAATGCGCAGGCCCGCTTCCTGGTCGGCGACATAGATTTTGTTGTCACGGGAGGCCACTCCCCTCACCATCATCGGCAGAACAATGCGGCCCAGCAGGAGTGGATGGACCGGATCATTGTAATCCATGATCTGCAGGCAGGCGCCGTTGCCGAGATAGACCCGGTTGCCATCGGCGATTACGTCATAGCACTCGCCCTCTGTCCAGCGGCCGACCAGGGTGCAGTTTTCGCTGCCCACCTGCGCCTGGGCGACGGCAACGGTCAGTAATGAAAACAGCACCAGCCACCGGAGTTCGATAGCCCTGAAGGGTTTCATCGTCTACTCCTTTTTGTTCGGGTTTCACCGCAGGGTAATGAACTCTCACTTCAGTTGAAATCCTGTTACAGCAGCATCTTGCTCGACTGGCGAAAACCGGTCGCGGTCAGCCGGGGGAAATTGCAGCCGGAGGGCAGCTCCAGGCCGCGAGTTCTCCCGCTACGGCATCGAAAAGTTCGTCAATGACAAGACAGTCTCTATAAGCTGAATCCCCGCTCCAATGAAGAGGATCGAGCAGACCTTGTGCAGCCTTTCGAATCTGGAACCATGCGCGCAAGAATGCGCGTGCGCTCCAAGCCTCCCTTGCCGCGAAATTTGCTTCATTTACGGCATTAATTTGATGTACAACGAAGACTGGTAATCGCATGAGTGATTAATACAGGTGTAGCCGTTGCCATCCTTGAAGGCATAGCTGTAATCAAGTTGGTCGAGTGCGGCGCAGGCATCGTTGGCGGTTACAAAAGCTGTATACGCGGTACCGGCCTTCAGGGCAAGGGATTTGCTCCCTTCGAAGGTATAAGTCGCCTCACCGATGGTATCCGTCCGCTTGTCCCAGACCTTGAAGGATTTCACGACGAGGGTATTCCGGTTGACAGTGATTTCCATCCCACCGGCATAATGGGCCCCGGAGCGGTCCTCGTTCCAGGCTGCATGATAGATATTCTCCTCTGCGCCTTCGTCCACCTGCGTCACAGCGCCCTCGCAGCTGAAGGTACGGCTGCTGCCGCGGTTGATCCCGCCGCCTATCACTTGCAGATCCACCAGGATATTCAGCGTGATGCTGCATCTCTTGAATACCGGGAAGGTGGTGCCGATCAGAGCCAGATCCTGGCGTCCCAGATACTTGATATTGACTATTCTTTTTTGTTCTTCATGCCAAAACCATTTGGGAAGTTCGTTGTTCATCCAGCCCGATGCTGTCACGGCGGGATGCTGGCTGGTGTCGCAGAGATTCATCATCAGGTTCAGATTCCATTTGGCATTTTCCGAAGTGTATACAGACCAGTCGAATCCGAAATATCCACCCGCACCAAGATCATTGACCAGGGTGCGCGGCCAATTCCCCAGATAGCTGTAGCAAAATCCGCCATAGATCAGCGTCGTATCCGCCGAAAAATTGTTGTATCTCGAGACGAAATCCGGACTGATCCAGAGAGAGGAACTGGCTGCATGGTGCCGGATGACCGGGATCGCTCCAGTGTGAATCTCCTCCTTGTATTTTTCGAGGGAGACAAGGGTTGCGGCCTCCCCTGTGAGCAGATAGACCTCCTGGATATTGAATTTGCTCGGCCAGGCCCAGCCGTGGGAATAGACATGGATGATGCCGTAATCCTGAAGGTTTTGAAATTTGTCGACCGTGACCTCCGCATTCCTGAATATGACCGGCTTTTTAAATCCCGCTGTAGGAAGGCGGTCATTGTAATTCTGGATGATGAGATCGGCCCAGTACTTTCTTTCGTGATAGGTAGGATTGAGAAAGATCGTTTTTTCTGCGCTCGGCCGGGCTTTCGGCAAAGAGAACTCCGGATTACCCGGATCGATCCGTTTGCCCACGGAGAAACCGGCGCTGTTTGGCATATCTTCGGCATCCAGAAAAATGCCACCGCGGATCCCGTTCCTGTACTGGATGGCGACACCCTGGCTGCTCACAGCTCCCCACGCCACCAGGGTGTCTTTCAGAAAGACGGCCAGGACTGAATCCATGGCCGGGATGGGATCCATTTTTGTCAGCAGGTCTGTGAGCAGTTGATCGTTCTTCTCCTGGGGCTTGACGATCCCGCTGTTGATCTGTTCCGCTTGCTCGCTGATTTTAGGCTTGGCGGGATTGCTGTCATCCCCGCAGGAGAGGGAGAGGACGACCAGGAGCAGAAAGACCAACATGCAAATGTTTTTCATACTGTACCTTTCCAGATCTTGCCATGCTGGGCAGGAAAAAATAGCTATAATGGATAATAACCATTGAGCTGGACAATGTCAAGCAGGAAACTGGATTTTGTTGCCGAGTCAGAGTCGGGGCGGGGTGTGCCTCAATGCGCTGCGCGCCATGAGTCGCTGTTGTTGGGCCTGAGGCTGGCGGAGGAAGTGTTTGCACCGGTTAGTCACCGGCAATGGGTCTTGACCATGCCGAAGCGGTTGCGAA
>DAOLSP010000039.1:1574-6932 GCA_035419245.1 bacterium | reverse complement strand
GCTTTCAGAAGAAGGTAGTCTTTCGGCTCGCTCATACTATCTCCACCCTGACGACGACCTTCCCTGACGGCTCGGACATCACAACCTCGAGGGAAGCGGGTATAGATTCGGTGTTATATTGCTCGATGGACACGTCTTCGCGATAGCGGGTCGCCAGGAGATCGGAGATGGTGATCCCGGCAGCACCCGCAGTGACCGCCTTGAACTCTATAACAACAGGTGTCAACTGCTCTCTATATTCATCAGCCACCGGCACCATCATCCCGATCCATACTGGCATGTTTAGAATTCCTTGAATTCTTTCAGCTTCCAGTTGTCGTTTTTCTTGATCCCGAAAAGGCCACGTGTTTCGCCGCGTTCTACGAGTACAGCGCCATCCAGAAACTTTCCTCTGCCTGTGCCACATTTCGGGCAGACTGCTGGAGCAAAGGGCGGATCATAAACATGCAGCGGAGTTTCATTAAATATCTGACCGCACGGGCATTGCTTGCCCTTTACCCAGCGTTCGCCGATTTTAGTGTAAACCTCTTTCATCATCCCTCCTTATGCCCCAAAATCTTATTTATCAGTTCGTCGGTTTCGTCGATCCCGACTTGCACCAAAACAGCATCAATCAGGCAGCCCACGCATCCGCACCCGCGGATGCGTGGAGGGGGAGGCGGTGGAGGAATCGGTTTTACCTTTAAGTTTGGGCTTAATCTTGGCGCGTTTGTTCCCACATTTCCTCCTTTAATTTTTCACCCCGCCTGCGTTCAATTTTGTGCAGCAGGCGCTTGAAGAATTTATTTACGCGGGGACGATAGGACCGGGAATAATCGGCCAGCGGACGCTTCCCCCACCATTGACGGTCAATCCGCCTTTCGGCGCGCTCTCCGTTGGCCATTATTCACCCTTACAATCAGTAATAAAGATAGGTTCCGGGTTTGGAAAATATCCCCCGATAGGGGTAAGGACAAAGGTTTCTTTGCCCTCTTTTATAGCGATCCGCTGCGCTTCGCGCTCGGCTGCTTCCCGGTTCTTGTGCTCAAAAACCGGGATTCTGTTGCCGCGAACGTAGACCATCCAGAACGGAGCCTGTCTTTTCATTTGTTTTCCCTGATCAATTATGGTACCCGAGCCATTTATCGAGCCGCTTAGATCCCGTCGAAATTTTAAGGATCATTTCTCGCCGGTACAGCTCCTCCGGATCCGCGTAATATTCGAGATTGAAAATCAGCCGCTTAAAAACAGGCACGAGAACGACGACGATCAAAACAGCCAAGAACCAAGATCCGAAAGCAGATTCGAGCGCATAACTCGCGCCAGCGAGAGCCGTCGCAAGAGTCCGAATCTGGTCAAGGAAATGCCAGTAATCGCGGTACGGATGGCCGACTCTCCCGAGCTCGTCTCCTTTGTCTCCGAGGTGCGTCCGAAAATCCTTGATCGCATCCGCTCTCCCTTTGCTCCAGGCTGCGAGCGCAAGCGAGATAACCAGGGCCGCGATCGTTAAAGTTTCAGCGACAATTTTCACCTTTAAAATCCTCCTCGAATTTTGCGCAAGCTGGCCATCCGACTCGATGGTCTGTTGCCGCTCCACTTGTTATTTTGCGATAGCGGCACTTATAGTAATTCCTGCCGTGATATTCAATCTTTATTAGATATTTACAGCGCTTGCACTGCTCCCCATAAGGTCGAGAGTTATTTTCCGTTCTCTGGCCGCACGAATCAAACCAGTGCTGGTTCCACCCGCCCCGCAAAACAGATCAGCAACAATAGCGGTTCTCGTCATACCACCTCCTCCGGATGCCGGGCTTGATAGCACTGGCGGCAGAGCACCGGCGCATGCTTGGTGATGCTGGCGTTATTGCCGTCCACGCGGATATAGCTGTGCTTATCGCACAGCGGCGCTCGGCACTCGCGGCAGAGCACCGTCGCGCGCTCGACATAGCACGCCTTGCAGCGATAAGGCTTCATACGGCATCCAGTTCTAATTTAAGCTGCGCCCGGAACCGCTCGAATCGTTCCACGCTGGCATCAAAGTATTCGCGGTCAAGCTCGCACCCGTAGAAATCAAAGCCCATATCCCATGCAGCGATACGGGACGAGCCGCTGCCGAGGTGGGTATCCAGAATCTTGTCGCCTGGATTTGCGTAGTTGTGCAGCAGCCATTTATAGAGAGCAACGGGCTTTTGGGTTGGGTGGATGCGATATTCTTTATTTTTCATGTCCTGTTGTAACATTCCAGCCCATCGAAAAGTGAATTTTCTGGTTGCTGTTTTAAAGCTCGTCCATGCAAGTTCACAATCAGCGAAATCATTTTCACCGTTATCTTTATCCCAGACAATCCAACAGCTTGATGTTTTCGCTAAAAAATGATTTGCCCCCCAAATAATTTGATTTTTTGATTTACCGAAAAGCATATCAAAATATTTATCATTTGGTGCCTTACTGTCCCATCGTTTAGGCGTGTATTGCTTAGAAATAGCCAATTTGCCTCTGCTGTGATTACTTTTTCCATCCTCACCTATCCCATACGGCGGGTCAACAATCGCCAGCTCGAAGTGCTTGTCCGGGTAGCGCGCCATAAATTCCATGCAATCACAGCACTCGACATGCGATATTGGCTTCATCGCCATCCCTCCCGCTTCAGCCGCGTCTCGATGCGCTCTTGGCGCGGCGCGCGATCCTCGACCTCGGCGCAGTCATCCAGCGCGCCAGGCTGGGCGTGCGCAAAACGCATGTCCTCGGCGACAAGATCAGCCATGATGCGCTCACCATCGACGGCAGCGTCGCTCAGGTCCCCGGCGTCGCCGTATTCGGCGCCTTCCTCGGTAAAGCGTGGGCCATCATTGCGCCAGCCCTGCGCGCGGTACAGCTCGGTAGCGGCCCAGTCCATGATTTCGGTCAGCGTCGGCGCTTCCGCGCGGTATGGGTGCGCGGCGTCATACAGCTCTCGTAAGCGGCTCATTTTTCCCTCACAGTCAGCGTTAGCTTTTCTCGCCCGGTGCAGTGCAGCCATTGACCGGTGTACTGCATTTCCGGGCACACAATGACCTTTTCCACTACCACGTCCACGCCCAGCGCGGCGGAGAGCGCGTGGGACAGCTTTTTCCGGTCGGCCTTGCGGAGTTTGCGTTTCATAGTAACTCCGTCACGATAATTTTAAACATCACCACCGCGCCATCCGGCACATCAGGCTCGGCGGGATCCACGGCAAACGCGCCATCCTCTCCAGCGGTCGGGTGCAGCTTGTAGGTATTGTCGTCGCCCCGCAAGATCGCCTTACGATTGGCGGTGGACAGCACCAGGCCCTCGCCCGGCGCGATGCAATCAAATACGACGCTCGCCAGCGGCAGGTCACCGGTCAGCGCATTACCGTCCTGTTCGGCGGCGACGTAGGCGAGATTGCTCGCCGGGTAATTATTGACGCCCACCCGCGTCCACACTTCGCCGGCCACGCTTGACCGGTACTTCAGCACCGCCGGGTATACCACATCGCACCCGGCCGAGTGCACTGATAGCCCGCCGGTGTCAATGCGCAGCGCGGCGGTCAGCGTCTCGCCAACTTTCCGGCGGATGACCGGGGCATCGGCCGACAGCATGCCGATTTTTTGCAGGATGTTCTTTGCCATTTTACCGTCTCCCGTAGTTTTGTCTGCAGATTTCCCCGTCCTCAATGTCGATTCGCCCGCTCCCATCCAGATCGGCCCGCTCGCGCCAATTGGCATACCACGGCAGCGCGCCATAGCTGGCCCGCACCAGCTCGCCGTCCTCAATGTCAACCATCCCGTCACCGTTGACGTCGCCGTACAACACGGGCGCGCGCGAAAAGATGGCCTCGATCGATGCCGACGGCTCGCTCTCGTTGCCCGCGCGGTCGGTGGCGGTCAGGGTGAATGAATAGCGTTCGTAAAAACGGCGCATGGGCAGCGGGAACGACGCGGTGGTATCTGGTGCGGCGATAGTGCCGAGAACGCCGGCAGAATCGGCGCGGTACCAATAGGCGGTGTAATGATCGAGGTCGCTCTCAGTATTCGGCGACCAGACCAGCCGCACCGAACCGGGTCCGGTGATGACGCGCGGCGCGGGTTCGGCTGCGATAATAACGCGCGCCAAAAGGTATAGCTCAATGATGATGCCGACTAATACGATGGTCAGCCATCCGCTTTTAGTCATGTTCGGCCTCCTTTAATGAGTCGGGAAGTTCGCTATTAACTATATGCGCATTGGGTATAGCAAGCTGCTCCTGTAACAGCGTATTGCGCTCCTGCGCAGCGAAAAGCTGCGCCTCAAGCTCGGCAATGCGGGCATCTTGATTCCGGATGCATGCGCTGTAATCCTTGCGGCGCTCTACGATCTCGGCTTCAAGCTCGGCAATGCGGGCAGCGTGATCTTCGTAGCGCACCCAATCGCCGCCTGCATCTATACATAATTTCTCTATACTATGATCTACTTTTTGTAAATCTTTAAATTTATACACATTCATTGTGTGCAATTTATATCTGTCCATCACATCCTCCTATTCAACTACAATATTACAGCATTCCAGTTCATCAAGCCATTTTTGGAACCCATCATCCCCAATTAATTCACAAATAGTGTCCATCAGGAAATCAGATAATTCCGTTGAGCCAACGGAGTCATCCAATAAATGATGTTTGCGATAAGCCAACTTGAGAACACCCAATACGTTTTCTGGTATTTTCAAATCATCCTTATAGCCATCCACTATTCGCTGCATAGCAGCAAGTTGGGATTCAAGCTCGGCAATGTGAGCTTTTATAAACATCCAGCACTCGCCCATTGTTGACGATTCATCATACAAAAGACTGTCTATCTTCTCAAACGCATTTAAATAATCCATCGCCATCCTCCTTAAATTAATCGGCGGCAGGCAGATTCGGCGAACAATCACCTGCTTATCCCGCCTCAGCACCATTCGTCGCAACTCCTGAGTGCCGCTGCCGCCTAAATTCTGGCGCTGTTATACGCACGCGCCGAGCGTCGCAGATATCCGGCGTATCCGGATTCACTGCGCAGCGCCATTACTTTTCCGTATCGCCATTCACGAGTCCAAGATCAGCAGATATGTGACTCTTCTTGGCAAACTCAAGTATGGCCGCACGAGCCGCCTGATACTCAGCGTTATCACAATCCAGCACGCAGAAGTGTGCAGCTAACTGGCGTGCAATCTGTGCATCAACCTTGACGTTTTTGCTGCCACACCAAAGCGGCCAGCAGGAAAAGTCAACATCAGCCCCGCGGAGATCAGCCCCGCGGAGATCAGCCCCGCGGAGATCAGCCCCGCGGAGATTGGCCCGGGCGAGATTGGCCCCGGTGAGATCAGCCCGGACGAGATTGGCCCCGGTGAGATCAGCC
>DAOLSP010000039.1:0-1474 GCA_035419245.1 bacterium | reverse complement strand
CCCTGGAGATTGGCGTACTGGAGATCGGCGCCCTGGAGACTGGCGCCCCGGAGATCAGCCCAGCGCAGATTGGCCCGGGCGAGATTGGCCTCGCTGAGATCGGCCCTTTCGCCGCCCTCTTCGTTGTTCAGCCACTTGGCGTGCTTGTCCAGCACAGCGTTCAATTTATCGGCATCCATTACTTACTCCTCCTTAAATTATCGGGCTTTCGGTGTGGCCGGATTCCCCACCCGGCTCCTGCTTGTGGACTGTGAGGCGATTGCCAGGGAAACTGTCAGTCCCAATTACCACGCCACAAGCTCTCTAGTCAACCCTTACCCGGCGCTGACACGCCGCATACCTACTCACCCACTATATTCACCGCCAGCCCATCGGCATTTCAGTGCCCCAATGCACGTTGCAAGCCGATGATTCGGTTAGTACTTCTGGTGGTTTTGTATGGCGCCGGCCGCATAGCCTTATCTTTGCGGCTGATTTTGGCTCACATTGATTTGTGCAGCGCCATAGCAGCCGCCCCGTCCGTCTGCCGGCGGCAAAGGCGCGGTAACCAGCCGCACCACCGGGGCTATACTCATGCTACCAACTTGATTTTGTGTTCCCCGCCAGCCGCCGCTTTAAGATGCGCGGCCTTGTCTGCGTGTTCCCACGGCATCCGACGGAAGATATTAAGGCCCATATGCACCGCGTCGCGCTCGTGCTCGTTGCGCGGGGCCTCAATACCATACTCGGCGATGATCTCGGCCTGCATCTTGGGCTTGGTGTTGGCCGGGTCCCAACTGCGCTTGCCGACCAGAACTACATCCTCGAACGCCTCGCAGATGAGCGTCTGCTGCGTGACCATGCGCTCGGCGTCCTTATACTGGCGGCCAAAATTGACGTAGCGCTCGAGCACGGCGAATTCGAGCCGGTAATTGCGAATCATCGCAGCCAGCCGGTCCAGGTAATCGCGCGCTCCCACGTAGCGCAGGGTGCCGGTATGATCCAGCGTCCATCGCGGCCACTGCGATACGGGCGGCTCGGCGATGCGGTCGCTCCATACGGCGATGCCGGTCTCACGGCCTGGGTCAATCGTCGCGAAATACATATTATTCCTCCGCGTCCATAATTCTCCGCTGCGCCTCTTCGGCTGCGCTGCCGTGGTGGGCGAGAAAAATAAACCCCCATAGCAGCACGAATACCACAGCCCATACCCAGACCATGATCACCTCCCGCAACAGGTAATTGCGATGATCGTCCACATCGCGACGATCAGAATCATCGCGAAAAAATCACGTGCCGTCATCCGTCACCTCCTGTTAGTTATGATACCAGTCCGGCACTTGCGCCGGCTGTCGCACCGCATCTACCGGGAAAAATCGCGTGTATTGGCGCTTGAATATTAGCGGGATGTCCTCTGTCGGGCCGTTGCGCTGCTTGGCGATGATCAGATCCGACCGCCATTCGGTGCGCTGCGCCCCGGCCTCGGCCTCGCGGT
>DAOLSP010000038.1 GCA_035419245.1 bacterium | reverse complement strand
CCGAGATCGCGATGGAAGAGGGTCTTCGTTTCGCCATCCGCGAGGGCGGCCGCACCGTCGGCGCCGGTGTGGTGACCAAGATCATCAAGTAGTCTGGATATAACCCTTTACCGCAGGCTTAATCATGAGAGATCTCGTTATTCTGGAATGCACCGAATGCAAGCGCCGCAACTATTCGACGGACAAGAACAAGCGCAAGCAGTCGGGCCGCGTGGAATATAAGAAATATTGCAGGTGGTGTAACAAGCGCACGGCGCACAAAGAGAGCCGTTAGCTTGGGCCTAGGTCTGTAGCTCAATATGGTAGAGCATCGGACTCCAAATCCGACGGTTGGGGGTTCGAGTCCCTCCAGACCTGCAATCGTACCATAATTCGCCGGGGGCGACCGGAACAGGTCGCCCCCTGAAATGCCCCTGGCACCTACTTACACAGAGACGATACAATGTTTCAGAAAATCGCCAATTTTGTCCGCGATGTGCGCGCGGAGATGTCGAAAGTCAGCTGGCCGAACCGGGATCAGCTGAAAGGCCAAACCCTGGTGGTCATTTTCGTATCGCTCTTTTTTGCGGTCTTTATCTTTTTGATCGATCACGGGTTGTCTACCCTCATCAAGTTGCTGTATTAGCAGAAGAGAACATTTTGGCGCCCTGGTTGGGGCCATTAAGGATAAGGGCTTTGGAACAAGAAGAACTCAGATGGTATGCGATTCACGTCCTCTCGGGCCATGAGAACAAGATCAAGGCCTATCTGGAGAACGAGATCAAGCATTCCAACCTCTATGAAAAGATCGACAAGATTCTTGTTCCCTCCGAAGAGGTGACCGAAATGCGCGAGGGGAAGAAGAAGGTGCGGACCAAGATCATCTTTCCCGGCTATATGCTGGTGCACATGATGATCGACAAGGAGACCCGCCACCTGATTCTCAACACCCCGGGTGTGACCAATTTTGTCGGCAGCAAGAACGAACCCACTCCCCTGAAAGACGACGAGGCTGAGCGCATTCTCGGCCGCAGCGAGGGGACGGTCAAGGACCGTTCGCGGATCCCCTTCCATCTCGGCGATCCGATCAAGGTGGTTGACGGGCCCTTCACCGATTTCACGGGTTTCGTCGAAGAAGTCAACGAAGAGAAGAACAAGGTCAAGGTGATGGTGAGTATCTTCGGACGCGCCACACCGGTCGAGCTAGATTTCCTGCAAATCGAATTAGAACAATAAGGTGTCCCCATGGCAAAAAAAGTAGTTGGCAGCATCAAACTGCAGATTCCTGCCGGCGCCGCCAATCCCTCGCCCCCGGTGGGTCCTGCACTGGGTCAGCATGGCGTCAACATCATGGAATTTTGCAAGCAGTTCAACGCCAAAACCCAGGATAAGGCGGGACTGATCATCCCGGTCATCATAACGGTCTACGCCGATCGTTCGTTCTCGTTCATCACCAAGACCCCGCCGGCCGCGGTGCTGCTGAAAAAAGCGGCTGGTCTGGAGAAGGGCTCGGGCGAGCCCAATCGTACCAAGGTCGGCCAGGTCACCCGCGACCAGGTGCGCGAGATCGCCGAGCTCAAGATGCAGGACCTGAACGCCGCCTCCCTCGAGACCGCGATGAGCATGGTCGAAGGGACTGCGCGCAGCATGGGGATCACCGTCGTCTGAACGAACAAGTCAGCCTGTAATTAATGATGAGTGAAGTGTTTTGGAGCACGAATGAAACATAGCAAGCGTTTTAATGAGGCTTTACAGCGGCTGGACCGCCGGGTCTCCTATCCCCTCGCCGATGCTGTGGTGAAGGTGAAGGAACTGGCTACCGCCCGCTTCGATGAATCGATCGAGCTGAGTGTGCGTCTGGGCGTCGATCCGCGCAAGGCGGACCAGATGGTGCGCGGCACGGTGATTTTGCCCCATGGCACTGGCAAAAAGGTGCGCGTTTGCGTGCTGACCAAAGGCGCTAAGGAGAAAGAGGCCCTCGAAGCGGGCGCCGATGTGGTCGGTTCGGATGATCTGATCGCCAAGATCCAGGGCGGCTGGCTCGACTTCGACGTGGTCATCGCCACCCCGGATATCATGAGCCAGGTCGGCAAGCTCGGCAAGATCCTCGGCACCCGCGGTCTGATGCCCAACCCTAAAAGCGGCACGGTCACCTTCGAAATCGGCCAGGCGGTCAAGGAAGCCAAGGCCGGCAAGATCGCCTTCCGCGTCGACAAATACGGCATCGTCAACGCCGCCGTCGGCAAGAAATCCTTCGAGGCGGCCCAGCTCAAGGAGAATGTCCAGGCTTTCATGGAGATGATCAACCGCCTCAAGCCGGCTACGGCCAAGGGCGTCTACATCAAGAGCGTCACGCTCTCGAGCACCATGAGCCCCGGCATCCGTCTGGACAAGAACCAGATCGTCGACGCGGCCTAAGCACGCTGAACGCATTTTGAAGCAAAGGATATCCTCCATGCCACAGCCCCATAAAGAAGTGAAACTGGAAGAGATCAACGCCAGCCTCGATAAGGCTAAAAGCGTTTTTCTCACCGATTTTTCTGGGTTGACCGTTGAAGAGGTCACCCGCCTGCGCAGCGAGTTCCGCAAGGCGAACGTGAAATATCTGGTGGTGAAGAACACTCTGGCGCGCATCTCGGCCCGGCAGCACGGCCTCGATGCCCTGATCCCCTTCCTCAATGGTCCGACCGCTCTGGCTATCGCCATGGACGACCCGGTGGCGCCGGTGCGGGTGATCTTCGATTTCAAGAAAGACAAGGAAAAACCCGCGATCAAAGCGGCCTACCTCGAAGGGCAGCTGCTCGACCGGGCATCGGCCGAAGAGGTCCGCAACATACCGCCCCGTGAGGTGCTCCTGGCCCAGGTCGCCGCGGCCTTCGCTGCGCCGCTTTCCGGCTTCATCGGCAGCCTCCAGGCGGTCATCGCCGGTTTCGCTAATGTTTTAAAACAAGTCCAAGATAAAAAAGAAGCTTAATCCACTTATAGAGTACTCTAACGGGAGGTAGAAATGCCCGAACAAGCAGATGTTGCCGTCGCCCAGGATGCCAAGGTTGAGGAAATCCTCAAGACCATTGAGCAGATGAGTGTCCTCCAGCTCTCCAAGCTGGTCAAAGCCGTTGAAGAGCGTTTTGGCGTCACCGCCGCTGCCCCGATGGCCATGCCCGCCGGTATGATGATGGGCGGTGCCGCCGCTGCAGCCCCGGCCGTCGAGGAGAAGACCGAGTTTGACGTTGTGCTCAAATCCGCCGGCGCCAACAAGATCAATGTCATCAAGGTCATTCGCACCATCACCAACCTCGGCCTGAAAGAAGCCAAGGACCTGGTCGACGGCGCTCCGAGCAAGGTCAAAGAGGCCGTGACCAAGGAAGAGGCCAATGACATCAAAGGCAAGTTGGAAGAGGCTGGCGCAGAAGTCGAACTCAAGTAGACCCGCATGTCCCACGGGCCCTGATTCGGGGCCCGGTCTACGTTTATCCGAGTGTACCAGTCACCCAACAAAAGGAGTTCTCCTTTGGCAGTTGCCTTGAAAAGAGAACGACACTCCTTCTCGAAAATCCGCTCTGTTGCTGACATCCCTGATCTGCTGGATATCCAGCTCAAATCGTTCAAGGATTTCCTTCAAGCCGATGTCCCGCCCGATCAGCGGCGGGACGTTGGCCTCCAGGCGGTTTTCAAAGGGGTGTTTCCGATCATCGACAGCCGGGAAAACTTCGTCCTGGATTTCATCGAATACTACATCGATCCCCCCAAGTACAGCGTTGAGGAGTGTCAGGAACGGGGGATGTCCTATTCGGTGGCGCTCAAGGCCAAGCTGCGCCTTTCCATCAAGGACGAATACAACCCCAACGACCCCCTGGCCAATTCGAAGGAACAGGTGGTCTACCTGGGGTACATTCCCTACATGACCCATCGCGGGACCTTCATTATCAACGGCGCGGAGCGCATCATCGTCAGCCAGCTCCACCGTTCGCCCGGCGTTTTCTTTGACGAAATCTCCCACCCCAACGGGACCCGGCTCTATTCGGCGCGCATCATCCCCTTGCGCGGCTCGTGGGTGGAGTTCGCCACCGATATCAACGAACTGATGATCGTCTACATCGACCGCCGCAAAAAGTTCCTGGTCACCACCCTGTTGCGGGCTATCGGCATTTCCAGCGATCGCGACATCCTCTCGACCTTCAACCTGATTCAGGAGACGGAGATCACCGAGGCCAACCGCGACGAGCTGATCGGCATGCGCGTGGTCGAGGACGTCATCGACCATGCCACCGGCGAGATCATCGTCGACAAGCTCCATGAGCTCAGCGCCGACAAAATTCAGGTGCTCCTCGATGCCGGGATCAACAAACTCGAGCTGGTCCGCTCCGACCGGATTTTCGGGCCGGAAATCATCAGCAATACGCTGCTCAAGGACCAGACCCATTCCCAGGACGAGGCGCTGGAGACCATCTACCAGAACCTGCGTTCCGGCGAAGCTCCGGATCTCGACACCGCCCGCCAGCTGATCGAACGCCTCTTCTTCAATCCCAAGCGCTACGATCTCGGCGAGGTGGGCCGCCATCGTTTGAACAAAAAGCTCAACCTCGAGGTGCCGCCCGATACCACCGCCCTGACCAAGGAAGATATCATTGGCATCATCCAGTATCTCCTCGATCTGCGCAAGGGCAAGCGCACGCCCGACGACATCGATCACCTTGGCAACCGCCGGGTGCGCACTGTCGATGAGCAGCTCGCCTCGCAGATGAGCGTCGGTCTCGCCCGCATGGCCCGCACGATCAAGGAGCGGATGAACCTGCGCGAGAGCGAGAATCCGACGCCGCAGGATCTGGTCAATGCCCGCACCATCCTTTCGGTCATCAATACCTTTTTCGGCACCAGCCAGCTGTCGCAGTTCATGGATCAGACCAATCCACTTTCGGAGCTGACCCACAAGCGCCGCCTTTCGGCCCTGGGGCCCGGCGGTCTGACCCGTGAACGCGCCGGCTTTGAGGTGCGCGATGTCCATTACACCCATTACGGGCGTCTCTGCCCGATCGAGACCCCGGAAGGGCCGAATATCGGCCTCATTTCCTCGCTGACCACCTTTGCGCGGATCAATGAGTTCGGTTTCATCGAAACCCCCTACCGCAAGGTCGTCAACGGGGTGGCCACCGAGCAGATCGATTTCATGGCCGCCGACGATGAAGAGGAACTGATTGTGGCTCAGGCCAGCGAGGAACTGGACGAGAAGGGCCGGTTTGTCAACGAGCGGGTCAAGTCGCGCGTGCGCGGCGAGTTCCCGATCGAGGAGCCGGCCAAGATCGATTATATGGATGTCTCCCCGACCCAGATCGTCTCGGCCGCCGCCGCCCTGATCCCCTTCCTCGAGCACGACGACGCCAACCGCGCCCTCATGGGCTCGAACATGCAGCGCCAGGCGGTACCCCTCCTCAATCCGGCTGCGCCCTATGTCGGCACCGGCATGGAGGGCAAGATCGCCCGCGACTCGCGCGCCGTGATCGTCTCGGAGTACAACGGCGTTGTCGAAAAAGTCGATGCCCGCCGTATCATCATCCGCCGCAAGGAGACCGCCTCCAAAAGTGAGGCCCTCGAGAAACTCGGCGATTTCAACGATACCGGCCTGGTTACCTATAACCTGACCAAGTTCATGCGCACCAACCAGGACACCTGCATCAACCAGAAGCCGATCGTCTCCGAGGGCGATGTGGTCAAGGCCGGACAGGTGATCGCGGATGGCGCCGCCACTGAAATGGGTGAGCTGGCCCTCGGCCGCAACGTCCTGGTCGCCTTCATGCCCTGGCGCGGCTACAACTTCGAAGACGCCATCGTCATCTCCGAACGCGTCGTCCGCGACGACATCTTCACCTCGGTCCATATCGAGGAATTCGAGCTGCAGGTGCGCGACACCAAGCGCGGCGAAGAGGAGCTGACCCGCGAGATCCCCAACGTCTCCGAGGAGACGACCAAAGACCTGGATGAGAACGGTATCGTCCGCTCCGGGGCCGAGGTCACCCAGGGAGATATCCTCGTCGGCAAGGTGACGCCCAAGGGTGAGAGTGATCCCACCCCGGAAGAGAAGCTGCTCAAGGCGATCTTTGGCGAAAAAGCCGGCGATGTCAAGGATGCCTCCCTCAAGGCGCCTCCAGGACTCAAGGGCATCGTCATCGATACCCGTCTCTTTTCGCGTAAAAAGAAAGATCCCTCCACCCGCCGCAAGGAGAAAAAGAGCCTTGACGAGCTGGACGTCTGGATCGAAAGCGAACGCAGCCGCGTCCGTCAGCTGCGCGCCGACAAGATGATCTCGGTTCTCAGCAACCAGAACAGCGCCGGCATCCGCGAAAAGGGTTCGGGCAAGGTGATCATCAAGGCCAAAACCGTGCTCAAGAGCGGCAATCTCGGCAAGCTCGATTTCGATCAGATCGATTACAGCAGCCCGCTCACCGATGATGAAGAGACCAATCGCAAGGTTTCGCTGGTCAACGCCCGTTACTACACCAAGATGACCGCACTCGAGGATGAGTACGAGCTGGCCAAATTCAAGATCACCGTCGGCGACGAACTGCCTCCCGGTATCGTCCAGCTGGCCAAGGTCTATGTCGCCAAGAAGCGCAAGCTGATGGTCGGCGACAAGATGGCCGGACGCCATGGCAACAAGGGCGTGGTTTCCAAGATCGTCCCGATCGAGGATATGCCCTATTTGCCGGACGGCACTTCGGTCGATATCGTCCTCAACCCCCTGGGCGTGCCTTCGCGTATGAACCTGGGGCAGATCCTCGAGACCAACCTCGGCTGGGCCGCTGCCAAGCTCGGCAAGTACTACGCCACACCGGTCTTCGACGGCGCAACCCTCAGCGAGATCCGTACCGAGATGAAGAAGGGCGGCGTGCCCGAGAGCGGCAAGACCCCGCTCTACGACGGCCGCACCGGCGAGCTGATCGATGAAGAGGTGACCGTCGGATGGATCTATATGATGAAACTCAGCCATCTGGTCGAGGATAAAATCCACGCCCGCTCCATCGGCCCCTACTCCCTGATCACCCAGCAGCCGCTGGGCGGCAAGGC
>DAOLSP010000037.1 GCA_035419245.1 bacterium | reverse complement strand
CTGAAATAATGCAGAGCTAAAAAGATGATGTTCAGCAGTGCAAAATCGAGGATAAAGAAATACCTTGTTCAATGACGCCGAGCTTTGACAAAAATACCCAAGCAGAACTGTCAAAAACAGCTATCATTACCAGGATTCCTTTTCGGTTAAATCTGCCTGCACTAAATAAGAATAATTTACTCCGATCGTTTCCAAAAGCGTCAGGAATCGCTCTCTTTGCATTCCCATGATCTCAGCGGCCTTGTCCAGACTTATCCTTCGCAAGACCAGGGCGCCGACAACTCCCAACAGCTTTTCTCTGTCCTCACCGGACTTCTGAAAAGGCAAGTCCATCGCCACTGCTCGAAGCTCATTATCTTCCATGAACCCACTTCTTGATTATCTACGCTTTAAATTGGGCCAGGTCGCACATGACAAGTTGCGAAATTTCTTCGCAAAACAATTTGAATAAATCATTTGTCAACAGGCTGCTTTGCCGTGTTCATTCTTCTTCATTGATGATCCACTATAAGGAATTGTGCCATCATTCGCAAAAATATTGTCAGCTGACGCTTCGAGAAGGACGGGCGGTGTTCTGGTTCCCACGCGGCAAGCCGGTGGGGGCTAGAATTGAATTAAATACGCTGAAGAATTTTTTCAATTTCTGCTTTTAGGGATGGCAAATCTCCCTGGATTGTAAGCCACACTTTTTCCAAATCGATTCCAAAGTACTGGTGAACCAGTTTGTCGCGCATGCCGGCCATATCATTCCAAGGGATGGCGCTGTATTTTATTTTTATTGAAGCGGAGACAGCTTTGGCAGCTTCACCGATAACGAGCAATTGGCGGATGCATGCATCTTGAACAAGATCAGATGCATAAAAAGAAACGGCGTCCAGGTTCTTGGAATAGTTTTCTATTTTTTCAATAGCATCAATAATATGTCGTAGATATATTGAATCATCACGATTCATAGATTGTCCTCAGCTCATTAAGAATACGATCCCTCAAATAAGGACTAAGGGAAGCCTTGGTGAGCAAATCCACTTTCTTACCAATCGCTGCAGAGAGTATTCTTTCCAATCGAACAAGAGCAAACAAACTTTTAGGTTTACTAAATTCTACAAGCAAATCTATATCGCTTTTAGCCGTCTCTTCATTTCGTGCATAGGAACCGAAGAGGCAAAGTCTTGAAACATCATTATTCCGGCAGATATCGGCAATTTTCAAAGCATCAAACGGCAAGGGTAACATATACAACTCCTATAAATGCGGATACTCTGGTTCCCACCGCTTATGTTTTCATTTGAAATGTATTAATTGAATCCATTCATTGCAATATCTTTTTCGGTGGCCCCCCCCCCGGTGTTCGGCCTACTTCGATCGCGCCTTCTTGATCAAAATATTATGCATCGCCCTGAAGAAATAGATCCAGTCCGTCTTGATCGGATGGGCCAGTTTGGCCTCGAAATAGCGCCGCTCCGAGGCCTGTACCTCTTTCAGTGATTTGGGCAGATCCACATAAAAGGGCGGCACCAGTCCCGGCTTGAAGCGGTTGCGCAGTTTTTGCAGCTCCTTCGGATAGAGGCTGTAATAGTGCTCCGACAGAGCGCGGGCGCCGACGATCTTGACGTCCCCGGCTAGCCAGTTGATCAGTTGCGGCAGCTCGTCCAGCCAGAACTTGCGGAAGAGCCGTCCCCAGGTGGTGACGCGGAAATCGTCCCTGAACTTGCCGCTTTCATCCAGATCGTTGTGCTTGTGCACATAATCCTGGATGAACTCGGAGTAGGGATGCATGGTGCGCAGCTTGTAGAGGGTGAAGGGCCGGCCCTGGTAGCCGATGCGCTTCAGCTTGACCAGCGGACCGTAGGAGGGATTGGGATTGTCGCTGGGACTCTTGTCCTTCTGGGCGATATAAAAGAGCTGGGTGCCGATCGGCAGGGCGGCGAGGACGCGAAAGCCGCAGAAATAGAGCCGGCCGAGGAGTTCGGCGTTGGAGAGGGCGCGGCTGCGGCCGCGGGAGATGGTGAAATAGACTTTCTCCAGGACGGGAAGTTTGGGCATCACCCGGCGCACGAGAAAATCGAGCAGATAGATCATCTGCGCCATGTACTTGGGATATTTTTTATTGAGATAGTTATAGCGTCCCTCATAGGTATCCATCAGGCCGGCGAAATAGCCGCCCTGGACCAGCTTCTGGTGCACGGTGAGGAAATAGCGGTTGAGATAGCGGAAATCGTTGACGCGGTGGAGATTGATTAAGAGCTGCCGGGAGAGCGGCTCGAGTATCTCAATGTTATAGGAGGTGTGGGTATCCAGCACCGAGACGGCGGAGAGTTCCACGGCGTCAAGATCGCAGCGGCTGTCGAGCAGCCTGAAAATGGCGGGGTGTTCAGCCAGAAAGTGGTTTTCCAGCCGGTGCCGCGCCGCCACTCTCAATTCGCCCGCCGGCGCCAGCGGCAGCTCCTTCTCCTCCAGAATCAGGCTGACGGCCGCCGCGTCCTCCACGTCCCGCTCCTCCGCCTTGACCGAACGGATGCGCAGCCAGATCAGCGCCAGAGGCGCCTCGGCCGCCAGCAGCAGCAGGACCGGCGCCAGAAGCAGGGTGCGTGAGTAGGAAAAAAGCTGAAAAGCCCAGATCAGCACCGCCGCCGAAGCGGTCATGATAAAGGCCGCCTTGACAAAGGGTTCGAAGAGATAGTAAAAATTGGGATGCGGGTGTTTGATAAATTTGCCGGTCCACTCGGCGCTGAGCAGCCACATCCCCGCCATGATGCCGAGCATCATCCAGCTGCGCGAATCCATAGCGGTCGCGCCATACTTGAGCTGATGCACAGCGGCAAAGAAAAGGATGAAGAGCAGCAGATCGGCCAGCGCGAAGGGGATGGACTGCCGTGCCGTCCTCCGCCGGGAGGTTATGGCCGATGCCGCGATGCGCCGGCGCAGGTTCGGGTAGATCAGCCCGGCGATGAGAATCTCGGCCAGCAGCAGCAGGGAGAAAGAGCCGAGGATGTGGAGGCGGGCGAAATCGCGCAGGTCCCAGATGACCAGGGTCAGCGAGGTGGCGAAAAGCATCAGCAGAGCGGTGCGCCCCAGCATCAGCAAAATATCGCCAAAACCGGTCAGCCCTTTGAGCGTAAATTTATGATTGGAGAGCGAAATCACCAGCCAGGCCGCATTAATCAGCAGCAGCAGTTTGGAATAGCCTGGCGGCAGCCGCAAGGTGCCCTGGCTCCAGTAATGCAGGGCCATAAAAATCAGATTGAGCAGCGCCTGGTCAAGCAGCATTAGTCGGTGGCGTTTGAGAGCGATCATGGGCCTTTTCAACGGCGCCGCGCCGGCGATGGCGGCAGATAGATTAAACATGACTCCCCCTGTGAACATAACACGATAACGCATGGCAGGTGCTAGACAAATCTCCCGGCATAGCCCGGATCCTCGCGCATGCGCTGTTGGAGGCTATCGGGGAAAGTACACCGGAAAATCAACCGCACGAAAAAACCAGCATGTTCCCTGCCGCATTTCTCCCGAAACCGAGACGGCCAGTGAGAATCTGGGCTATTAATACTCCGGCTATATCGTTCCCGAATCAACAAAAACATTGGAGCCCGTAACAGAACGGCTTTTATCCGAAAGCAAATACTCCACCATGTTGGCTACCGAAGCCAGCTCCGTCGGCTTTTTAAGGGAAGTACGTTTGAAAATCCGGTCCTTTTGTGCAGTGCTCAGTGGAGCACTCATGCCTGTCTCCATGAAACCGGCAACCAGGCAGTTGCTGCGTATGCCGCGTTCCCCCCATTCTCGGGCAGTCGTCCTGGAAAAAGCCTCAAGAGCTCCCTTCGTAGACGCATACATCGCCAATCCTTTATAGCCGGTATGCACACTTATGGAAGAGATATGCACAATGGAACCCTGGATATTATGCAGAAGCATGTTGCGAATAACATGCTTGGTCAACATGAACGGAGAGAATACATTTATTTGATACATGCGCTGCAAAGGTTCGTAATTGAGATTGCTGATAATATCATCATAGGCGATAGCGGCGTTATTCACAAAGCCATGGAGAGGAGTGTGGAACCCTAATGTCCGGGTAAAAATACTTTCGATAGAGCCCTCAATATCAGCCAGGTCCGTAATGATTATAATCAGTCTATCTCTATATTCTTTTTTCAAGCCATCCAAGTCCGCATTGTTGTCTAAAGCTACGCCAAAAACCTTGTAGTTCTGCTCGAGTAATGCTTTGGTGACTTGCAGCCCAAGGCCTTGTTTAATACCTGTGACCAGTATATTTTTCAATGAAATTTCCTTTATGTTCTCTTGAGTTTTCCAGACCGTGTAAGCCTTATGTTATCTACGAAATTTACGATCCGAGGTATTTTATACAGCTGCAATCGTGATTGCAGAAACGTCCGAATCTCTTTTTCTGTCAGCCCGGCCTCAGCAACTATATCGGCTATTAGAATATGGCCAAGGAGAGTATTGGGCTTGCCATAGACAAAGGCCTGCTTGACCGCATGATGCATACAGATAATTTCTTCCACTTCTAGCGGATTTACTTTGTAGCCACCAACATTTATCATTTCATTCTTGCGGTGAAGAAAGCGGACCTTTTTAGGATTCTCCTGAATTATTTCGACAAGATCACCAGTATGATACCATTCATCATCTACCAATAATGCCGAATCGCCTTCTCCAAGCAATGAACGATGTACATAGAGCTCGTTATCGACAATACGGTACAGGCTTTCATCTTTGATTAAAAAAGTATCGTCAGCCCCTTCTAACATGGTCCCGGCTTCTGTGGAGGCATAGATATTTCGCATTCTGGCATTTTGGAAAGAGGAGAGTAATTGCTCGCTTAAACCAGCATCGAATTTTTCACCGCCGGAAGTCAATCTTTTTACTGAAGGATAGACTTCAGTAAGGGGTAGGAGCATCCGGTAAAATGTGGGGGTCGCGGAAATATTGGTGATTTGGAAGGATTTGATAAGGTCCAGGACAGTATGCCGGCTAGCGTTAAAGAGATTGACCAAGATATTGCCGTTTAGCAAGGCCTGATAAAATACCTGCAAGCCGGCGATGTGTGTTGGATTGTATGCAAAACCCCAAATATCATCAGTATGCTTTGGTGAAATACGTACCGCCCGGGTCAGTGATCTGAAAGTGTGAGTAATGCTCTTGGGAATGCCGGTAGTTCCAGAGGTAAATAGGGTCAATTGCCAGGATTGATTGTCAGTCAGGATTTTGATCAACTTATCTACTGAATCGATTGATAGAGGGACTACTTGTTGCTTCTTCCCTATTACAGCTGACTCAATACGTAATTTGCTCAACTCATCAGCAGTAAAATCGCCGTCCAATATTACCAAATCGATTTTGTGAAGATGGGCAGCAACTATCGTAAGAAATATCGCGTATAAATCCTGCTTGTAACTATATCGTTCAATTTCAGATAGTCTACTTAGATCTGCAAGCAACTGACTAAAGGTATACTGTTTGCCGGACTTGTAGTCGTATAGGAAAATCTTATCCAGTGCTATCTCTCCAATTTTGCAAGAATCTCAGCCACAGTCAGCACAAAACCATCGGCAAAAATATCAATGCCGTGCTCTTTTTCAATTCGTACAGTCAATTCAGCCAAGTCTAATGAATCAAATCCCAGATCGTTACGCAAATCATTCTGAGGCTTTAAATCAGCCAGCGCCGGTAAACCTTTGTTATCCCTAACTGTATTAACAGTTACTAGTAGTTTCTCTACAGTTGATGGCATCGTTCAATAGTTCCTTTCTACCAAGTGGTAAGATAGTTAAACTAAAAATCTGGATTATATCATTTCTGAGATATCTTATAGAGTCAAGATTTCTATAGGAGGTGTTTTGTAGCGGACTGGTTCGAGGAATTGCAGTTACATTAGATGGTATTAAGGACGAAAAAGTGCGGATAACGTTATTAATCCGTGCAAATCACGAATGCATTAATAAAACGGGGAGGATGCCATTCAGTAAGTTGCTTCAATCTATACGGGTAAATCTTATGCCATACCTTGAGAAAAACCGCACAAGTTCTTCCCCTAAATCGCAACTTCCCGAACGCGTCATCGATGCAACATTCAAAATCATACCTGCAGTTTTGGGAAATGAAATTGAATGGCAATCAGTAGCATTACAATAGATAATCACATCCAATGGGCACACTGTCAATGGGATCGTCGAGTCCAAACAAAGAAAAATCCTATTCATGCCATTATTTATAACAGTATATTCATCAAAATCCGGCTTAATAGTATGATTCGCTATAATTTCACAATAATTTAAATAGACGATGAATTCCTGTAAAATCGATTGAATTTTATCCAGTTTCGCCTTTTGGTTCAAAGGCCGATAAATAGCATTCGGTACGATTCTTAGGGGGCGGCCACCAGCAATGGAATTGGCCGGAATATTTTCGTTTACTAATGTATTAGGCTGCACAATAACGTTGTCGCCTATTGAGACACCTGAAGCAATAAAAGTCCGCCATGGTATCCACACTTTTTTGCCAATGGTGATAGAACCAAAGTTGGCAGGATAGCCTTCTAAAACAGAAAGCCAGGAGCTATGAGTAAAAAGCAAAGTATTGCCGCCAAGTGCCGAATCATCCCCTATGACTATTGGGAAAGTGGGATTAAGATAACACATTTGCATTATCAAACATCTTGAGCCTACAGACAATCTCGATTCCGTCGTAGTAAGTCCACCTACAAAAACCTGCTCTCTAATTCTTGTGTCTTCTCCAATATCTATTACCTCAGTATCTAGATAGGAGAATGCACCAATCGTAGAAAATCTGCCGATATGAACCTCTTTTGCCTGAATGATTACAAAAAATCCGATTTGAACACCTTCATCGATTATTACTTTATCGCCGCTTACAACAGCGCCAAAACTCAATTGTACATTTTTTCCAAAACGATATCCCTTTAAGCGATAAATAGCCTTTTTAATAAAATTGGGCCATAAGCCGATAAGAAATAACTGCAATACTGGAATCCTTTTACGTCTTTTTATCATCTCAATTTTGCCAAAGGCCGTTTAATTAGATTTTTTGTATTTTGCATTAAAAGCTCGATCAGCCAATCAATATAATTCGTGGACCAACGTTGAGGATGAGTCGTTATAAGAACTTCAGCGGGTAGTTCTTCCTTTTTACATGCTTCAATAATATCATTCGTTGTGCGATATTTACTATTTGTCTGATGGGCCAATCTATCTCGGACACTATAAATATCGCCATTCCATCTTCTTCCGGTATCTGTTAAATAAAAAAGAGAAATAGCGGACAGTTCAATATAAGGCTCTGATAAGATACCATAACTATGGTAATCATATCTTTCCCATATGCTCTTGTTGTCCCATTTAGAAATAGGAGATTAAATCCGTAATTTTGTGTAAAAAGAGCTTGTAAATAAAAAGAGTCATGCT
>DAOLSP010000036.1 GCA_035419245.1 bacterium | reverse complement strand
CAATCGTGCCGATGTTCACATGCGGCTTGGTCCGCTCGAACTTTTGCTTTGCCATGATACACTCTCCTTGAATTCTATACCATCAGCCCCATCTTTTGCAGGAGCTTCTTGCCTACTTCTTCCGTAACCTTCTGATAGTTGAAGAACCGCATTGTAAAGACGGCGCGGCCTTGTGACATGTTGCGCAGGGCGGTGGCGTAGCCGAACATCTCGGCCAGGGGAGCCTGGGCGTTGATGACCTGGGCATCCTTGCGCTTGTGGTGGTTGGCGATCTTGGCCCGCCGCGCCGCCAGATCGCTGAGGATTGCCCCGAAATACTCTTCCGGAGTGATCACCTCCAGGTCCATGATCGGCTCCATTAGAATCGGCTTGCCGCGCCGTGCCGCATCCTGCAGCGCCATCGCCCCGGCGATCTTGAAGGCCAGCTCGCTGGAATCGACATCATGGAAGGAGCCGTCGACCAGGTTCGCCTTGATGTCGATGATCGGATACCCGGCGATCACGCCGCTGACCATCGCCTCACGGATACCCTGTTCCACCGGCCGGATGAACTGCCCTGGCACCTGCATCGGGCCGACGTGGCTGGTGAAGGAAAAGATCTCGCCCTGTTCAGCCGGAGAAAACTCGATGACGACGTGGGCATATTGTCCTTTGCCGCCGGTCTGTTTGACGAAGCGGATCTCGCTGGTCACCGGCTCGGTGATGGTCTCGCGGTAAGCGACCTGCGGCTTGCCGACGTTGGCCTGAACCTTGAACTCGCGCATCAGGCGGTCGACCAGGATCTCGAGGTGCAGTTCGCCCATGCCGGCGATGATCATCTGCCCGGTCTCGGCGTCGACACTGTACTGAAAGGTCGGATCCTCATCCGCCAACGCAGTCAGCGCGGTGCTCATGCGATCCTGATCGGCCTTGGACCGGGGTTCGATGGCGATGCGGATGACCGGGATCGGAAAGTTCATGCTCTCGAGCATCAACGGATGCTTAGGATCGCAAAGCGTGTCTCCGGTGCGGGTGTTGCGCAGGCCGACGGCCGCGGCGATATCGCCAGTGGAGACGCGCTGGATGTCGTCACGCTTGTTGGCGGACATCTGCAGGATGCGGCTGAAGCGCTCCTTCTTTTCCGTGCCGGTGTTGAGCGCGGTCTCGCCGACGGCGATGCTCCCCGAATAAACCCGGAAGTAGGTGAGCTTGCCGACAAAGGGATCGGTCATGATCTTGAAAGCGAGCGCCGTGAAGGGTTGCTGGTCGTCGGCCGTCCGTTTCTCCATCTTTTCGGTATAGGGATTGACCCCTTCCACCGGCGGCACATCCAGGGGGCTGGGCAGGTAACGAACGACCGCATCGAGGAGATGCTGGACACCACGGTTCTTGACCGAGGCGCCGCAGAGGACCGGGACGATGGCATCCTTGAGGGTGCCGGCGCGCAGGGCGCGATGGATCTCCTCGATGGTGACGGTTTCTCCGGAGAGGTATTTCTCCATGACCGCATCATCGAAATCGGCGATGGTCTCGATCAGGTCGTGACGCTTGGCGAAGGCCTTCTCCTGTAGTTCCGCGGGGATCTCGCTCTCCTCCCACGTGCTGCCCAGAGTCGCCTCATCGTAGTAGATCGCCTTCATGCTGATCAGATCAACCAGGCCGATGAAGCGATCCTCGGCGCCGATGGGAAGCTGGATCGAGACAGGCCGGGTGTGGAGCCGTTCCCTCATCGACTCCAGGACCATCTCAAAGTCGGCCCCGACCCGATCCATCTTGTTGACATAGGCGATGCGCGGGATGCGGTACTTGTCCGCCTGACGCCAGACCGTCTCCGACTGCGGCTCGACGCCGCCGGCGGCATCGAAGATGGCGACCGCGCCATCCAAAACTCTCAAAGAACGTTCGACTTCGGCCGTGAAATCGACATGGCCGGGGGTGTCTATAATATTGATGCGATGGTTCTTCCAGGTGCAGGTGATCGCGGCGGAGGTGATGGTGATCCCGCGTTCGCGTTCCTGCTGCATCCAGTCCATAGTAGCGGCGCCATCATCGACCTCGCCCATCCGGTGCACCTTGCCGGTATAATACAAGATCCGTTCAGTGGTGGTCGTCTTACCGGCATCGATGTGGGCCATGATGCCGATATTACGGGTCTTATCCAGAGGGGACGGGGTTGACATAAAAAAGCCACTTACCTTTAGAGCGCGCCTCCCGGGTTGATTTCGGAGCGCAGGTGCGTGGGCATCAGAAAGTGGCGCGCCACGCATCCATCTCAATTGCAAGTGGTTACAGAGAGGGAGCGAATTATGCAGCGCCAAGTCCTGGCACCCACTTTCCGGACCGGCTGTCTTTGAGCCTTGTTAGCCCGGAGTTAGAATGCAAGACTGGCTTAAACCAGAGCGAACTACCAGCGGAAATGGGCGAAAGCCTTGTTGGCTTCGGCCATTTTATGGGTATCCTCGCGTTTCTTGATCGAGTTGCCTTCATTTTTCGCCGCGGCCATCAATTCTGCGGCGAGTTTTTCGGACATGGTCTTTTCGGAACGTCCCTTGGCGTAATTGATAATCCAGCGGATGGCTAGCGCCTGCTGACGTTCGCCGCGGATATCGACCGGGACCTGATAGGTGGCGCCGCCGACACGGCGGGAGCGCACTTCGAGCATCGGCCGGACGTTATGCATCGCCTTTTCGAAGACCGGCAACCCATCGGCGCTGGTCTTGGCGGCGATGATATCGATGGCATCGTAAAAAATGGTCTCCGCCACGCTGCGTTTGCCGCCGCGGAGCAGACCATTGATAAACTTGGTCACCAGCACGCTGTTGAATTTAGGATCAGGCAGTACAATCCGCTTTGATGGTGTTTTTCTTCTCGACATGCAAGACTCTCAATAGGATAGGAATAGGCTCTCGAATGCGCCGCTTACTTGCCGCGTTTGGCGCCATATTTGGAACGGCTCTGCTTGCGGTCCTGGACGCCGCTGGTATCCAGCACGCCGCGGACGATATGATAACGGACGCCCGGCAAATCCTTGACACGTCCGCCGCGGATCATGACAATCGAATGCTCCTGGAGGTTGTGACCCTCACCCGGAATATAGGCCGTCACTTCAATCTGGTTGCTGAGGCGCACACGCGCCACCTTGCGCAAGGCAGAATTGGGCTTTTTGGGCGTGGTGGTGTAAACGCGGGTGCAGACGCCGCGCCGCTGCGGTGATTTGTTGAGCGCCGGGGCTTTCTCACGCTTGCCGAGAGTTTCGCGACCGGTGCGAACCAGTTGATTGATGGTTGGCACTCTACCTCCAAATTTTGTCAAAGCCTTTTAATATAAGGTAATTTTCTGCAAATTTCAAGAAATTTATTCACTTTCTGCACAGAACTTATTCATTTTCCAGCTCTTCAAGGTCGATGACATTTCCCTCGTCCTCCTCATCCTCGATAAGGACCGCGGGCTGGGCGGCCGGACGCTCTGGCGGCGTGGGGAGGTCGATCTCGGGTCCTTCGACCTTGATCTCCTTGTAGCGGCTGATGCCGGTGCCGGCCGGAATGAGATGGCCCATGACCACGTTTTCCTTGAGGCCGAGCAGCTCATCCACCTTGCCTTCGACCGAACCGTCGGTGAGCACCCGGGTGGTCTCCTGGAAGGAGGCCGCCGAAATCCAACTTTCGGTGGTCAGCGAAGCCTTGGTGATGCCGAGCAGCAGCGGCTGGAAGGTGGCCGGCTGGCCGGAACGCGCCTGGGGCGGGGTTTTCTCCGCCGCCTCCAGTTTGGCCACGACCTTGCGGAACTCCTCGGCCTCTACCATCTCATCGACCTGGAATTTGGAGTCGCCGCGCTCGGTGATGACCACCATATTGCGGATGCGCTCGTTCTCGGCGAGAAAGCTGAGGCGGTCGACCTGGTCGCCCTCGAGGTAAAAGGTATCGCCGGGATCCTCGATCTTGACCTTTTGCAGCATCTGGCGGACGATCACCTCGATGTGCTTGTCATTGATGCGCACACCCTGCAGCCGGTAGACCTCCTGGATCTCGTTGACGAGGTATTCCTGCACCTTGTTGGCGCCCATGATGGCGAGAATATCGTGGGGCACGACCGAGCCTTCGGAGAGTTTTTCGCCCGCATGGACGAAATCGCCGGCGTGGACGAGGACGTGCTTGCCGTAGCCGATCATGTAGACCTTTTCCTCATGGCCGTCTTCGGAGCGCACCAGGATCTTGCGCACGCCACGCTTCATCTCACCGAACTCGACGATGCCGTCGATCTCGCTGACCACGGCCGGCTCCTTCGGCCGCCGCGCCTCAAAAAGCTCGGCGACTCGCGGCAGACCGCCGGTGATATCGCGGGTTTTGGCGATCTCGCGCGGGATTTTGACCAGCGCATCGCCGGCCGTGATCATATCACCGTCACGCACCACCAGGTTGGCCCGGGTCGGGATGACATAGGCGCTGGTGACCTTGCCCTTCTCATCGAGAATGTTGATGGTGGGACTGAGATTGCGCGTGCGGGTTTCAATGACCACCCGCTGACGCATGCCCGTGGTCTCATCCATCTCCTCGCGGAAGGTGATGTTCTCGAGCAGATCGCGGAACTGCACCTTGCCCGAGGTGGTGCTGAGGATGCTGGCGGTATAGGGATCCCACTTGAAGATGACGGTCCCCTTTTCCACGCGTTCACCCGGCCGGACGATGATCGTCGCGCCGTAGGGCACCGTGAGGCGCTCCATATTGCGGTTGTCATCATCCTGCACGTTGATGCGGCCGTTGCGCCCGATGCAGACGATCTCACCGTCCTCGCGCTCGACGGTCTTGAGATTATCCCAGGCGATGGTACCCTCGTGCTTGACCGCGACTTGGGACTGGGCCGCGATGCGCGAGGCGGTACCGCCGATGTGGAAGGTTCGCAGGGTCAGCTGGGTGCCCGGCTCGCCGATCGACTGCGCCGCCATGACGCCCACGGCCTCGCCGATGCAGACCATCTTGCCCGTGGCGAGGTTGCGTCCGTAGCACTGGGCGCAGACACCGCGCGGGGCTTCACAGGTGAGGACCGAGCGGATCATCACCGACTCGGGGCCGGCGTCGCTGATCTTCTTGGCGGTCTCTTCGTTGATGAGGGCCCCGGCCTCGATGATGACGTCGCCCGTTTCGGGATCGAAGATGTCTTCAGCCGCGACGCGCCCGATGATGCGGTCCTGCATCGACTCGATCACCTCCTCGCCCTCCTTGATGTCGGCCACACGCAGGCCGAGGATGGTGCCACAGTCGGTTTGCGTGATGATGACGTCCTGGGCGACATCGACGAGCCGGCGGGTGAGGTAACCGGCGTCGGCGGTTTTGAGGGCGGTGTCGGCCAGACCCTTGCGGGCGCCGTGGGTGGAGATGAAGTACTCGAGCACCGAAAGACCCTCGCGGAAGTTGGCAGTGATCGGGTTCTCGATGATTTCGCCCATCGAGCCGGTCATCTTCTTCTGCGGCTTGGCCATCAGGCCGCGCATACCAGCGAGCTGTCGGATCTGCTCTTTCGAACCGCGCGCGCCGGAATCGGCCATCATGAAGATGGGATTGAAGCCCTGACGGTCCTGGCGCAGCCGCTCGAACATCTTTTCGGCTACGGCGCTGGTGGTGTGCGTCCAGATGTCGATGATCTGGTTGTAGCGCTCGCCATCGGTGATGATGCCGCGCTCGTAGCGTTTGAGGATGGCATCGACACTCTTGAAAGCCATGCCGAGCAATTCTTCCTTTTCGGGCGGGACCAGCACGTCGTCGAGACCGACGGTAGTGCCCGACTTCATGGCGAACTGAAAGCCGATATTTTTCAGGTCGTCGAGGAGCTGCGCGGTGCGATGGTTGCCCAGCTTGTTGTAGGCGCGCGCCACCAGGTCCTCGATAGCCTTTTTGGTCAGACCGGCGTTGACGAACTTTAATTCCTCGGGAAGGATATCGTTAAAGATGACGCGGCCGACGGTTGTCTCGATGAGTTCGTTCTTGAAGCGCACCTTGATCGGGGCGTGAAGGGCGATGCGCTGATCATTGTAGGCGATGAGAACCTCGTCGGTCGAGGCGAAGGTCATCCCCTCGCCCTGCACACCGGTGCGGCGCTTGGTCAGGTAATAGATCCCGAGCACGATATCCTGGCTGGGGATGGCCAGCGGCCGTCCATGCGCCGGGGAGAGGATGTTGTGGCTCGAGAGCATCAGGATCTTGGTCTCGATTTGGGCATAGAAGGAGAGCGGGACGTGCACCGCCATCTGGTCGCCGTCAAAGTCGGCGTTGAAAGCGGCGCAAACCAGGGGGTGAATCTGGATCGCTTTGCCCTCGATTAGCACCGGCTGGAAAGCCTGGATGCCGAGACGATGGAGGGTCGGGGCGCGGTTGAGCATCACGGGGTGATCGTCGATGATCTCCTCGAGGATATCCCAGACCTCGGACCCGCGGCGTTCGACATACTTCTTGGCGCTCTTGACGGTCTTGACCAGGCCGCGCTCAACCAGCTTGCGGATGACGAAGGGCTTAAAGAGTTCGAGCGCCATCTCCTTGGGCAGCCCGCATTCATGGAGGCGCAGCTCCGGGCCGACGACGATGACCGAGCGGCCGGAGTAGTCGATGCGCTTGCCCAGCAGGTTCTGACGGAAGCGGCCCTGCTTGCCGCGCAGCATATCGGAGAGGCTTTTGAGGGCGCGGTTGCCGTCGCTGCGCACGGCCGAAGACTTGCGGCCGTTGTCGAAGAGCGAATCGACCGCCTCCTGGAGCATGCGCTTCTCGTTGCGCAGGATCACCTCGGGGGCCTTGATCTCGAGCAGCTTCTTGAGCCGATTGTTGCGGATGATGACGCGGCGGTAAAGATCATTGAGGTCCGAGGTGGCGAAACGGCCGCCCTCGAGGGGAACCAGGGGGCGCAGCTCGGGCGGCACCACCGGGATCACCGACATCACCATCCAGTCCGGCCGGTTTTCCCGGTCGCGGTTGGAGCGACGGAAGGCCTCGACGACCTTGAGGCGTTTGAGGGCCTCGGCCTTGCGCTGGATCGAGGTCTCGGTGCGCGCCTGGAGGCGCAGTTCGTGGGAAAGGGTGTCGATGTTGACCTGGCGCAGCAGGGCATGGACCGCCAGGCCGCCGATCTCGGCATAAAAGCGCTGATCTTCAGGTACATCGGTCTCGAGCTCGCGCATGCGCTCGGTCACGTCGAGAAAATCCTCTTCAGTGATCAGATCTTTGGCGCTGAGGCCGCTTTTGCCGGGGCGGATCACGACATAGGATTCATAATAAATCACCTTCTCCAGCTCTTTGATGCTCATCCCGAGGATGTAGCCGATCTTGGAGGGGAGGGATTTCCAGTACCAGATATGGACCACGGGCACGGCCAGAGTGATGTGGCCCATGCGCTCGCGGCGGACGCTCTTCATAGTCACTTCGACGCCGCAGCGGTCGCAGACGATGCCCTTGTAACGGATGCGCTTGTATTTGCCGCAATGGCATTCCCAATCGCGCACCGGGCCAAAAATCTTTTCGCAAAAGAGACCGTCTTTTTCGGGCTTGAAGGAGCGGTAATTGATGGTCTCCGGCTTGGTCACCTCTCCGTGCGACCGTTCGAGGATCTTGTCCGGCGAGGCCAGGCCGATATAGATGGCGGAAAAATTGGCATCCTGTACGGGAGCTTCTTGTGCGAACATGTAATTCAAATGGTCACCTCCAAACTCAACAAGGGAGCCTGGTTAAGAAAAACGCATAAAGAGGCGTAGCGGACCTCCCCTTTTGCAGGAGCATCCGCTGCACCTCTGATATCGACGGGGGACCCCATCTGCACAGATTATTTCTTCGCAGTTTTGCTGATCAGCTCCACATCCAGGCCCAGGCCCATCAACTCGCGAATCAGCACGTTGAAGGATTCCGGCAAACCCGGTTCGGGGATGCTCTCGCCCTTGACGATGGCTTCGTACGCCTTGGAGCGGCCGCGGACATCATCCGACTTGACCGTAAGGATCTCCTGCAACGTATAGGCGGCGCCGTAGGCCTCGAGCGCCCAGACTTCCATTTCGCCGAAGCGCTGACCGCCAAACTGCGCCTTGCCGCCCAGCGGCTGCTGGGTGATCAGGGAGTAGGGGCCGATGGAGCGGG
>DAOLSP010000035.1 GCA_035419245.1 bacterium | reverse complement strand
TCAAGATCCCGGCGGCGGTCAAGAATATCCGGGCGAAGTGAGGATAGGGAGAATTGAGGGAGCACGCCAGAAGATTGAGTGGACGCTATCTGACCAGCGTCAGCGCCCGCTTCTGAGAGAATTCTGACGTCTTGAGAGAGACAAAATAAACCCCGGACGGGCAGAGCAGACGATCATCAGACATCCCGTCCCAAGTCAGGTGATGTGAACCCGCTGCAACTCGCTCATCGAGCAGCACCCTCACAGTCCGGCCTTGGGAATTGAAGATTGTAAGCCTGGCTGGGCCGGGTTTGTTCAGATAGAATGTGATCCCGGTTGATTGGTTGAAGGGATTGGGGTAGGCGGGATGAAGCCAGATTTGGCTTGGATTCTTGGATGTAATAAAATTTACTGATGCCCAAGGTGGGAGGGAGCCATATTTTACGCCATTCACATTGGCATATACGAGGTTTTGATTCACAGGGCCAAAACCAGGAGCAAAAGCACCTAACGACTTCAAGACAATGCAGTGGTTGAAAGTATCAACAGGACAGATGATCGTGCTATCAAATGAGATTATCGTTGTGCTGTCAGCCAGATCAATAAATGACCCTGTCTTGCTGAAAGGTCGATAAAGTAACTCATCGTCATATTCAATATACTCACCTTTGTCAATGGCAAAAGGTGGTCTTATTTGAATAGTCATCCAGAGGGCATTGCAAGTGTTAGGCTTAGTAGGGTAGAAATTCTCGGCGAGCCCTATGGCAAGGACAAATGCTAAAGAATCGTTTTTAAATTTGTCAAGGATATAACACCCATGGAATGTGAAACCTGTTTGATCGTGCGGATCTTGAAAAACCCACATGTTACCAGTCGTACAAGGGAAAAAATTATCGATCGAGAGGAGGTGTGATGATTGAGCTTGAGTAAAAGTTGGCTGTAGGATTATAATTATTAATGTTGCGAGCATTATTTTTTTCATGGGAGATCCTCCAGCAGAGCGTCACCTATAAGTACGGAAAAAACATTTTAGTGCAGAAAGGATTAACCATGAAAAGAGCTATTGTCCTTCTTCTCACCTGTGCGCTGATGCTTTGCGCAGGGTCACTCTTCGCCAAGGGTAAGGATTTGGCGATCATCTCAGCTTCTCGCTTCGATAACTATGTCTACCAGTATAAGATGTGGAAATCGCTCGAAGGCTTTGATGTCACGATCAAAAAGGCCGACTCTCTCGCGGTCCGCGATTCGCTCCATGTTTGGAAGTGGATTCATGAAACTTGGTGGCCTGGCAACGACAACTTCGTCTTCTTACTTGGGAAAGGATCAGAAATCCCAGCCAACTTGTTGTGTACTTCTATTTATCCTGAACCTGTGAGGTCTGACTATTTTGATTCATATAACTATTCTGCGCATGATACCAGCACTCTTTCGAAGAAGAAAACGCAAAATCTAATTCTTGGCCGGCTTGTAGCTGAATCCGGTGGAGAGGCAGTACTGAAAAAACTTCTTTCTTACGAATTCAATCCTCATAACCAGGATCCTAAGCGGACATTATTTTCCACAGCCTACCTCGACCTTAGCCTAACTGGGCGTACCCATGCTTGGGCGTTTGCATATAATAGTTGGACAAATTTTGACACTCTTATGTTCGAAGATGAGCCATATGTTAACTGGACTGGCTCAGCATATCACGACTCGCTCGAAAAACGGTTCGCAAAATACTCAATCAATTTTGTGTCATGCCATGGTGACTCGGCAGGCTGGCATGATTTTAATGGCGGCCATAAGTACCATTATAGTACGACTGATCTCCCACTTGCGTCTTTTGACGGCCATCAATTTTATATAGCGCACTCTTGTGACGTAGCAAGATTCTTACTTTATCGGAAGCCACCTACAGCAAACGTTGACTACTGGAGTCTCCTTGACAGGCTCGTTTGTCAAACCAACTCTTCATTAGAAGGGCCTATTGGCGCGACTGGACTAGCAACTGGAGGAGGCGGCGACCCGGTAGACGCCTATATCTCAGGAGGATGGGCTTATCGAAAGTCTGATAGTTTATGCACAGAAAAATATAACACTTGGGGAGCTGTCAACAGATCCTGGAACGACGTCTACAATGAATATGTTGGAGATCCATCCACATCCGTTAGGTATACCGACGCTTCAACAAGCGAAGTCGCTCCATCCAGCTATATTTCAGTTTCATCCCCTTCAGTTATTGCCTATACAGGCTCTGATGTTGGCTCGATTCGTGTGAGTGCTTATGCTCCGAACACAGGATGGTTCTCGACGACAACTCTATCAGGAAATACCTACACGACGTTTACCACCACAGCCCGGCCGTTGTTCATTGCCTTCACCAAAGATGACGCTTCGAAGACTCCAACTATCTGGACCACGGGTGGAACTCTCGATGTCAATACCTGGATGCTCGGGAAAATCAATGTTAATGGCGATCTCACAGTCGCTTCTGGAAAAACAATGGAAGTCTTGCCGGGCACGATAATGTATTTCCGCACCAATTACGATGATCGGTCATCGGGCACAAGTTCCACAAAAGCGGAGCTTATTATAAATGGCACACTTAAAGCCGATTCCTGCAATTTCACACGCAAAGAAGCGTCCGGCTATTGGTCAGGAATTAAATTCAGTTCGACAGCATCCTCAAGTTCTCATATTCTTGGATGTGTCCTTTATTACGGTGTAACTGGAATTTACATTGATCAAGCCGATCCAACAATTAGTGATAATGTCATCTCTGGTAATGATTCCTACGGAATTTATGTGACCGGGAGTGGCGCATGGCCAGTTATTACAAATAATTATATTGGTGGTGACGACTACGCGGTCTATATCTATGCAACTTCTTCCGGAGGTCACTATGGTCATGATTCTTTCAAAGATGCTACTTATGGGCTTTTTCTTGCCAATGGCTCGCCGGTTTTTGAGGGAGAAAGCAATGGGTACAATTTTTGGGATTCGTCGATCACCAATAAACGGGTTTATGTCTATAATGGCTACCTCGAACTCGGCACAGCTGAAGATCCGGGTAATAACAGCTTCACAAAAGGTTCCGACAATACAAAGGATTATATCTATAATGCAACCGGTACGACCGTTTATGCCCGGAGCTGTTATTTCTACGATTGCCCCACCCCGGACACCGATTGGTTCTATGGTTCGGTAGATCGCGCCAATAAGCTCGGCTCTGCCCCAGATGCAGGCCCTGATTTTGATATTCCAAAAATAACGAACACTCCGATGCGCCAATACGTCGAGATTAAAAGGGCGTTGGCAAATGGGGCCACCTTCAGCCATGCTAAAGCGCTGACTACGCTGGTAGTGGAGAATATCGATTCCGAGTTCGCCGCCCGGCCGCTTGATCTCTTGCTTGGGAATTTGAGCAAAGAAGAAGGCCAGAAGGTGATCAACAATGTCGGCAAATACGATAAAATGCACGATGCCGTTCGATTCGCGCTGGATCAGTGGCAAGTCCGGTATGACAGTCAAAAGGGCATTCCGGATGAAGCGCTGCTCAATAGATATCAAGGCACGGCATTTGAAAAAGCCATGGCTCTGACGTTTGCGGCCGGGCTCGCGTCGAATGGCCAGAAGGAGAAAGCGATTGAAGTGCTCACGAAAGCCAACCAGGACACTGATCCGCTCATCCTCGCCTCCCTGATTGAGGGGCTTGACCATCCGGAGAGCCTCCCTGCAGGAAAAGAGGAGGCTACGCCGGCGGAAAAACAGTCTGTCGAGGTCTCTGCTTTCCCGAATCCCTTCAACTCTGAGAGCCGGATCCAGTTCAAGCTGGCGCAGAAGGGGCTGGCAACAATTACGGTTTACAACATGCTCGGACAAAAAGTCATAGAGCTGGTGAACGGGGAGAGAAGCGCCGGCACTCACATTGTCACATGGAGCGGAAGGAACCAGGCAGGGCTGCAGGTTCCGACCGGAGTCTACTTCTGCCAGATCAATGCCGGCGGCGCCAGGCAGACCCTGAAAATCTTTATGCTGCGGTGATCTGTGGTTTATGCAAATGGTAGCCAGTATGAAAAAGAACCTGATAATAGCGCTGCTTTGCGGACTGGTTTCGCTTCTGGCCCTGACCTCCTCTTACCGAGGAGATATGAATGAAGGGGCGCTTGGCTACCATTTGCATTACCATTCTACTGTCGATTCATTTCATGTGGCCATTACAGTCCGCGGAGATACTCGAGAATTCGACAAGCTGCAAGTATTCTATCGTCTTGAACGTCAAGGGAAAACGATAAAGGAGGGTTCGGCGACTTTAATGAATTCGACCCGTGTCTCAGTTGGTTTCGAGATAGTTGATAAAGACTCTGTGATCCGGAGGGATATAAGCTCAATGATTACATTTTGGGGCATCGGCAGGGATGGCCTATTCAATGAGTATTATCTACTGAAACCCAGGACCGTTTTATTTTCGAATGGATGCACTTCACTATATAAGGCGGCCAAGGTCAGACAGCACAATAGCAAAGATCCTAATCAAAGCAAGGAGTAAAGGCCATGAAAAATTTAATCCTCGTTCTATTGATCAGCTTGATATTGGTACTTGCCAGCGGTTTTGCTGTGCAGGCCCCGGCCGGTGGAACGGCTGAAGCAGAGGTAACTCTTTACAAGTCAGCACCAAAAGTATATTGCGGAAATACCGGCGTCGCAAACGCCTATTATACTGGGCTTTGGTGCGAGGCTGAGGTCTATTCCTATGTTGAGGACTGCGATAATTATAATTGCGACAGTGACCAAATCTGGAAGGAAGGCTATAATTCAGTATATGCCGAAGGCCCGACGTGCGCATGGATAAGCGGAATCGCTGGGCATACCTACGCTGGATATGGTTATTCGCAATCCTGGGTATGGACTAACAGGTACTCAGGTCGGAGTCTGGTGGAATATTATTCCGATGAAGAGACTCCCGCTCCGATCACTTATTAATCCATCAAATCAGTCAAGGAACTCATGACCATCCCACAAGCTGATGCCATATTCATAATATTTAAAGAAGTGCCGGTCAACTATGAAAATATCGTTTAAAGGTATCGCCCTGATTAAAAAACTGGAAGGCTGCCGGCTGACCGTCTATGACGATCAGGCCGGCTTGCCGACCATCGGCATAGGCCACCTGTTAACCAGGACTGAAAACGTCTCCGGCAAGATCTGGATCGGCGGAGAACCCTACATCATTTATAACGGTCTGACCGAGGAACTCTGCATTGAACTGCTAAAGCAGGACTTGCAGGTGCCGGTTGATACCGTCAATCAGGCCGTGCAGGTCCCGCTGAATCAAAACCAGTTCGATGCGCTGGTTTCGTTTGTCTTCAACATCGGCTGCACCCGCTTCAGGAACAGCACCGTTTTGCAGGTTATCAATGCCGGAAGGCTCGATCGTGTGCCAAAGGAAATGCGCCGTTGGGTCTACGTCAATGATAAAGTCAGCAAAGGGCTGCAAAACAGAAGGGAGGCTGAAATCAGGCTATGGAACACACCGGTGGAAAATGAAACCCCGGTTGACTCGATGCTGCCTATTGACTTTATTGATCCGCCTGAACCGCATCGACCGTGGTATAAACGACTCTTTGGAATGAGGTATGATTAACGACATTTATAATTCCTGGGTGACGACAATTAAAATTCCTGTATAGAAGATCAGGAATTGCTATACTATCCAAGGTGACCGATAGAGAAGGAGGCCTGGATGGTAAGCGATCGTCAAGTCAGGAGATTGATAAAATTGAAAACACGTGGCCGTTCTTTGACAAATGCGGCATCCATGGCAGAGATGGATGAGAAGACTGCGCGCAAGTATCTCAGATCGGGTAAATTGCCCAGTGATAGTCGTGCTCCGCACACCTGGCGCACGCGCGAAGATCCGTTTGCCGAAGTATGGACTGAAGTACAACGGTTCGTGGAGAATGATTCGCGCCTGCAAGCGAAAACTCTGTTTGCCTGGTTGCAGCGGAGGTATCCTGGCCGGTTTTCTGATGGCCAGTTGCGTACGTTGCAGCGCCGGCTGAAGAGCTGGCGAGCGACCGAAGGTCCTGCCAAAGAGATCTATTTTAACCAAATCCATACGCCTGGCGAACTTAGCCAGTCGGACTTTACCCACATGGATGATCTGGGCATTACCATCTGCGGTGAGTTATTCCGGCACTTGCTCTATCATTTTGTGCTGACCTACTCCAATTGGGAAACCTGTACGATCTGTTTTTGCGAGAGTTTTGAATCGTTGCAGACCGGGTTTGAGAATGCGTTGTGGAAATTGGGGGGAGCACCCAGAAAGCACCGGACAGATCGATTGTCAGCGGCTGTCAATAATCTGAATAATCTGGAGCAGTTTACCCGCTCCTGGCAAGCTGTACTGGATCATTATGGCATGCAAGGCCTCAAGATCCAAACCGGTCAGCCTAACGAAAATGGCGACGTCGAACAAAGCCATTACCGCTTAAAAACTGCGGTTGATCAGGAACTTATATTGCGCGGCAGCCGGGATTTTACTACACGCGACGAATATGAGCAATTCTTACAGGTGCTGATCAAACAGCGCAATGCTGGCAGACAGAAAAAACTTCTACAAGAGCTGATGGTCATGCACCGGTTGCCCAAGCGCCGGCTAAATTCGGTCAAGCAAATTCGGGTGCGAGTACGGCAGAGTGGCACGATTCGTGTTTTAAATAATACCTACTCGGTAGACAGTCGTCTTTGCGATGAATGGATCGATGTTTTCATCTATGCCGATACGCTGGAAATATACTACGGCCGATGCAAAATAGACAGTCTGCCCCGGCTGCGCGGGCGGGACCAGAGCCATATACAATACCGACATATCATTGATTCTCTTGTACGTAAGCCGGGCGCTTTTGAGCATTACTGCTACCGCGATGAGCTTTTTCCGACCCATCGATTCCGGGTCGTCTACGATCTTCTCAAAGAACAATCAGGTTACAAGGGAGTCAAAACCTATCTGCATCTTTTGCAATTAGCAGCCCGGGAAAATGAAACCGCCGTCGATTCGGTATTGGCGGCAAAACTTGATAACAATGAACCGATCGTACTGGAAGAAATTGCTGGAATCGTCAAGGACGCTGTCAACACCTTGCCTCGCCATATCTCAGTCCATGTAGATGCGGTCGTCTTGAAAGTTTATGACACGCTTCTGGAAGAGGTGGCTGGGCAATGAAAGCATCCATTCACTCACAAATTGCTCCAGCGCTGAAATCGCTGCGATTGCCTGCCATGCAACAAGAATATCGTCAAGCCGCCGATATGGCCAGACAAGAAGGCTGGAGCTATGAACAATTTCTCCTGGACTTGATCAGCCGGGAAACCGAGAGCCGCGAGCAGAAAAAGATTGCACGCATGCTGAAAGTATCTCGTTTGCCGCTGCAAAAAAGTCTCGCCCAATTTGATCGGCACCGCTTGCCGATGAAAGTCAACGCCCAATTGGGCGCGCTGCTGGAAGGCTCATTTCTGGATCGTGCTGAGAATATTTTGGCTTTTGGCAACCCGGGCAGCGGAAAAACCCATCTTCTCTGTGCGCTTGGACAAGAACTGGTGCGAAATGGCCGTCCCGTACTTTTTCGCCCCTGCAGCCTTCTGGTACAAGAGCTCTTGGCAGCTAAAAAAGAACTGAAATTGGCCCGGACTCTCAAACAACTATCCCGGTACGATGCCCTTATTATCGATGACCTCGGTTATGTACAATATGACCGGGAAGAAATGGAAGTGCTGTTTACGCTCTTAGCTGATCGCTACGAGAAAAAAAGCATTATGCTGACGTGCAATTTGCCTTTTTCGCAGTGGGAGCTGATCTTTAAAGATCCCATGACAACGGCCGCGGCGATCGACCGCCTGGTCCATCACAGCATTATCATAGAGATCAATTTGCCCAGCTACCGACTTGAATCATCACAGAAAAAAATCCAGCAGCACCCTTTGGAAGAGGAGCAAACCAGCGGCTCCAAGGGGTAACTCCAGTCGCCCTCCGGGCTCCTTCCGTTACCCCTTGGCATTAAACAAAAACGGGAATTCTAATTGTCGCTGACAGGAAAAAATAATTGACATTGATCAGAGGTAAATCATGAAAATTCCTGAAATGCTAAAATTCTTGCCCAAGACTCTTGGAGGAATCCTGGTTGTGCTGATCGGTGCAGGACTTCAATACATCCCGGTTATCGGGCAGGTGGCCGGGGAGGCAGTAATCAGCGCCGGTGTAATGGCTATCCTCTATGGCCTTACTGATAAAGTGATCCGTTATCGCCACGGTGGTGACGTTTTCCAAAATGAAAAATATGTGGCTCAAAAAGTTAGGGCTACATGGACGAAATAGCTTAAACCAGAAAGGAGAAAAAGCTATGGAACCACTAAAAGTCAAATTCTTGGGGATCGGTGTGAATCTGGATTGGCTAATCAAGCTGTTGATGCAGCTACTCGGCCAGGTCCTGGATCAAATCATTCCCGGGGCAGACTTGAGCAAGGACCAGAAAAAGGCGGTCCGCACCCTGTATTACCTGGGGGACGAATGGGGTGACGACTTTGTCGCATCCACTCCGACCGATCTGGACAACGAGGCTCTGAACAAAATCAAGGCAACCTGCGAGGACACGGCCAGCGAGGGAAAGTTCGAGCTGCCCGCTGCACCACCGCTATGATGATCTTTCGCGCCCCGCGCGGGCGCGTGGATTGAAACAAACGAGTAAATGTTAATAATTTGTTAAGATGGGAGTCGTTTTCTGCCCAATTCTGCACCTAAAAACAGGACAGGCACTTGCATGAAAACTATGCAAGTGCCTGTTATTATTGTGGGCAATACTGGATTTGAACCAGTGACCTCTGGTATGTGAGACCAGCGAGTTACTACTTTAAGTAATAATAAAACAACGACAAATAAATCTGATTGCGCTATTTTTGCGACTTTAGAAGTCCACTTGAGCAAGAGCTTTGGCTAATTCATTTTGAACGATCTGTGTGTAATGCTTGGTCAT
>DAOLSP010000034.1 GCA_035419245.1 bacterium | reverse complement strand
CCGGCTAACCCGTCAATCAACCGGACGGCTTTCAGCCGCCGGTTATTTCTGCGTTGGTCGGCAGCATTGGTCGCCAGTGGGTATTGCCCTGCGGCGTGGCTACGCAGCCCATGCAGCGCAATACCCGACCCACGGTATTTTTGTGGCTGGCATTGCAGGTCTGACAGGTTTTCATGGTTGAGTACCAATCCCATGCGCCCGCTCAATGGCCCGTGCAAACGCTTCGGCATCTGTCGGGTGGTTGTGCAGCACGCTACCTGCTACCTCCACCTCAAGCGCCCTGATCTGCTTGCTCGTCAGCGGCTCGCGGTTGTTACCGTGGTCGGCCATCACAGACTGAGCCAGCGCCTCGCCACGCGTAGCCGCCGCTTTCAGGTCGGCAATCGCATAAATCGTCTGCTCCGGGTCGCCGCATCCGTCGTCGCCGATCCCGAGCGCCTTGTCAATCGCAGCCAGCGTACGCACTGCCTGTTCAAACATGCTTTTGTATTCGCTCATCAGATGTCCTGCCCGCAGTGGGTGCGCTGCGATTCGTCCCGCTCAGTTTCTTGCTGTCGCAGCTTTTGGTATTCGGGCAGCAGGTATGCCGCGTTTTCGCTGTGCATCACCCACACAATCAGTTTGTGCAAGTCCAGCGGCAGTTCAGGCGCTTCCATGTCAATGCTGCTTCCGCCAACTTTGGCGCGGTATCTGGCATTTGCAGTTTTCATCGTCGTCTTCCTATCCGGGCGCTGACGCCCAACAAATCATTCAACCCGGACTGGCCGAAAAGCCGGCCAGCCGGTTAATTCAGGCGTTGGCAGGCAAAAGCATGTCGCCCTGCACCGCCGTATCGCCAGCGCCGACTTTTGCGTCCTCAAACAGCCGTGGCTGTGCGTAGGCTTGCTCTATTCGGCGGCAGGCTATGTCAAAGTATTTGCGTTCGCGCTCGATACCGACGAACTGCAAACCCATCCTGGCGCATGCCACTCCGGTTGTCCCGCTGCCCATGAACGGGTCGCAAACCGTCCGTGCATCAGGAGCGAAGCTCAGGCACCATTCCATTAATGGCACAGGCTTTTGTGTTGGGTGTTCCTTGCCGTGTTCCTTGTTGCAATACTGAAAGTGCCGCAGGGCGCGGTCTAGGTTCGTCCAGGCCAGCTCGCCGTCCGAGAAGTCGCCGCCCATCAGCTTGTTCCAGTACAGCCAACCCTTTGAGGCCGGCAGCAAGTCGGCAAAGTAGTTGCCGCCCCAAATCACGACCGCGTCTGCCTTCTCCTGCATCAACCCGAATAGCCAGCTTGGCGGGCGCTCGCCATCCCACCCCATGCGCTCAAGCACGCGGTGGCCGCCGCCCTTGCGGTCGCGGAACCTGCCGCCATCCTCGCCAATGCCATAGGGCGGGTCCGTCAGCAGTAGGTCATGCTTCGGCAGCAGCGGCAGCACTTCGCGGCAGTCTCCGTGCCACAGTTCGCAATTCCCGATTGTCACTTTCTCAGCCATCATCACTCCGTAGTTACGTTTTGCCTGCCAACCCGTCGCTCAAGCGGGACGCGCCGCGATAAAGCCGCGTCGCGCCCCTTAGCTATGCGTTAGTCGTCTGGTTTTCAGTGTCTCTAAACTCACCACAAACGTGGTCACGCAGCGTCATGATGTGGCCGGCACCGAGCGGAAGGCTAGAGCCTGTCACGCCGAGCATTGCAACGCGCTCAGAGCCAGACACAGGCGCAGTTCTGATGCACTCACCGGCCACCGAGTTGTACCACCGCCACCAGTCACAACCGGCGCAGCATGGCCCGTGTTGTTTGTAAAACGCATCAACAATGGCCTGCTTTCTCGCCAGCATGTCTAACTCTCCGTTGCAGGCGAAGCGGAACATGCCGCCGTGCCTTGGTTTAACGTCTGTGAGCCGCTCGCCTGAACTACGGCGTTAAGTGCCTTTCATCGCTGTGTCGAAATCAACAACTGCAGCGCCCTTAAAGCCTTTCGGGGGTTCCTCGAACGTAAGGTGCAGCGCGTTCTCTTTTAGCGGCATGCAAAACATCCAGTCATCAACCACCGTTTCGCATTGGTACTTTTCTGCGAGCTTTTGAACATTCCGCGTTTTCCCGCAAGCCTGCGGGCCATGAATGATTACTGTGTCTGTCATTTCCAATCTCCGTGCCGTGGCACTTAACCAGTCAATTAAGGCGCGACCTCGCTGACGCTCGGCCGCTTATTTCTATCGTTAGCGCCCACAAAGTTGAGCGTCATTACTGAACCAATTGCTGATCTTGATCGCCATGCGTCTGGCGTCATCGCTCAAAGGCTCTCCTGTGCAGTCCGTGAAGCGCGCCAAATCCCACAGCGCCTCGGCTTCCTCAAGCGTTTCGCACACAATCGATATTGGGCTAAATGTGGTTTCCTGCTGCATCATTTTCATTCTTCGCTTCTCCTGTGTTCGCTAACCCGTCGCTCAACCCCGTTCGCTTTGCTCACTGGACTCGGTCAAGCTGTGCTTGCCATCGCCGGTTAGCTTTGCGTTATCCGCTACCAGAAATCTTATGACCATCTGCAACGACGAACCCGGATGGATCAACATACACGTGCCCGCCATCAATAAGCTCACCGTTCACCCTGATCGTGCGCGGACCTCTGACATACACGCCATGCGCAACTAGGTAGGCATCAACAGCCACCGCCACTTCGTCTCCGGTAAGCTCAATATCTACCCCCGGTCCATATTCTGTCTTGCCGCTGCCATGCTTAATGTTCATGGCGTCTCCTCAAAATTTTCACATCTAAAAATCACTATGCTATGTGATTTGGCTGGTGAGCCCCACCAAAAACCCGAACATGCCCCTGCCCGACCAGGTAGTTTTTATAAACCGCGACCATCACGTTCCAGGCTTCTTTGGCCACGGCGTCGCCAGCGTCGATGATGTTGCCCTGGTCGTCGATGATGGCGATCCGGGCCGGGCGGCCATCGCGGGTGGTGACGGCGAAGGGTTCGAAGCAGCGGGCGCTCATGATGCTGTTGGCCAGCGTGCCGGTTTGCTGTTGTCCGGCGATCATGCGGCCTCCTTGATGCCCATGCGTTCGAGCTCGATGTTGATCATTTCGGTGTTGGCCGCATCGGTCAGGTCGCTGCGTTTGAACTTGATCAGCCGGTCTTCGCAGCGCTTGAGCAGGGCCAGCGCCTCGTGCACTTCCTTTGCTTCGAGCAGGATGCCGGCATCGAGTTTTTTGCTGATGCGCCGGATTGGCGTCAGGTCGAAGTCGGGCATCAGGCGCTCGATCAGGGCGACGAAGCCATTGGCGGCATGGTCGATTCGGGCAAAGTCGTTGTCGGCGTGGTTAATCCGCGTTATGGCATAGCCGCGGTAGGAATCGACCTCACCGGAGAGCATCTCGACGAAGGCCTTGCGGATCGGTGCCAGCCATGCCCGCGCCTGGGCCCGGGTCGGTGGCTTGTGTTTGCCGGCCTTGAATTGATCGCAGACGGCACGGTGGCGGCGTTGGATGCGGTTCATTTCGCTGCTCCCGCCTTCGCCTGCCGTTTGATTTCCCGCTCGAGCAGCTTGATGATGGTCACCCGCGGGCCGGCGCTGGTGCGCTCGTCGCAGAGCGAGGCTTCCAGCCGCTCGCGGTCGAACGGCCGGCCGTTGGTGTTGGCGCAGCGGATGGTCGAGTCGAGATCCTGGGCGCTGGTGTTGTTGAGGAGGTAGGACATGTTCAGCCGCCCATCTTGTGACGGGTGATGGTGGCGCCGTTGCCGAGCTGGGTGACGGTCTTGCTGCCGGCGCCGGTCAGGGTCGTGGTGGTGTTGCCGGGCAGGGCCGGCGGCGTGGGTTTGATCTGACCCGGAATAAAACCGGTGCCGCTGCCGTTGGTGATACGCATGTGGTCGATTTCGACTTTTACCGTGTTGACGATGCACTGGGCCACGTCGGTAACCGCCCGGGCGCGTTCGATGTCCATCGGGTTTTTCTTGTCGCGCAGGGCAGCCAGCGTCTCGAACAGGGTGCTGCGCAGGTCGTCTATGGTCTGGCTCATTTGGATTTTCCTTGCCGTTTGTTGATCTGGCGCTTGATGGCGCCCTGCAGTTGATAGAGCGAGGCGATTTCCGGGCCGTAGTTGTGCACGCTGTTTCGGCGCATGTTGTCGGCGCGGCTGATCAGCTCGAGGTTGTCGAGGTCGAAATTCATTTTGTCGCCGTCCTTGAAGGTGACGACATGGTTGTGCGGGATGTCTCGGCCAGCAGCTCGCCAGACAAGGTGATGGACCAGCACGAAATCACGGCGGGTGACGCCGGTGTCGGTCATCTTGCGTTCAAGGTAGCCGTCGGTTCTCAGGCGCTCGGTGCCGATCGGCGCCCAATTGACGGCGACCTGGCCTGGCTTGAAGCGGGTTTCGACCGAGCGGCCGCCCGGGCTGTAGTGCTGGCCCTTGTTCCAGGGCTCTTCGCCGGCCTTGAACTGGCTGCGCCGCCCGCCGTGATTGGGGTCGGCCATGGCCTTTTCGGTCATATCGGAGATGGCCTCTTTCGTCTTGCGCAGCCCGATGGCCCAGGCTTTGGCGAGCACCATGGTGCGGCTACGGCCAAGGCGGGCGCCGATGTCGGCCGAGCGCATCCAGGGGTAGAGTTCGCGCAGGATGGCGATCTCTTCCGGCGTCCAGTATTGGGGGGAGCGGCCGGTTTTCACAGCTGCGGATCCCGTAAGAGCAGGTCGAGACGCGCTAGCGCATTCCAGGCCGCGTGTGCGGCATGGAGCAGCCCGGTATCCGGGTCGAATTCCTCGCCGGTGGCCTCGCGCAACAGGTGGCGCAGCATGGCATCCGTGTAGCGCTGCTCGCCATTCGACACATCAACCCAGCCGTTGTCGGTGTATTTGTTGGCGCCATAGGTGCCAACCCGGCCCACCTCTTGCAGCGCCCGCGAAAATCCGAATATCACCAGCCCCAGCCGATTTTTTCCGGCGTCCAGCTTCGCCCCGGGCTGGTTTGGTGCCAGGCCAGTGGGGTCGGTTTCGATCTTCATCATTCTGTTTCCTCCGAAAATCCTGCCATCGGCAGGTGCATGACCATCAGTTCCGAGCTGCAGGCGCGGTGCATCGGGGTGATGGCCGGTTGGTCATGGGGTAGGGTCAGGTAACGGGCGCAGTCGTCGGCCCGGTGGCAGGTGTCTCCCTGGTAGAGTCCGGCCCCCAGGCAGCGTTGCCATTCGGGCGGGATGGGCAGGCTGGGCGGTTGCTGTTTCATTGCCCGCCGCTCCGGTGAAAATTCTCGATCTGCTGATGCAGGGCGGCGATGGTTGATGACTTTTCGTCGAGCAGTTCTTCGAGCAGGCCGATGTAGGCATGGGCCCGGCGCAAATCCCAGCGCAGGGCAGCCGTCTCGACAGAGCACAGCGCCGCCGGCGAATCATCCGGCTTTGCTGGCTCGATATCGGCCGCGCCCTTGCCCGAGAAACGACTTGCAAGGGAGGTGGCGCAATGCGCGGCGGCCGGGGTTATATCCCCACTCCCGGCTTGGGTTGTCGCAAATGGGGTCATTTGATGAGCACGATGTAGGTGATGGTGGCGCCGGCCAGGCTGCACAGCGAGCAGGCGATGGCAAAGACCAGCCCGGCCATGCGGTGCTCGGCTTCTTCGCGCTCCTGGCGCATGAGGTTGGTGAGCGAGTCGGACATGATCAAGCCATCGACCAGGTACGCCGCTGGCCAACCGGCAGCGTCGCGTTGTACTCGCCACGCAGGCGGGTACGCTCGGCGCGGGTGACATGGCGGGCAATCTCCATGCGGCCCAGCGTCAGCGGACAGCGCACCATCTGCATGGCCTTGGTGGTTCCTTCTATCTGGATATCCAGGGCGAAAATAGCCAGCCACAGACCGGCGCGGCGGATGAGGTTGAGGAGGCGGTTCATGCGGCCTCCGCGTCGAATATGCCGTTTGTTTTGTTGGCGTAAGCCCGGTATTCTTCAGCGGCTTCCGGCATGGCGGCCGAAGCAAACTCGAGGAATTTGGCCGCTGTCATTGATGGCTGAACATCAACCAGCTTACTCAATGCACTGATCATCCAGTAGGCCGCGTCGCTTGATTCGCCGGCTACCTGAATGAGCAGTTGATTCGCGAGTGATTTTGCAGTCTTCGATGCCGCTACCGCATGTTCGGACGCGTGTCTTGCCTCTGTGGCTGCCAACCCGGCCATGCAGTCAAGCCGCGCAACTTCTCGGCGGTCGACCGCCACTATCGCGCCAATTCGCTCGTTGCAATAGGGTTTTCTGGCGCACCACGCGGCAAATTCTTCATAGCTCCGGAAGACGTATTGCTTGCAACCCTTGCTGGGTCGGTAGGCAATGATCAGAAGTTCCGGGGCGGTTGTTGTTTGGGTCGTTGTCATGCGGCCTCCTTGAGTACGGCTTCCGGCTCCATGTACATATGGAGCGGCACATCGAAACCCTGCAGCGTGATGATCGACGTGACGTCGCTTCCCGGGTTGTGCGGACCTTCTGAAACCACAGTCAGGCCCATGGAGCGAAGCGATTTCCTGACCTGGTCGTGGTTGTCAAGAACCAGCACGCGGACATTGGTTTCGCCGCATCCATGGACGGTTATGCAGCCCGCCGCCGGCCGCATATATTCTCGTTCGCCGACGGCGGCGCATATTTCAGCGGCCAGCGCTTCGGCCTCGGCAATGCGGCCACGGGCAGCGATCAGGCCTTTTTGCTTGCGCGCCGCTTCTTCTTTGATCTCGATCATGTTTTTTTCGAACAGGTTCATGGTCAGTCCCTCCGGTTATTGAGACGCATGTTGAAAACCGCGCAGCCGGTCCAGATGAGCAGCAGGGCGGATGGTTTGCCGATGCTGCCCGGGCCGTAGGCGGCGAGCAGGGAGCCAGCGACGACGTAGATCGTCGGCAGCCATTCGTAAATTCGGGTGGGTAGCCAGTTCATGTCAGGCCACCGTGGTCAGGCGCTGTACGAAGCGGCGCAGGGTTTCGGGGCTGGTCCGGCTGCCGAGATAGACCGGGCGGTCTGGCGTCTTGCGGTAAACGCGGAATTCGCCGTTTTTCTCGCAAACCATGCAACCGCCCAATCGGGCGATGCGGCGCGATTCGATGAGTAGGGGGTGCTGGGTTTGGGCTGACATATCAACGCTCCGTGGATTGGTGCGTTCATAATTCCACGTATGGTGGAGTACGTCAACAACAAAATCCACGATTGGTGAATTATTTTTTGATCAGCGGGCGGCCCGGCAGGCGCGACGTTCTTCGATGTCTTTTTTCAGGGCGTCGGCAACGGTTTGCCACTGCATGTTGGCCGGGGTGTCCGGCCCGCCGCTGCAGAGGGGTTCGATGTGGTCAATGATCCAGCCCGGGCAGGGCAGGCTGGGTTGCGCGGTGGCCGGGCAGGGGTGGCTGCGGGCGAAGGCGTGGCGGGCGGCATTGCTTCGATGGGGCGGCGTGGCACAGCCGGCGAGCAGGGCGATTATTACCAGGATGACGACCGGGCGCATGCCGATCAGTCGTCGGCGTGGTCTTTTTGGGCGGCGGCGATGGCTTCGTCGCGGTCGTTGTAGCGGTACTTGCCATAGATGTATTGTCCGGCTTCGCGGCGGATGCCGTATCGGGCGACGAGCTGCTCGGGGGTTTCCGGTGGAAGACTGGGGAGAGGATCGAGATCAACGCCGCAGTGTTTACAGCGCGTGGCCTCGGCATAGATGTCTTCGGCGCACGAGGGGCAGCGCCTGAGCTTTCGGCGTGGCGCTGCCGGTGTATTGGCCTGGGCTGATGGAGTCGACCGTAGATCGCGCATCAGCGCGAGGAGAATCACGGCCAGCAAGGGTGAGATGAGCAGGGCCAGGAGCAGCCATCCGGCCCCATTTCGGCCGCGCTGATGGGCGAAGAACGCGACGGCGATTGAGAGTACGGCCCAGACAATAGCGTAGTCCATGAAATATTACCTTCTGAATATATCCCATTGGCAATACTAATACGGATGGCGAACTGCGGCCAGTCAATGTGTTCAGGCGGCTCTTTCGTCTTTTTGACTATCGCCGATTATGTAATCGCATTCAGCCTCCGCAACGCGATGCAGGGCCTGCTTGCCGCGCTCATCGAGCAGCTTGTACTTGGCAACCAGTGACTGCAGCCGCGGATCTCCCGGGTCATCGTCGATGGTGAGGAGGTAGCCGGCCGAAGTTTTCAGGGCAGCGGCCAGGCGCTTGGCTTCATCAACGGAAATCATGCGCAGGCCTTTTTCCCAGTTCGACAAGCGGGTGTTGGTCAGGCCGGGCACGCGGTCGCAGACCTCGCGCTGGGTCAGGTCGAGGGCTTTTCGAATGGCGGCAATGCGCCGCCCGGATTCTTCTCGGGTGTCCATGATTCAACGGTAATTCGCACCGTGGAGTAGCGCTATCAACCATTCGTGTACAAAATGCTTGCACAAATCCACATGATGTGGATAAATGGCGGCATGGACAAAATTTCCACGTTTCCGGAATACATCGCCGCCATCGGCATCGATGTCTTCGCCCTGCGCTACGGCGTCAAGCCGCGCACCGTTTCGAGCTGGCGCTATGGCGAGCGCACCCCGCGTCCAGATCAGGCCCGCGAACTGGTTATTAAATCGGGCGGCGATCTGACCATGGACATGATCTATCAGCCAGCGGCGGGAAGCCCAGAGCATTTCGAGGCGGCCTGATATGGCTATCGCCAGCTTGTCATCAATTGTTTTCACGTCGTCTACACAGTCGGTAAGGGAACTGCCGGCTGTTTTCCCGGGGCTGTTCCGCCCGGGCTTTTTATTCAGTCGTTGTCTGTCCGGTCTGCGTTCGGTGTGTTGCCGAGCCCAGCCTATTTTTTTTGGCCGTTTTGGTCTGTCCGCGGCTGTCCGTGATTCACGGACATGGGAGTCATCATGCAACTGAGCCTGCACCACGAAACCATCAACGACGCCCTGCGCGACGTGATCATCGCCGCCGGCGGTAACAAGGCAGTCGGTGCCCGGCTGTTCCCCGACTTGCCGGTCGAGCATGCCGCCGGTAAGGTCCGCGACTGCCTCAACCACGACCGCCGCGAGCGCTTCACGCCCGACCAGGTGTGCTACATCCTGCGCCTGGGTCATGAGGTCGGCTGCCATGCCGCCATGTCCTACCTGGCCCACTCGTCAGGCTACGCCAGCCCCGTCCCGGTCGAACCCGAGGACGAGGTGGCCAGGCTACAGCGTGAGTTCGTCGAGGCCAGCAAGCAGCTCATGCTCATGGCCTCACGCATCGATACCCTGCAGGCGAAGCAGACCATCCGCTCCGTCGCCTGACCAGCCCATGCCCACGCCCCGTCCCCCATTGGCAATAGAGGCCGCGATCACGCCGGCTTCGTCGATTTTTGAGGCTGTGCACCAACACGGTGCAATCCGGTGTTGCGGGTCCTCCCCAGCCATCCCTTGCGCGGGTAATTCGCAC
>DAOLSP010000033.1:8899-10102 GCA_035419245.1 bacterium | reverse complement strand
ATCCGCTCGGTCTGCTCGGCCATGGACATGCCGGCTGGCGCGACCTGGGTCGTGACGTTAATGAACTTCGCAATGGCCTCAGCCCCGGCCTCAGTGGTCAGATCGGTGGTTGTGCCCAGGTTGGCGATGGCCTTTGTGAAGCCCTCGATGTCGTCCTTGGGCACACCGAGGGCTCCGCCCATTTCGGCGATCTTGTTGAGTTCGTTGACCGAAATCGGGATTTCAAGCGAGAGATCGCGGAACTTTTGCGCGAGCGCCTTGCCCTCGGCATTGAGATTGCCGAAGTCGTCAGAGATTCCGTCGATAGTTTTTGTGACGCCGGCAAATGAGGATTCAAAATCAGAGGCGGCTTTGATGGATGCAGCGAACATGACAGCCCCGGCCGCCGCAGCCGCGGTCATACTTTTGTGCATGAACTGAGCCTGGCCATCAACCGCCTTGGCCATCTTGCCAAGATCCTGCTCAAATTTATCAAGGCCAGCAATGCCCACAACCGCGACAATCGAGCCAACCCCGCCCATATTTCCAAGACTTCCGAGCATCAATCCTCTATCACATGTACAATTTCACCGCCTGGCAATACAAAGCTCTGCTGAATTGATCCGCCGCCCTTTTTCTTGCTGGTCGGCTTGAAAATGTGCTCTATCTTTGCCCCGTTAGAGCGGGCGATCATGGTGCCGTGAATGTCCAGGAGGTTCTTGAAAACTTCCGGGTATTGCTCCTGCAGGATGCCAAGCAGGACCTCTTCGAATAATTCTATTTTTGTGCTATGTAGGAGTATGGACCGCCTGACCGGGTCTGCCATGTCCCGCACCAGATCAGGATCGAAAAGGCCGTGATAACCATAGCGGCGGGCAGCGGTCACCTGCAAGAGCAATTCCTGCCAGGCAGGATCAACTGAACCCGCTCCGCCGCCAACTAGTTTTTTACCGTCTCCTTCTCAGCCGCCACCTGGCGGGACAGGGAGACGTAGACGTCCGAGATCGCCTTGAAAATATCGCTGTTTCGCGCCATGATCCGCCGGAAGTCCTCCCGGTCCTGCTCTGTCGGTAAGAGATGCGTGTTGTCCAGATTCTTGAGATAACGGGGGATGATGTTGCGGACCGTGTTGATGCCGGCGTGCTCGTTGGCGTACTGCTCGGCCAGGTCCTTTGGCTTCTTTTCGGCGTAGGCGTCGATGTCTTCCTGCTTGACTCCCTCGCT
>DAOLSP010000033.1:6068-8799 GCA_035419245.1 bacterium | reverse complement strand
TTTGCGGATTTGGCGCTCATTGTGTTTTTCCCTTTATCCGGTTGACGGTTTTCTTGAGGTTGATATGCACGACCATCAGGCCATGCGGCTCAACGAGTAATTCCTTGCGGTCAAATTGACTGAATGCCTCGGCAATTTCTGCCGACTCATTCCATGATGCAGATACAAAGCCGCGATCATCCGGGATGTAGCTATCCGGATAGATGCCTGTCTTCCAGATGACCGCGGCTGCCTTGTACAGGTTTTGTGTTGACAGAACCACGCTTAGGCCGTCGCCTTGACGCCCAGAGCCTCAACCCGGGTGCCAACGGCCGGAGCGGTGGCATAGGTAAGCGCCGTGCCGACCAGTGAGATGCCGGATTTCAGCCGGGTCCCCTGCAGGTCAGCGGTGGCTTTCGACTTGACAAAGATCATCTTGTCGAGCACCCAGTCATCGGCATTGCCGACGGCCAGATCCCGAAGGGACGCCGGAGTGTAAGGAAGCGTAAACGCAACGGTGGACCCATCGCCACTGAACACCGAATAGACTGCCTCATACCCTGGGGCCAAAATGACCGGATCGTGGTAGGAGACTGCGGGGATGGTGACCTCGACATCCTCCATCGGACTGTCGAGCGGAAACTCCTGTATGACGCAGTCCTGATGGATCACCGAAAACCGATGGGTCTTGTTGTCGGTTTTGCGGAAGATCGACTCGATGGTGAATCGCGCCAGACGGTCGAAAGCCAGGCCAATGGCGGCGTAGCCGGTCGATCCCCAGTTGGCGAAATTCATCAGGCTGGCCAGGAAGGTCGGAGCCATGCCCGCATAGAGGGTGATCTGGATGTTGTGGCTCTGGCCGGAATTGTGGAACATCGGCTCATCGCCGCCGCCCTGCTGGAAATACTTCTCTGCACGTTCCCAGTTGATCGCATCGGAGGTGACCGATTTGACCGCGGTCATATTGACCGGGGTAACCGCATCGGCTGCCGTGGCAGCGTGCAGATGGAAGCGGTGCAGGGTATTGCGCCCGCGCACAATCGCATCAGGGGAGAGTGCGCCGAGCTGATCGTTTACAGTTACAGCCATTCTATGGCCTCCTTGTAATTAGTTAGCATGTGATTTGAAGCGAAACTTCACCGCGGAAATCGTCCTCGTCGCGGAACTCGATTGCTCTTGGATTGGTGACATCGTTTATATTAATCCCAAGTTGCGGGAGAGTCTTTGCGGTGTATGCTGTTCCTCCAATGACGGAGTTGAATGCCGCAACGTTGACCGCTGGATCACTGAATAATGACAACAGCTGCGAGAGCGCTATTGCCGCCTCTTCAGCTCCGCCAGCGGCGATGCAGGACCAGCCTCCGATTGTCATTTCCAGCCGGCGCAGACCTTTTCCCCCCTGCTGAATGTCCTCGCCAACCCACAGTGGGGTGTGAGAATAGAGAAAGAGCCTGGTGAAATTGGCAAAGACCGTCTGATCCGGCCATCCTTCCACAACCGTCCATGAGGACCATGGCGCGCCTGAATTGGCTACCTTGTAGCGCAGGAAGTCTGTGATGGCTTTCTGCACATCGGTCAGCTCATAGCCTGCGCGGATCATCGGCCTACCCTCTTCAGGGTCTCATAGCGCATGCGATTCAGGATCGCCTGCTGGCGTTCAGAAACCGCATTTTTCAGGAAGGGACGAGCCTTCATTTTCCGGGTACCATCATGAACATAGGCCGCATAGTTGGCCGAGCGCAGATCAGAATAAACAATGGCAGATATTGGATTGAAAAAATGATATTTCATGGACTTGGAAAGCTCGCGGCTGATCCGGGTAACCGGGAGCTTGCCGGGGTATGGTGATTTGGTCCCCGGAGGATGGGCCACACCCATCAGGTTCCTGGTAGCTGCTTTCATCAGCTCCTCAACGCCGAACTTTACTGCTGCAATCGCGCCTTTCATCGCTTCGATGTTGGCGCGGTCGAAAGTAGTCTTGAGTCCGGAAGTGTCGAATTCAACAGAGAACATCAGGAAACCCTCTTCACCAGAACCATGGATACAACCGTTCCCCCAACCGGAACCAGCATCGTCTCCTTGATCGCATAGGTCTTTCCCAGGAGCGTTATGACGTTTTTATCGCCCAGCGATTCAAAACTGAAGAGTGCGCCGTTTGAGGTTTTCACCGCTCCGTAGAGCAGATAATCACCCGCATCTATATTGCCAATCTCGATAAAACTTCCGCCCTGTTTGATCAGGTTGCCGATTGCCTGTGCGTCCATCGGGATGGTTTTCACGGCGGTTTCAACTGTGGTCTCGCCGATCATCCCGGTTCCATTGCAGGCTTCAGCCGCCGGATTGCGCCGGTGCCAGTCAGCCGAGTAGGTTGGCACAGCAGAATCCCGGCTGATCATGCACGGGCACTGTGTGCCGGCTGTAAATTCCCTGACCGTTGCAGCCACTCCGTGCCTCAGCACAGAATTTATGTAGCGCTGCACGTGGGTCATAACGGGGCAATCCCGAGAGCGGTGGCCATATCGTTGTATTCAGTGGTGCCCTGCCCGCAGACGGCAAAGCCACCGGATCCAACAGATACTCCGAGAAGTTTCAGATACTTTTTGGCCTCATCTTCGAAGGCCTTTGCTGCTGCTTGCAGCTGGCCGGCATCTTGCGCCTTGATCTCTACCGGGCCATATTTAGCTCCGGGATCAGGCGGCTGAGAGACGACAACAGCACATACCAGGGCGATAAAGGCCGCCTTGGCCAGGGC
>DAOLSP010000033.1:2106-5968 GCA_035419245.1 bacterium | reverse complement strand
CACATTCGACAGATCAGGACCATCGATGATTTTGATATGCCCGGCCTTCTGGAGATCAAGAAGGCGGGGGCTCCAGACAGAGAGCCCCCTTTCACGGTTATCATCGATGACATCCTTGTGGGTGAAACTGATCAGGCATGCGCCGTCGGCAAATTCAAACGGCGCTGCTGATGTGATCAGGATTTTCGTCATCTTTGTGTTCCTTGGCCTTTTAGTGTTAACCGCCGAACGTGACGTCCATGACCTTGCAGGCGTTGTTGTCCAGCTTGTAGTACCCGGACCGGTACCAGATGCCGGTGCCCTTGAGCTGCTTTTTGACCAGACGCTCACTCTCGACCATGACCGCCTGGGTGGAGACGCCGCCCAGACAGTAGTTGCTGTCCTGGAGGTAGATGTAATCAGCTTCCAGGCCGGCGTCGGAACGATCCCACTCGATCGGCTTGGGCAGTTGGATCGACACGTCCCGCAGGGTCGTTGCCGGGTTGTTGATCCCGACAACCGCTCCCAGGTACTGCTGCATCTGCGCTTTCTTGGCGATCAGGTGCGTCGGGGTGTACGGATTGGCCAGCGGGGTGGCCAGCTTGATGACCTCGGTGGCGTTGAGGGTGTTGGTCGTGGTCGGATTGAAGGTGGCAGCTGCATTGCTGTTGCCGTCTCCAAGAACACCGACGCGGATAACCGTGGAAGTCTCGGCCACGCCGATCTGCATGCCGATCCGGCGGAGAACGATGTTCAGCGCCTGAAAGGTGACCTTGTCGACGTCATCAAACTTGGCCTTCAGGTACCGGCCGTATTTGTTGAGCCGCTGGGTGCGGTCGCCAACCTTCATCCAGAGATCCTGCAGCTCGTCGCTCTTGGCCATCTCAGCCAGCTCGAGATCATCACCATCGTCCTCGAGGAAGATGCGCTGAAAGCTGGAGGCATCGGTGCGCTCCTGGACAGCGACCAGCTCGTTTACACGCGAAGTGGCGATCAGGGAGGCTGCGACGACCTGGGAGATGTACTCGCCCATGAGAACGCCGGCATCGACGGTGTGGAAGAATTTTCCGACGGTATCAGCGGCAGCGCCACCGATATTGATGCCATAGGAGAGCATCAGCTCATCGAACGCGGTCAGCTTGGCCTCACGGCCGGCTGCCTTGGCCGAGTTTTTCGCCTTGATGACTTCAAACTGGGTCATGTTGGCATAGGGGCTCTTTCCCTCGTGCTGGAAGCGCAAGGACTCGAGCCATTCACCGAATGCCATCCCCTTCTTGGCCGCTTCATCGTACATGCCGACTTCGAGGCCGGAGGCAGGCATCCAGGGGTGTTTGGTGCGGATATCCATGATGGATTTGCCTTTCGTTTTGAGTTATTGATCCGGCCGCGGCTTACTGCATCACGGCAACAATGGTGTTGGTGGTGTCGACCCCGATGACACGGCCAGCGCCCAGGGTGGTGTAATCCTTGACGCTCTTGTAGGTCGTGCTGTAGCAGGCGACGGTGGTACCAAGAGCCGGGGCGCTGCCCTCATAAGGCAGGACGGTGATCCGGGTGGCCGGGTACTTGGCGCTGTTGCGGTCGACATACCAGAACCACTCGACCGTCAGGATGTAGGTATGGACGCCCGCGGTGGTGACATACGATTCGACATCGACGATGCGCCCCTGGATAACGCCGTTTTCAGCCAGGGTTGCGACTTCGAAATTTGCGCCGGTCGACCACTGCACAAAATACTTGGCCAGGCTGGTGCCCGCGGCCATGGCAGCGTCGATCACGGTTTTGAGAGAGGAGTCGGGAAAGCAGGTGCAGAGCAGAGGCTCGCCCCGGTCTCCAGCGATGAACATTCCACGCATGTTGTTTTTCCTCCGTTAGGGGGTTTTATGGTTGTGCGCCCGGACTACAGGACGTAAAGGGCGGCGTTCGGGTCATCGGCTTTGATGCCTTTGGCCTGGTCACCATCCTTATCGCCGTCGGGCTTCTCGTCTTTGATCTGCTGATCGGGCGGATTTTTCGCCTCGTAGGCCCCCTTGTATCCGGTAGCCATGGCGACAATTTCCGCGGTCGAAAGCTTCGCCATCGTTTCGCGATGGGCTTTCGCCTTGTCTTCCTCGGCCGGGATCACGCCGGCAAGACCGCCATAACGCATGGCATCCTCAATGGCGCTGTCCCTGTAGGCCTTCGCGTCTGCGGCGATAACCTTGGCCTGATCTTCGGTCGCTTCGTTCAGTCCGGCGGCAGTCAGAACGGTCGTCATCGCGGTGGTTTTCTCGCGGAGATCATTCAGCTCGGTCTGCGCCGTGGTGATCTTGGCTTCGACTTCACTGGCAAACTGCTCCAGCTCGTCGGTTTTTTCCGGATCAAGCTCGCGCTCGATGCCGGCGATTTTCATCTTGAAGGGCATTGTCTTTTGCTCCTTTGCTTGGTTGTGCTCCTGGAATTTCGCTTCGATGAGTTCATCAATTTCGACCATCAGTGATTGGTCAAGCGCCGAGTCCATGGCGCTCTTTCCTGTGCGGGCCCCGAACTGGCTGCCCAAAAATACCCAGCTTCCCTCAGTAGCCTCTCCCGTCCGGCTGGAATCTCCGTCTGTCCATTCCCGGAATAACAGCTTCCCATTCTCGTCGTTGACGTCATCAAGACGCGGGGCACGGAAGCCGATCGACTCCCAATTGAATATCCCCATATCTATCTTGACTGTAAGATCGCTATCTGTTGCCGGGATATAGTATTTCCCGACCAGCCAGTACAATCCGCCGTCACGTTCCTGGGCGATCTCGGCCAGCTTGCGAAAGTCCTTGAAGGGTGTCTCTCCGCACATCTGCAGCATCTCCTCAATCGAGACCTTCTGCAGTGTGGCTGAATAGTAGCGGCCAGCACCGGCGTCATTCCACCAGTCGTGGTTGAATATTTTGGATTTGCCTGGCAGGGTGCGGACAAAGTTGCGCAACATCTTGACCGGGAAACGCTCGACATCACGGTCAATGACGTTATTGGCCAGGTAGGATTTGTAGGAACGGACCATCGATCGGTCTATGGCATCAGGATTTACCAGAAAGGGCTGGATCTCCTCCCATTCCTGATCGCTCAGCTCGATGGACTTGGTTTTCGCCTCGAGGCGTTTGACGTGCAGCACTTCAGCGTCCGGAACAGCCTTCCCCAGCCACTGCTCGCACTGGTAAGGATCGGCAAAGTTCTTTTTATCGAAGCGCAGCATCTTGCCGAATAGCCGCACACCATCAGCCTGCTTTATCTGTTCGGGATCATCGATGGGCCCGAAAACGAATCCGCGTCTGGTGTCGCCCTGATAAAGGATCATCAATATCTCCATAAAATAAAAAAGCGGGCCGAAATCCGCCGCGCCTCTGCTCAAAGGCCCACGACGGAATCGACCCGCTTGGGGTGCTGAATATGGAAACCGGCTATTTAAGCTTCATGGTTCTTTCTCGGCCTCTGGCCGTTCACAAATTGAATGCCCTGGATCCTTGAAAAGATAATTCTGCGCTCGCCAGCCTTTTTGCAGGCCTCACTTTCACACCGGAATCCTATCTCCCCGGCGAGCGCATCGAAATCAAAGTACCGCTTGCCGCACCATGGGCAACGGAACTGATACTTCATTCCTTGACATCCTCTTGCATCTCGGGGTCGGAGAAGCGCTTTCGCCGGTGTTTCGGTTGAACATCGGGATCGACGTTCTCACCCTCTTCGAAATCGTCCTGGGCCTTTTCAGACTCGACCTCTTCAGGGAGGATATCGGCCATGGGCTCAGGAGCGACAGAGATCTCTTTCTGGCAAAGATGCTGCGCGGATTCGCCTCGAGGGTAGCATATTTCAATGCCGCAAACCTGGCATCTGGTGATAGGCATGATTGAAGTCTCCGTGT
>DAOLSP010000033.1:0-2006 GCA_035419245.1 bacterium | reverse complement strand
AACCTCTTCGAAAACCTGCCTGACTGCCGGGATCGCGCCCGTATCGTGGAACGCGATCACCCCTCCATTCCGGACCAGCGGGGAGTATTTTTCCCAGTCATTCCGTGCGCCATCGATGGAATGATCGCCGTCTATGAAAAGGAAATCAACGGGCTCGTTTTTAAGATATATCTTAACATCTTCGAGCGTCCGAGCATCTCGCGTATCTCCTTCAATCCGGAGCGCGGTATCCTCCGGAGCAGTCCAATGCTCGAAATTCAGATCGATGCATATAAGCATCTCAGGCATGAAATATCGATCAAAGAAATCGGCGGTTCCGCCGTGATAGGAGCCGATTTCTACAATTGTCCGGATCGGAGAACCCTTTGCAAATTTCCGGATAAACTCTACCAGATAAAAGAGCTCGACCGGACTTTGATAGGTTCTGGCGCAAAGCCGAAAACGAGCCTGTTCGCTTGGTCCGAAAAGCTCCAGCTCTTTCTTCTGGTTTGACAGAACCCCTGCCGGGCTGTTTGGCCTCCAGTCGTGGTTGCAGGCCGGCCACGATCCGTCACCGCTTTTATGCACCACGTTCTGGCACTCTTCGCAAAACCGCCAGCTTTTCAGGTACCCTTTTTCAGTCATTTTGTCCTTCCATGATTTTGGCGGTCATATAATCCAGCTCGCCGTCTGTGAGTTGTTGTGCGTAGAATGGATCGTCACCCTGCGGCAACGGTCGCAAGCGATCAACTCCCCATGGCCAAGGCCGGAAGTACTCCCCAGCGCCAACCGACATAACACGGTCATGAAAGCGTTCTTCCAGTTTCACCTCCCCATCCGATATATCCTTGGTCTGTGCAAGTGCCGTCATGAATTCATCCAGGAGCGACCAGGAACAGTAGATAAGAGAGTTGGCCGCCCAATTATTATAGAGACTCGCACCTTCACCATATCCGTAACAGATCGAGTGATTGCTGATCCTGGCGAAGTCGAGAAAGTCCTTAAGGCGGTAGACCAGGCAATCCTGCTCGATGAACATCAGGTCGAGGTTATTTGCCATGGCGTAGCCGGCTGCGACCATAATTGCCGCCGCCCAATCGTGCCGGTATGGCAGTTCGCGTGCCGGCCGGGGGGCGTAGACCATGTTTACTATATCCGAGCGGAGAAGCCCAGCCGCTGCCGGAATGTCGCACAGGCTGTTGTAGACCATAACAGCCTTGGGCTCCACCTGGTGCAGGATAGCAGGTAACCAAACCGACCCCAGATAAAGGCTCTCATTCTGTAATGCGGACCGGGCCTTGTTGTTGTGCCCCTCGAGGTGAGCACACCAGCCGGTACAAATCATCAGGCGGTCATCAGAGATTGACATCTTGCCCCCGGTCGATGCTGTACTCATATTGCTCCAGCTTTTCCAGAAACCTGCGGGCTGCTTCTTCCGAATTATCCCCCTGGGCACACATGAAGGTATGCCCTACAACCGGGTGCGTAAAATGGACATTGCGGGCAGAGATGATCACCGCCCGTTTTGTGGTCTCAGGGTTGGCGCTGGAGCTGATCGACAGGTCTGCTCCTGATTTGCGTGCCCATGCCTGCAAACGTGACAGATATCTTTTGCGAACCAGCTTTTTCAATATGCTCATCTTTGTCTCCTAAGCATTCAGGCGCTTGTTGATTTCAGCAGCGATCATTTCCGGTTTGCTCTCGACACTGAACAATGCAGTGAACCTTTCCGGAGGAGCTTTTACAATCCAGTTGCGTTCCCGATATCCCCAGACGATCATGTTTTGGCATCCGGATGCAGCGGCCAGATGAGGGATCCCGGAGTCTTTCCCGACAAAGATCGCTGCTCCTGCACATAGCCGGGCGATCTCGGGCAGCTCGAGCTTTTTGCGCAAATCAACACACCAGTCCGGCATGTAAACCTCTGGCATGGGGTCGTCATTGCCGATGATCACTGCACCATCAAGAACCCCACGCTCAACCAGCAGATCAAGCCGAAGCATCACCCGGTTGGCAATGATCGGCTC
>DAOLSP010000032.1 GCA_035419245.1 bacterium | reverse complement strand
TGACTTCCCGGATATCATTCCCGGTGAAAAACCGGGGTTTCCGGATAGGCACTAAGCTAGTGTCTTGTCCCAGAAATATATTTACATAGCCGTTCGATTTTCCGGAGGATCGAATCGGCGGTGGCGGTCCAGACAAAAGGTTTTGCTTTCGGGTTGTAGGCACGAACGAAGCGGTCGATTTTGGCCACGAGGTCCTTGACGCCGCGGAAGCTGCCTCGTCGGATCGCCTGCTGGGTGATCAGGTTGAACCAGATCTCCACTTGATTGAGCCAGGAGGCGTAGGTCGGCGTATAGTGAATGTGATAACGAGGCCGGGAGGCCAGCCATTGTTTGACCTTGGGATGTTTGTGCGTGGCATAGTTGTCGACGACCAAATGGAGGTCCAAATCCTTCGGGACGCTTTGGTCGATTTGGTTGAGGAACTGGAGAAACTCCTGATGCCGGTGTCGCGGCTTGCACACGGTTGTTACCTGACCTGAAGCCACGTCCAATGCGGCAAACAGGGTCGTGGTGCCGTGGCGCAGGTAATCGTGCGTCACCCCTTCGACGTAGCCCATGCCCAAGGGCAAGAACGGTTGTGTTCGCTCCAGGGCCTGCACTTGACTCTTCTCGTCGACGCAGAGCACCATGGCCTTGTCGGGGGGGTTCAGATATAACCCGACGATGTCCCGGACCTTCTCGACGAAGAACGGATCCGTGGAGAGCTTGAAGTGCTTTTGTCGGTGGGGCTGAAGCCCGAAGGTCGACCACACACGCTGTACGGTGGTCTTCGACAGCCCCGTTTCCCGGCTCAGCAATCGGCAGCTCCAGTGCGTGGCGCCGTTCGGCCGGGTCTCGAGGGTTTGCCGGATCAGCCGGGCGATCTGATCGTCGTCGATGGTGCGCGGCGCTCCCGGCCGCAACTCCTCGTAGAGGCCCATGAGGCCCTGGTCGATGAAGCGTTTGCGCCACTTGATGACCGATGGACGGGAAAGTCCCACGGCGGTGGAGATCGCGCTGTTGGTCATGCCTTCGGCGGCCATCAGCACGATGCGTGCCCGCCGGGTGAGGCCTTGCGGCAAGGAACGGGATCGAACCATCGCAGTCAATTGGTCGCGCAACTCTGGTGTCAAGGTCACATCCTCCTGGGGTTGTCTCGCCATAGGGCCCTCCTGTTTCGGATTTTGTTGACCCTATCACAGGAGAACCCATATGTGAAGTTATTTATGGGACATTACATTAGCATTTCGTTAGCCCCTTGTTGTTTCTGGTCGAATCTGGTATGCAGTGAGATACCCAAATCACAATTTATTCAAAACATATGAATCCATGAAAAATTTTCTTTTTGCCCTTATGGCCGTCCTTGTCGGATGTTCATTAAAACCTTCCTATGAACGGCCGGCCCTCCCTACAGCGGCCATTTACCCTGATGAGACTGTTACGGCCAGACAGGCCGCTGTCAGGGTCGACCAAGTCGGCTGGCGCGAATTTTTCGCTGATATCAGGCTTCAGGAAGTTATCCAGCAGGCGTTGGAGAACAACCGCGACCTGCGGATCGCGATGCATCGGATTCAGGAGGCACGCGCGTTCTATGGTATTCAACGGGCCGACCAGTTGCCCAGCATCAGCGCCGGGGCCTTCTACAGCCGATCGCGTACCCCCGCGGGTTTGTCGTTGATCGGAAGCGCTTATACATCAGAGCAATATCAGCTTTCTCTGAGCGTTAGCGTCTGGGAACTGGATTTCTGGGGACGGGTGCGCAGCCTGACGGAGGCGGCCCTTGAATCCTATCTTGGAACCGAGGAGGCGCGCCGCGCCATAGCCATAAGCCTGGTGGCTCAGGTCGCCAATACATACCTGATTGCCCGCGAACTCGATGAACAAGTCGCCATTGCGCAGCAGACGCTTGCCACCCGGGAGGATTCCTGCCGCATCACTAGGCGTCGCTATGAAGTCGGATCTTCCTCCAAGCTGGATGCAGCCCAGGCCGAGACGCTTTTGAGTCAGGCGCGGGCCGATCTGGCTTCTTTGCTGCGCCTGAGAGATCAAAACCGCAATGCGTTGGTTCTTCTGGTCGGCGTACCGGACCTCACTTCCGAGACCCGGATGCTTTCTCAAATAGAGCTCGGCTTTGCGAGAGAAATTTCCGTGGGCCTGCCTTCGGATTTGCTGATCAACCGTCCCGACATTCTCGCCGCCGAGCATCGTTTAAAGGCGGCCAATGCCGATATCGGCGCCGCGCGTGCGGCTTTTTTCCCGAATATCTCACTGACAGGTATCCTCGGCACGGCCAGCGCTGAGCTGAGCGGCCTGTTCGGATCGGGGAGTGGCATCTGGAGTTTCCAGCCCAACTTGATCATGCCCATCTTCGAAGCGGGCCGCCTCCGGGCGAATCTTGACTTGGCTGAAGCGCGCCGCAATATCGCGGTCGCCGATTACGAGAGGACCATTCAGGGGGCGTTCCGCGAGGTTGCCGACGCGCTGGCTGAGCGCCGCTGGCTGCTCGAGCAGTTATCTGCCCAGCGGGCGACCCTGACCGCCCAGACGGAACGTGCGCGTCTGGCCGCTTTGCGCTATCAGAACGGCGCGGCGCCATACCTGGAGGTGCTCGATGCCGAGCGCGACCGGTTTGTGGCGGAACAGGCGCTGGTGCAGGTACGACGTGCGCTGCTGTCCAGCAGCGTCAATCTTTACTCGGCACTCGGAGGGGGAATTCCGCAGTTCGTGCGACAGCCACATTAGTCAGTCCATAATAGAAAGGACGCTAAGACGCATATAGAGTGGATGGCGTATGAAAAAATCCACGGATGATATCCGGACGCTTGAGCAAGGAGCGCAGTGCCCCCAGCGCCATAGACATCATGTCGGCAAAGGAGAAGATGCCGGCACGGCCGAGCCGGTGCGATTTGACTTCCCGCCAAACCCCTTCGCCCGGATTCAGCTCCGGACTATACCCGGGGAGCAAATACAAACGCAGCTTGCCGTCGTAGCTCTTCACCTTTTCCGTTACCTTCTTGGACTTGTGCACCGGATGCCCATCCCAGATCAGAAACACGGGGGTCTTGCTTCCCACCATCAGGCGATCCAAAAAGCGGCAGATGACATCGGCATTCACCCCCTTCTTCTCAATCATGAACCGCATCCGGCCACGCCGATTCACGGCACTGATCATGTTGAGGCGGTATCGCGCCCCCGTGCTTCGCACCACGGGCGTTTGCCCTTTGACCCCCCAGGTCGTCCCCGCATGGTAATCGCTGCGAAGGCCCGATTCGTCGGCAAACCAGATCTCCGCTTTCATCTGCTTGGCTTCTTTTTCAATCGCGGGATAATCCTCTTGAACCCACTTGCGCACGCGCTCCGGGTCTTGCTGATAGGCCTTCCACAACGGCTTCTGGGCCGTAATGCCCAACTGGGCCAGAAGGCGGCCCACCGAATTGGCACTCAAGCGGATCCCGTATCGCTTGTAGATCAAAGAGCCAATGGCATGGCGGGTCCACAAGGCAAAGGGAAACTGATACTGTCGCGGGTCTTTGCCAACGACGGTTTGATAGACCCATTGGATCATATTGCCTTTCAGCTTGCGCGGGCGGCCGCCGCGCTTCTTGGCATCCAGGGCATCCCAGCCGCCTGCCCTGTACAGGGCCAGCCAGTTGTAAATGCAGGCACGGGCGAAACCCATGGTTTTCACAACCACTTCCGGGCTCTCGCCGCTTTGAACCATTGCCACCGCGCGCTTGCGGAGCTCCGTCAGGACATCATGCGTCAGCTTTCGACCATCCATCTCTTTCATGGTCGGTGTTATACCACATCCGCTTGAAAATGTCTATACTATTATGGACTGATTAACAATACAAATGGAGAGCCATGACCACAAGACAGAAGAAATGGTTAAGGATGCTGGCAGCGGCGCTGATTCTCATCGTTCTGGGAATCGTCGCCTGGCAGCAATTCGGCAGGGACGAAGGTGACCAGGGCCTTGTCAGCGGCAATGGCCGCATTGAAGCGGTCGAGATCGATATCGCGGCCAAAACGCCCGGCCGGGTAAAGGATATCCTGGTTCGGGAGGGCGAACTGGTCAGGGCCGGGCAGGTGGTGGCGGTTCTGGACACCGAGGTATTGGAGGCCCAGCTTCGCCAGGCCCAGGCGCAACTCAAGCAGGCCGAGAGCGCAGTGGAGACGGCGCGCAGCCGGCTGGTTCAGCGGGAAAGCGAAAAAACAGCGGCAAGGGCGCTGGTCTGGCAGCGCGAGGCCGAGCTGGAGGTTGCCCGCAAACGCGCACTGCGCTCATCGACCCTCGCTTCCGAGGGCGCAACCTCTCAGCAGGAAGCAGATGACGACCAGGCCCGGGTTCAGAGCGCCGAAGCAACGGTCAGCGCGGCCAGGGCTCAACTCGCCGCCGCTGAAGCGGCAGTCGCAACGGGGCTCTCCGAGATAAGCGGTTCTCGCTCGGCCGTTGACGCCGCCAGGGCTACGGTCGAACGCATCCAGGCGGATATAGAGGACAGCTCTCTCAAGTCTCCCCGCGAGGGGCGGGTACAATACCGTGTCGCCCAGCCCGGGGAAGTGCTCGGAGCAGGCGGCAGGGTGCTGAGCCTGGTTGACCTGAGCGATGTCTATATGACCTTTTTCCTACCCACGGCTGCAGTGGGACAGATCGCCATGGGCACCGAGGTAAGGCTGATACTGGATGCGGCCCCGAACTATGTCATTCCGGCCAATGTTTCGTTCATTTCCGATGTAGCCCAGTTCACCCCTAAAACCGTGGAGACCGCCGCCGAGCGTCAAAAACTGATGTTTCGCATCAGGGCGCAAATCCCCCCGGACCTGCTCAGAAAACATATCACCCAGGTAAAAACAGGGCTTCCCGGCGTTGCCTACATCAAGCTCGATCGCAATGTCCCATGGCCTGCCAACCTGCAGACGAAGGTGCAATGAGTGGAACGCAACCCTTCAAGCGAATTGACCGCGGCCCTGCCTGGTCATGTGGCCCGACTGCATGAAATATCCCTGCTCTATGACAAGGGCAAGACCCGGGCGCTTGACGCTGTGAGCCTGAATATCCGGACCGGCCTCATGGTCGGCTTCATCGGCCCGGATGGGGTGGGCAAGTCCAGTCTGTTGTCGCTTGCGGCGGGTGCCAGGGCGATCCAGACGGGTCGATTGGAGGTCTTGGGCGGCGATATGGCTGATGCCCGGCACCGCCGCGCGGTTTGCCCGCGTGTGGCATACATGCCTCAGGGACTCGGCAAAAACCTTTACCCGACCCTATCGGTATTCGAGAATGTGGATTTCTTCGGCCGCCTCTTCGGCCACAGCCGCCGGGAGCGCGAGCGCCGGATCCGGGAATTGCTCGACGCGACGGGCCTGATTTCCTTTGTCGACCGCCCCGCCGGCAAGCTCTCCGGCGGCATGAAGCAGAAACTGGGCCTGTGCTGCGCGCTGATCCATGATCCGGATCTACTGATCCTCGATGAGCCGACCACTGGCGTTGATCCACTCTCCCGCCGGCAGTTCTGGGAGCTGATCGGACGCGTTCGCGCCAGCCAGCCCGGCATGAGTGTCCTGATCGCCACCGCTTACATGGAAGAGGCCGCGCAATTCGACTGGCTAGTGGCCATGAACAACGGGCGCGTGCTGGCAACCGGGGCCCCTGCGGAGCTGCTGGACGTGACCGGCGCCGGGACGCTGGAGGAAGCGTTTATCGCCCTGCTTCCGGAATCGCAGCGCAAAGGCTACAGACCCGTCGTCATACCCCCTCGTGAGATGGCCGACGCCGAGGAGGTTGCCATTGAGGCGCATGACCTTACGATGCGTTTCGGTGATTTCACCGCTGTGGATCATGTGAGTTTCCGGATCGCGCGCGGCGAAATATTCGGCTTCCTCGGGTCGAACGGGTGCGGCAAGACCACCACCATGAAGATGCTCACAGGCCTGTTGCCGGCCAGCGAGGGACAGGCATGGCTCTTTGGTCACCCTGTGGACCCGCATGATTTGGGTACCCGCCGGCGGGTCGGCTATATGACGCAGACCTTTTCACTTTACACTGAGTTGACGGTCCGCCAGAACCTCGTGCTGCATGCGCGCCTGTTCAGCATACCGGAGGACCGGATCGAGCCGCGCGTGCAGGAAATGGCGGAGCGTTTCGGCCTGAGCGAGGTTATGGACAGCCTGCCTGACGCCCTTCCCCTTGGCAAGCGTCAGCGATTGTCACTGGCGGTGGCCGTGATTCACGGTCCGGAGATGCTGATCCTGGATGAACCAACCTCGGGGGTTGACCCGGTCGCGCGCGATGCTTTCTGGCAGATCATAATCGACCTCGCGCGTCAGGACAAGGTCACCATTTTCATCTCCACCCACTTCATGAACGAGGCCGAACGTTGCGACCGGATATCGCTCATGCATGCAGGACGGGTACTGGTCAGCGATTCACCGGCGGCTCTGGTCGCCGCCCGCGGGGTGAACTCGCTGGAAGAAGCCTTCATCGGCTATCTGGAAGAAGCCGTTCAGGAAGCGGCGCCCGAGACCCCGCAGCCGTTCACTCCGGTCACGCCCCCGCACGCCGCAGAAGAAAGCAGGAGACTGGACGTCGGGACTGCTTCTTTCAGCTTTCGCCGCCTGCTCAGCTACGCCAAGCGGGAGGCCCTGGAACTGCTCCGTGATCCGATCCGCCTGACCCTTGCCATGCTGGGCAGCGTGATCCTGATGTTCGTGATGGGCTACGGCATCAACATGGATGTGGAGGACCTCTCTTTCGCCGTGCTCGACCGCGATCAGACCACCACCAGCCGCGACTATGTGCTCGACCTCTCGGGTTCGCGTTACTTCATTGAATGTCCGCCGATCCGGGACTACGAGGACCTGGACCGGCGCATGCGCGCGGGTGAAATCAGCCTCGCCATCGAGATTCCACCCGGTTTCGCCCGAGACCTGCGGCGCGGCACGCCGGTTGCCATCGGCGCCTGGATCGACGGGGCCATGCCGTCGCGGGCCGAAACGGTGCGCGGTTATGTGCAGGGAATGCATGCGCACTGGCTGGCGGCCCAGGCAAGACAGGTTTTCGGCTCTGCCGTCACCGGACAGGTCGTCATAGAAACGCGATTTCGCTACAATCCTGATGTCAAGAGCCTTGTGGCCATGGTGCCGGCGGTCATCCCGATTCTGCTGATGATGATCCCGTCCATACTGACCGCATTGTCCGTCGTGCGGGAAAAGGAACTGGGATCTATCGTCAACCTGTATGTTACGCCGACGACCCGGCTGGAGTTTCTGCTGGGAAAGCAGATTTCCTATATTGTCCTGGCAATGATCAATTTCGTGCTGCTGTCCGTACTGGCCGTATTCGTTTTCCGCGTGCCGCTCAAAGGCGGTTTTCTCACGCTTGCCGCGGCGGCCCTGCTGTACGTGATCGCGACGACCGCAATGGGCCTGGTCATTTCAACCTTCACGCGCAGCCAGATTGCCGCCCTGTTCGGCACCGCAATCCTGACCCTTGTGCCCGCCATGCAGTTCTCCGGGTTTATCGATCCGGTTTCCTCTTTGGAGGGAGTGGGCCGGGTCATCGGGGAGATTTATCCGACCACCCATTTCCTGACCATTGCGCGCGGGACCTTCTCCAAGGCCCTGAATTTCTCTGATCTCCATACCTCATTTCTGCCGCTGCTGATTGCCGTGCCCGTTCTGATAGCCCTGAGCGCCGCGCTGCTCAAAAAACAGGAGAAGTGATATGCACGTATCCAACGTACTGCACCTCGGCGTAAAAGAACTCCGCAGCCTGATGCGGGACGTGGTCATGGTCGCGCTCGTTATTTATTCCTTTACCATTTCCGTCTATACATCCGCAACGGCCAGGCCGGAGACCCTGAACAAGGCGCCGATCGCCATTATCGACGAGGATCGATCGCCGCTCTCCGCGCGCATTGTCGATGCCTTTTATCCTCCCTATTTCCTGCCGCCGAAGCTGATCAATCAGGCCGACGCGGATGCGCGGATGGACGCCGGCCTCGACACCTTTGCCCTTGATATTCCCCTCGGATTCCAGCGCGATTTGCTGGCTGGCCGCAACGCCGTGGTACAGCTTAACGTCGATGCCACGCGGATGAGCCAGGCGTTTACGGGCAGCGGATATATCCAGTCCATCATAAACGGGGAAGTGAACACGTTCCTGCAGGGCTACAGAGCAAAGGACAGACCGGCCGTGGACCTCGTTCTGAGGGCGCGCTTCAACCCAGAGCTGAACCAGACCTGGTTCGGCGCTGTGATGCAGATTATCAACAGCGTGACCATGCTATCCATCATCCTGACGGGCGCGGCGCTGATCCGCGAGCGCGAGCACGGCACGGTGGAGCATCTGCTCGTCATGCCGGTAACGCCTTTCGAAATCATGGTGAGCAAGATATGGGCGATGGCGGCGCTCGTGCTTGGCGTCTCTCTCTTTTCGTTGCTCGTTATTGTCCGGGGGTTGCTCGCAGTACCGATCGAAGGCTCCCTGCCGCTGTTTGCCGTCGGTACCGCGCTGCACCTGTTTGCCACCACCTCGCTCGGGATCTTTCTCGGCACGATTGCCCGCTCGATGCCGCAATTCGGGCTGCTGATGATGCTTGTCTTGCTGCCGTTGCAGGTGCTTTCGGGAAGCGCGACACCGCGAGAAAGCATGCCGGAGTTCGTCCAGTTCATCATGCTGGCGGCGCCGAACACCCATTTCGTCATTCTCGCCCAGGCCATCCTGTACCGCGGCGCGGGACTTGCGGTCGTCTGGCCACAGTTCATTTCCCTCATCCTGATCGGGAGCGCCTTGTTTTCCTTTTCCCTGGCGCGCTTTCGTAAAACCATCGGAACAATGGCATAAAACAGAATTCGCAAGGTTCTCGGGTCAGGTGAGGGAATGACAGCGGGACAACAAACAGGCAGGATACCGGCAGAGGAGAATGAATCCATGGCAGAGGTTATTACAAGGGGCGAAATGGCCGTCTTCAGTAAGACAGGTGAGTCGGCGGTCATTTGTCTTTCAGGCAACTGGAAAAGAAGCGCAGAGTTGCCGGGGGCCGAAACGTTTCGGAGGAGGCCCGGGCAACACTGAGAAGGCCCAGACCACCTCTCCTTGAAGCTAAAATGAGGCGCTGATTTAGAACTTATCCGTAAATAATGCCTGCTTTTCTGAAGGCGACGATGGCTGCGGCCATATGTAATAGTGCTTCGTAGCTCACGACGAACTTCTCGTATCTCACGAGGAGTTTCCGGAAGCGATTGATCCAGGAGTGGGAAACCTCGACCACCCACCGACGCGCTTTGCGGTGCGGATGGGTTTTCTTCTCCTGTATTTCCTCCCCGCGCTGTTTGACGTGCGGGATGTACTTTCGTTCTTTGATAGACTGTTGTGCCGGTTTCCCGGTGTAGCCCTTGTCTGTACATAAATGCTGTCTGCCTTTGGGACGGTCGATGACAATCGCATCGAGGACCCGTTCCAGCTGGCTGACATCATGTCGATGGGCCCCGGTTACGACGATCGACAGCGGGACTCCACGGCCGTCCACCAGCACATGGCGCTTGCCTCCGTTTTTTCCCCGATCCGTCGGGCCCAACCCGACGGCATCATGAGCCAGAGGGGCCTTGACCATGGCCCCGTCTATGCTCTGCCAGCGCCAGGCGATGCCTTCCATCTCGTTGTATTCGGCCAGCCCCGCCCGCCACAGAGCAACAAAGAAGCCGGCCTTCATCCATCGCATGAAGTGGGTGTGGATGGCACTGGGGCTGCCGAATCGCTCCTTGGGCAGGGCCTTCCACTGGCAGCCGGTGCGCAGCACATACACGATGGCCTCAAAGACCTGTCGGGGCGGCATGGGCTTTCTGCCGCCGCCGGGTTTACGGCGATAACGCTTGTAGGGCTCCCGTTCCGGCCCGGGGATCAGAGGCTCCACCTTGGACCAGAACGCATCCGAGACTTCCCAAGACTGTAGCTTGGCCATGCTCCCTCCCGATCACATAGAATGTTAACCGAGAGTACCGATATCATAAATGCGGAAAGAAGCACATTTTATTTACGGATAAGCTTTTAATCTATTGATTGCAACAAAAACGCGTTACCTACGGATACGTCCTTAGGGGCACTATCGGTATTTCATTGAGCCGGTAATGGAACAGCAC
>DAOLSP010000031.1:3961-10711 GCA_035419245.1 bacterium | reverse complement strand
ATGATCAGATCCGACCGCCATTCGGTGCGCTGCGCCCCGGCCTCGGCCTCGCGGTCGTAATAATCATCGGAATGGATGAACAGAACCGTGTCGGCATCTTGTTCGATATTGCCTGATTCGCGCAGCGCGTTCAGCGTCGGCCGCTTGTCTTTTGCCGCCTCATTGACGCGGGAAAGTTGCGAGAGGCATAGAACCGGCACGTCAATCTCTTTAGCCAGCGCCTTGAGTTGCCGCGTCATCATGCCGATCTCGATGTTGCGGTTCTCGGCGCGCAGATGGCGGTTGTAGATCAGCCCGAGGTAATCGACGCAGATCAGGCCAAGCGGCGTATATTCGCGCTCGCGCTTGACCGCAGCGACGATCTCGGCCAGGTCATTGGCCGAGTCGTTGACGTGCAGCTTGCATGCGGACAATTTCGCTGCCGCTTGCGCTAGCCGCGCCCGCTCGCCGTCGTCTATCCGGCCAGTGCGCACCCGGTGGCTATCGATCATCGCTTCACTGCATACCAGCCGCAGCCCCAACTGCCGCGCGGCCATTTCTAGCGAAAACACATAGGCGTGTGTGCCGTTCAGCGTCGCATGGCGGACCACATCCATCATCAGCGACGTTTTGCCCATCGACGGGCGAGCGGCGAGGATGATGAGCTCTCCCTTTTGCAGCCCGCCGGTCCAGTAGTCCAATAACCGGAAGCCGGTCGCCACGCCCGAGATCTCTCCGCGCCCGCGCGAGGCGTCAATATCGGCCACGGTGGCGGTCATTACCTCTTTGGCGGTGACGGCGGTCTGCTCGCGGTCGCGCGCGGTAATTTTCAACAGCTCGGACTGCAACCCGCCGATGAGTTCGGTGGCGTTCTTCCCCGGCGTTGCCAGTTCCCGCGCCGCATTGGTGGCCGCCATGTACCCCTTGCGCAACAGCGCCGCGTCCCGCACACCCCAGACCGCGCCTTCGGCTTGCGTAGTGCTCACCACCTGGCCGGCGCAGCGCAAGAGGTACGCTTCCCCGCCGACCTTCTCGAGGTTGCCGTCGGTGCGCAGCCGGTCGATGACGGTGAACAGCCCCACCGGGGCATCAACGGCGGCCACGTCGCGCGCAGCGGCGAAGATGATCCGGTTGGCGGCGCCATAAAAATCATCCGGCACCAGCTCGGCAAGGATGTGCTCGGGCTGGTAGCCCTCGAGCAAGCAGCCGATGGCGATCATTTCGGCGTAGTCATTGTGCGGTAGTGGTTGCGTCTGCATCTGGTCTCCAGTCATCCGGCACCGGCGTATATTTGCGCGGACGCGGGCGGGTATTGTTCTTGGCGGTCAGGAACTCGGTAATGTGTTCGGCGTAGTCGAAGCGGTGCAGCAGCCAGTCATACCGCTTCATGCAATCCGGCGCGGGCGAGCGGGCCAAATTGTTGGCCGCCTCCAGGATCCGGTCAAAGCCGCCTATAGATACGTTCTTGACGGCTTTTTTTAGGACATCAATGCGATTATGCGACGGACTGAGGTCAGCTTCGCCGAATAGCGCGGCGATTTGCGCGAACATGAGAATGTAGGCTTGATCGTGAAGTGCGAGCGGCTTCTCCGGCTTTGAGGCGGGCGGCGCGTCCTGCTGCTGTTCATTGCAGCCATTACCATTGCCATTACCATTATCATTAACATTAACATTAGGGCCGGTGTCTTGCCGGAGAGTCGCCGGAGAGTCGCCGGAGAGTTGCACGGGTGGTTTCGGATTAACTCTGGTGGATTTGTGGCTGATACGCTGGTGGTCTTTGAAATGTACGATCTCGTACCAGTCTTTTTCGTTGGCGGTATACTTGCGGATCTGCCCCTGGGTCTCAATTTCTGTCAGCCAGCCCTGCACGTTTTCTAGCGTCACGCTCTCGTCATTTTCAAAGGCGTCGCCAAGTAGGCGGCGCGGGCTGGCGCTGATCGTGCCGTAGTCATCGGCAAAGTTCCACATGGCGATATATAGCAGCCGTGCGCCAAACGATAGCCGCCCTACCTTCGCGTCTGCCCAAAACTCTGGCTTGATAATCCTGTTGCGTGCCATAATGTGTACCCTTCATCCGCCCGGCCATTGCTGCCTGTCTATGCTGCGCCGGAATGGTAAGTAGAAGTTGGTGTGTGGTGGTGTGTTACTCTGGATATTCTTTTGGCTGTACCGTCAGGTTTGGCTTGAAGTACAGCTTAATTCCATTCTGTCTTGCTTGCATAAGTAAAGATTCAACCCATTCCCATTCTGGCTGTGCTTCTGGTAGTTTTGATGATCTGCTACGGCCACCAATAATCAGCCAGTCGATATAACATCCAAACTCTGGAAGACTGATAGATTCTGATAATGGCTCGCAAGATAAAAATGTTACCTCAGGTTTTGTCCCCATCTTTGACATTTCATCGAATACTTCAAGTGCATCGTCAGCCCGATTCTGCGTGTCGGCGGTAGCGCCAATCCAACAGTTATCTGGAAATTTAAATTGAAGATAACGTTTCGGATTTTTGGTCAGCAAAATAAAATTCCACTGCGGTGCTTTACGAATGCTATCGAGGACCTTATTTATCCATTCCTCTGAAACCCAGTCACCAAATAAATCAGCCATCGAGCATACAAATACATTCTTGATTCCCGCCTCATAACGGCGTGATTCCGGGATATTGGTATTGTGCGGCGCGTTGAGGCGGTTCTCGTGAAATGTTGGGTCAAAATGTCCGGTGTAACGCATGGCGATGTCGCGGGCATAGCAGTACGGGCAGCCGAATTTACAGCCGGTGACTGGATTCCAGGACCACTTCGCCCATTCAATGTTATCATTGGTGGCGTTGAATGTGCTCTTATTGGTAGACTCTGATGCGGCGCGCTCTTCCCGATCGATATGCTCCTTAGCGAGACTATAGCCGGAATTGACGCTTTTGTTGAGAGCTGTACGGATCTCTTCGGCTTGTTCCACTTCGCCGCCTGCAAGAAGATCGTCAATGACAGTAACGGCTTTTGCTGCGCGAATTGCAGTGGTTCCACCTATACCAAGCATTCTACCAACAACATCTCGAGATTTACCTGATGATCCTCGAGGTGGTAAATTCCCCACCTCGACAGGTATATTATTATTATTAAGATTAGCTAAACTACGCTGTCTTGCTCTTTTACTCACTATGTCCATAAGTTTTTGTATTTCGCGGCCAATCTGTTCTCCATTTTTCTGTCGCTGTTTATTAGCAACAATAACCGCTTCCTCAATGTCGATCGCGTCATAAATATCAGAGATAAAAACCGGTACAGCGTCCACGCCGAGCCGTTTTGCGGCGTAGTAACGGCGATGTCCGGAGATGATCACGTTCGGACCGATCTCTGCTTTCTCTGAGGTCACCAGGATCGGCGAGAGGATGCCGTTGGCCTCGATGCTTTCAACCAAATCCGCATCAGCAGAATCGCCATATATTTTGGCATTAAGCGGGTGTGGCTTTAGTAAATTCAGTGCCATTTTGATCATGGTTATTTCTCCTTACCGTGAATGCGACAATGGCACTGATGGCAGACTGCCACCAAATTTTCGAGCGCATCCACTTCGCCGGCATACCAATGCGAGTAGGCAATATGATGCGGTTCTGTCGCTTGGTTGTTTTTGCAAATATCACACATACCTTTTGACCGCGCGAAAACAGCTTTGCGCACTTGGGAAAATTCATCGCTTTTCAGATAGTCGTTATAGGTCGCCCATCCTTGCTCGAAGAGGCCATAATTTGTCAACGATGCCAGCTCTTTATTGGTATTATTCAGCTTGGCAAAGATTGCCTTTCCAGCTTGACTATTATGGCGGTACATGTTGATCTGTGAAAATTCGGGATGATTCGGCCAGTTGGTGAGCATGATGTGCGTCCATTGCCAGCGGCTGTTCTGTGGATCTTTGACTATCCAGTATTTCTTATTGATCTGGCGCAGTCGATCCTCAAGCCTGCGATCGTCTTTGCATTTGCAGCAGTTAATCGATCGCTTTATGGCTGATGCTGGACAGTTAATTAAAACATCAGTTGCCGAAAAGCACTCACGATTTACAAAGTCGGCAATGGCTTTGTCGTTAAAAATGCCATTCGGGTCTGTGTAGATCATGCCATAACGCCACTGGCGGTCTTTAGTATTGGGGATTAAAAGTGGCAGGATCTCTTGATTATCGCCATGATAGATTTTAACGTGCGGATTGTCGCCAAAGAGGGATAACAGGCGGTTGTAACTGTCATCTTTGATTTCAATGAACACCGCCTGGTAATTAATGCGGGCGCGCTCGGCCTCCTGGACGAATACGAGCGGACTTCCAATTTCGCCATTGTTGTAGATCCCAGGACCGGCATTGATGTCGTAGTAATAATAGCACGGCAGACTATAACTTCGTTTTTTAAGGATACTCTTAACGATGTTGATGTGCGTCCGCAGAATTGTCCGCAGATGCTCTTGTTTCGTCTCTGTGTACGCTGATTGACCAACTCCATTTTCAACAGGCATCACAGCACCTCACCACAATAAAAAAGGCCAGCAGTATTTAGGTGCCCAAACCCATTCGCATGGATTCCCGAGCCCTCGCGGGACATCGGACCTAAAACTACTGGCCTCGAGATAAGGCGCAGATATGACAATGCGAATAGGTTTGGACGATTAAGTATAAGCATTTTATGTGCCATTGTCAAGTCCTATTGTAATTACTTTGCCGCCGCCGGACGAATCGAACGCCCGCGATCGCTAGCGCGGTGGGTGGGATTACCCAAACAAACTCGGCTGCAGTTCATTGATGAGCGTCTTAGCGAATCCGTACTCTTTAATTTCGCTGCGTACAAGCCTATTTTTGTCAATCCACTTGACAGCTTTGCGGTAAAAATCCTTCTTTATTTCAAACCCATATGCTTTGCGGCCAAGATTCTCAGCGGCGATTAGCGTTGAACCACTTCCAGCAACCGGGTCAATCACCACGTCGCCGGGATCCGTAAATATGCTTATGAGCCGCTCCATGAGCCGAACCGGCTTCTGCGTCGGGTGAATTTTCTCATATAGCGGCCCTTCGGCGTCTCTCTCGTAGTCCATGACGTTAAATATCATCTTGCCGTCATTGCGGAACTTTGGCAGCTTGTCGCGGTAGAGCACGAGGCCATATTCAGCGTTGCCAACGATGCGCATATTGGCCTTGAGTACCTGGGCGCTGAAATTCTTGCGAAATACAAGGTTGATGTAGCCATTAATGCCATACTTTTTAGCCAACTCGATAATCTGAAATTGCTGCTCGAACTCGCAGAATATCACCATGCATGGTGCCTCGCCTCGTTCCTTTGGCTCTTTGCGCATCATGCGATTGCAGAATTCCATAAACTCAGCCGGGCGGAAATCGTTGTCGGTGTCAAAGAAGTTTTTCCCAGCGAGATGGCTTTCGCCGTTTTTGTTGTCGCCGTCGATGTACCACGCCGGATTAGAGCCGTATGCGTTCTTGCCGATGTTGAACGGGATGTCCGCAATTACCAACTGCGCCTTTGGGATATTGTATTGCTTGAAGTTCTGGAAGTGGTCGTTTATCAGCATGTCAACGCCTTTATCGTTATTCATCATTTTGCCGCCGCCGGACGAATTGAACGCCCGCGAGCGCCAGCGCGGCGGGTGATACTACCGCCATCCCCAATAATGCCCCTCACGCACCTTGGCCGAGAACGCATCATTTATGCCGCCTATAACCTTGTGTAGTGGATCGTATCCACATACGGGACATCCAAGCCGCCCGGAATTATGATCAGGGTTATTGCAAGTCTCTTTGCCGTCTCCTCCACAATCTGGGCATTCAACGTGATCGTCAGGTTTTGCATTCATATAAGCGCTCCGTTTTTATTATCTACCAGGGCGGCCAGCATCGATCGAGGAGACAGGCCGGCCGCCCTGGCTTCTGGAGTGGGACGACGGTTATTTGTTGATATGATCAACCTCGTACTGCAGGGCATCGATCATTCTGCTTTGCATATTAAGCGGCACGGACTCAAGATCATTATACCCGACGGTTGCCAGCACCCGGGCGAAATAATCGGATCCGCGGGCTTTGATGATCGTGGTCATAAGCGGCCTGGCCATCGACAGGAATTCATCCTTGGCATCCTGGGGCCGTTCCTTCTTTTCCTGCTGGGGCTGAGGCTTCGGATCTTCCTTATCCTGGCCGGTCACATCCTCGGCCTCAGTCTCCTCGGCGTTCTCGATCTTGTCCAGGTCCAGGTCTTTGGTCTCCTGGCTGAACATGTCGGAATTGATCACCGCGCCATCGGTGACAGCGGCCTTGAGCATTTCGACAGAGGCGGGGACGTAGGGGATCAAGGACCGGATGGCCGACTTTTTCCACATGGCTTCGGGGTCGGTATCCCATGGAGAAGACTTGCCATTCTGCACGGCTTGGCTTCTGCGCTTGCGGGCCAGAACGTCGGCCTCAGTCAGAACGGAGAAATTATAACCACCGTCCTTGTACTTGACCACCGCGTAGACGGCGATCAGTTTGCCGCGCTTGGTGAGGTTCGGTTTGTGGACCAGGTTATTCTCCAGGCCGTATTCGACCGTGAACTCGTCGCCTTCACGGACCACCTCAGCGTAGATCGTGGAGATCTCGCCGGAGCGGCGGAACAGCTGCACCCATCCCCTGTAGCCCACCATGAAGGTGCATTCCTTGGCGTTGATCTTGGAGTTGTTGCGCGGGACAAAGTAGGCCTGCCCGAACTGCGGGGTGATGTCCAGCCCAAGCATGGCGGCATTCATCAC
>DAOLSP010000031.1:0-3861 GCA_035419245.1 bacterium | reverse complement strand
TTCTTGTAGGTGAGGATTTCCTGGCCCTGGTAGGTGGCGCTGTCAGAGTTGCCCATCATGACCCGCACCTGAAAGTCGATCTCTTTGGCCTCAGCTTCAAGGCGCTTGATTTTTTCTTTCAGCTCTTTCAAGGTGCGGACCTGCAGGTAGACATCTTCGGTCACCTCGATAGGCGGTGGGCCGGCGATAGGATAGATGGCCTGCAAATCGCCCAAGGTTTTAGCCGGCGGCGGGGTGTTGGTCATCACATACTTGGTCCAGAACTCTTCGATCTCGCGCTCCATCATTTCGATGAACTCATTGTCGCGCTCGATCTCGATCAGGTCGGGCTCGCCGAAGCCGAGAAAAGAATCGGCCGGCATGACACCAATTGCGCCCCACTGAAACCCGGAGATCGCCATCTGCGCCTGAACCTGCACCCAGTGGTGCATAAAAATGGCGTTGGGTTCATCGGCGTTGATGTTCCAGGACTTGAGGCTTTCACGGGATGTGGTCTTGAGCTCCAGAGTTCCGGGGCCGGAAGGATTGTTGACAACCACGCGGTCGAGGTTGGCGCTCCAGAACGGCAGACGCGGGTGGATGCGGATCTTGTTATCCCGGCGGATTACCAGCCCGTACTTTTCACCGATCCAGTCGGCAATCATCTGCTCTGCCCGCAGGCCAGCCGATGCGCGCTGGGCTCCAATGCTGCCCTCCTCAAGCTCTTCGATGCCAGGGGCTGTTTTCCACTTCCACAGATCATAGGGGGTTTTGTAGCGGTCCAGTCCCAGAACGGCGGCGGTCTCAGAGGCGCCGATGTAGCGCTTCCGCCCTTTGAGCCAATCCTCGTGGCTGAGATCTGACTTCATCACGTAGTTTTTTGTTGCTTTCATGCCCGAAATTCCTTATCTTTGATTATCTGCTACTGCTGTTTAAGGCCTTCATCGGTTGCTGCCCGGTGAGGGCTTTTTTATTCGAACTCCACCGGATCCAGATCCTGAGTCTCGACCGGTATGCCCTCCAGATCGAACACTCCACAGCTGGTGCAAACAAAGTGATCATCGCAGTCCTCTAGCGATCCACCACACTCCGGGCATCCGTCCTCGCGCGGGTCCCACCAGAACTCTTCAGGCTCCAACCTGCCGAACTGTTTCCACGGCATCACTTGCCTCCTGTTAGCACATAAATCAGTAGGCTGACACTCACAGCAGCGGCAATAGCCATCACCAGCCGAGCCATCTCCACAAGCGCAGAGCGGATCTGGGCAACCGCCCTCTGTTTTCCGGCCTGGCACCACGCCGGAGATGCACCCTTGCGCTCGATGCGCCAGTAAAGCCAGTACTGCTTCAAAGCTCCCACTGTTACCTCCTCAGTTTTTCAATTCAGCAAGGGACTTCACGCGACAGCCTCCCGCTCGATCACCTCATCAACTTCCATGTCGAGCATGTCGGCCAGAATCAACGCCTCCTCAACCTGGAGGCGGCGTCGGCCATTAATGAGATCAGAAAAGCGGGGCTCGGTGATACCGAGACGACGAGCAACAAAGCCCTTTTTGAGTCCTCGCTTTTCGATCTCATCAACAACCATTTTTGACAAATTCGCCATCTATACCTCCAAAAGTTGCTTTTGGTTTACTTCGGTTGACTGTATTATTATAACAAATTTTTAAGTTACTGTCAAGAGCTTTTTTCAAATTTAGTAAACTTTTTTCGCCTTGACTGAGGGTGAATATCGGAGTATTTTGCGCCATGAAGCTGAATGCGGAATACATGCGTGCCGCGATTCAAGTGATCATGGATGAGGCGGTGGTGTCGCCGGAGGAGATCGCAAACGCGGCAGGATTGAACAAGACAGCGATATACAAGATTCTAAACGGCAATTGGGGCCGTTTTTATTGCGCAGAATGAGCAGGATGAATATTTCCGTGGGAAGATGGTGGGAATAAAAAAAGCCCGCTACTCGCGGGCTTTGAGTGCTTCAGAGAGCGCTCTCTCAATCCAGTTGGTTACCGTCCGGCCATCGGCTGCGGCGGCCTTGCGCACAAGCGCCATCAATTCCGGGCGCAGCGCAAGGTGTATCTGTGCGGTCTTGATGCGCTTATCGTTCATCGGCATACCCCCTATCTTGCTGGCGCACCACAGTCCAGTCTATTTCAACGCGGCTTCCGTCAGGCATAACAATGACGGCAGGATTATACCAGTATGCAGCCCGGCGCATGGCCTTCTTAAGTCCCGCGGGCGTGTTGGGATAGTCGGCAATAACCTCGTCTATCCCGTAGGGTGCCTGGTTTCCGGTCGCGATTACTCTGATCCTGCTCATCTCATCCTCCTTACTTGGTATAGTATCCTGCAAACATCCGGCGAGTTAGCTCGCAGTCTTGCACGCAGTACGTGCCATCCTGCATCTCGCAACCGTGACGCATAATAGTCTGCATCTCAGACTTTTCAGCGTCGGTCAGGGTGTTAAACACCTTCTGGCTGGCGGCTCCGCACTCAGGGCTCATCTTGATATAGAGCTCTGTGCGCTGGGCCTTGTCCTGGGCGAACATCTGATAGTTGTTCATGGCTTTCTCCTTAGTTTGTTCGGTTGTCCTTCAACCTGTATTAATATACACAATGCGTATATTAATGTCAAGAGAAATCGGTATAAAATCAAAATATTTTAAGCGTGTAAGTGTTTAATAATATTAACGCGGTAAAAAATAGTCTGGAATTATTCGGCGGGAAAAAACAAAAAAGCCGCCCGCACTTGCGCACGGGACGGCTTCAGAGGCCGCGAGATGAGCGGCGGCTATTCCGCGACGCGCTTCAACGCGCCGGTTGTGTTAAACAGCGGCTGCCAGACCAAGTGAAACGCGATCTGGCTGAAGGTATACCAGTACATCAGGAACGTCACATCGATCTGCCAGCCATACCCACCCATCGCCATAGCTGCAACGCCGGTCACGCCCGAGAGAACCAGAGCGATGAGGTAGCGCGGCAGTTTTCCAGGGACGTAACGGATTACAAGCTGGATGATGATTGGGGCCAGAAATCCCAACAGGGAAAGCAGGCCGCCGGGCAATTCAGTAGGCATATCTCACCTCTTGTGTTTTTTAATCCACTTCTCCAGGGCTTCCAAGGCGGCCCTGATCGCCTCTAAAATCGCATCAATCCAAGTTCCTTTGCCGGCGTAGCGCACGCGCTCGATCCCGGCCCATGTCATATAGCTCCCACATAGCGCAATGATCCCGACGCCGATATAATGCGTCGCATCCCAAGCCCACAATCCCCCGCCGGCGGTAATAATAGCGCCCATAACGTAGGCGAACCATGCGCGTCCATAGAATGGCGGCCCGGGGATCTTTGTGCCCGGCGGTTCAGGGCGCGGGATAAGGTCGGGCTTTAGTGGCGCGCTCGAGACGTCATGCGGACGCGGGGCGTCGATCTGTCCGATCGGTTTAAACTCTTCCATACCGACCCTCATATCTCAAAATGATAAATGTCACTGTATTGCGTCGTGCTGAAATCGCCGCCCCACTTGCCGCCGATGCTTTTCCAGAATCCCGCGAGCTTGTGGTACTCTTCGCAGTTTTCCCAGATGACATTCCCGGCGCGAACTATGGCGATGTCGGCAGCGCGTCCAAGCTGATGCATGCTTTTCTTGAGCGTTCCATCAGCCTTGCTTTTCTTGGCATCATAGAGAGCCTTTTGCTGCTCTGTGGTTCGGTAGAGCTGATACATCAGGACATCAATGTCCTGCTCATAAGCATAGCGCAGGAGCTTTTGCAGCGCCCGCGCGAATCGTTCTTGTTCGCTCATTTGCCATTCCCGTTAAGGTCCAATTTCCGTTTGATATAGCTCAAATCGTTCTGGATTACAGCCAGGAGCTGTTCGTGCTTGG
>DAOLSP010000030.1 GCA_035419245.1 bacterium | reverse complement strand
CCTTGATCCCCGCCCTGTCATGGGCGGCAATGGTAATACCAATTACGCTTAATAGCCTATAATAACCGCAAAACAGGTTGACAAAGAAGAATAACACCTGTATAGGTAATACCAATATGGTGTCATGTACGGGACGGGATTGCGTCATGCCGGGCATCGCATTGGAATCGCGGCCAGGCAGGCTCCCGAAAGGAGGATATCGATGCCACCATCGCCAGGTTCGGCAATAGGCACGAATCGGATCGCGCGGCTAAAGGATGCGGTGCAAACGTATAGCCGGGGCATCTGCACGGAGCGCGCCCTGCTGTGGACGCAGTATTTCAGGCGCCGCAAGAACCGCCGCAAGCCCATGCCCGTACAGATGGCCGAGGCCCTGCGCCATGTGCTTTTGAACAAGAGCGTGGTCATCCACCCGGACGAACTGATCGTCGGAAATTATACCTCGCAGCGGGTGGGCGGGATCATCTACCCCGAATCGCATGGGCTGGTGGTCATGCTGGACCTCTTGAAATTCCCTAAGCGCGCGGCGAACCCTTTACGCATCTCCCGTAGCGAGCAGCTCAAGCTCGCCCTGATCATGCCCTTCTGGGTGAACCGCTTCATCATCGCCAAGGCCTTTCCCAATCCGCTACGCCGTATCCGCTATTCCCTGGAGCAATTGGTGGCGCGCGAGTACTTCATCAATGAGGTGGGCGGCCTGGCGCACCTGGTTCCGGACCATGCCAAGCTCATCGCGCGTGGCACGGATGCCATCAAGGCCGAGGTGGAAGGATTGCGTCAGCAGAACCAGGACCCGGCCAAAGATGCCTTCTACCTGGCCACATTGACCAGCCTGGAGGCCCTGGCCCTTTTCGGCGAGCGATACGCCCAGCAGGCCCAGGCCCTGGCCGATCAGGAGCGCGATCCCCAGCGCCGCGCCGAGCTTGAGGTGGTCGCCCGCGTCTGCCGCCGGGTCCCGCGCCAGGGTGCCACGACCTTCCATGAGGCCCTGCAGAGTATCTTCTTCCTGCATATCGCCATGTTCCAGGAGAGCATTGGCGAGACCCTCTGCCTGGGCCGCCTCGATCAGCTCCTCTATCCCTACTACCGGCGCGACCTGGACCACGGGCGCATCACGCCCGATGAGGCGCGGGAATTGCTGGCCGCCTTTAGCATCAAGCTCTGCGAGACTATCCCGGTCTTTTCGGATACTCTGAACCGGGTCTTCGACGGCATGCCCAGCTGGCAGGTCGTCACCATCGGCGGCCAGCACCCTGACGGAGGTGACGCCACCAATGACCTGAGCTACATGCTGATCGACATCGCCGACGAACTGCGCATGCGCCAGCCCAATTTCCATGCCCGGTTGCATGCCGGGTCTCCCCCGGAGTTCAAGCAGCGCATCTATGAGGTTCTCTCCCGCGGCAGCAATTCACCCGCGCTCTTTAACGACGAGGTGATCGTGCCCGCCATGACCGCGGTGGGCTATGACCTGGCCGACGCGCGCGATTACGTGGCCATCGGCTGCGTGGAGCCCACCGCGCCGGGTAAGACGCTGGGGTCCACGGACGCGGCCATGCTCAATGTCCCGCTGGCCATGGAACTGGCCTTGAACCAGGGCAGGCGTTTTGGTGGGCTCCGGCGCATCGGTGCCAGAACCGCGCCGGTGGAAGAGCTGACCACGATGGAGGCCGTGAAGGCGGCCTTCGTCACCCAGATGGAATACCTGGCGGACCGGATGATCCGCGACCTTCAGTGCATCGAGCGCGCGCACGCGCGCTTTCACCCCACCCCGCTCACGAGCGCCTTCATAGAGGGCTGCCTGGAAAAGGGCCGCTGCTCCACGCAGGGAGGCGCCTGCTACAACTCCTCGGGTCTGCAGGCCGTGGGGGTTACCACGGCCGGCGATGGCCTGGCCGCCATCGAGCACCTGGTCTTCCAGGAGGGCGTGCTCACGCTTGCCAAACTGCGGCAGCTCCTTGCTTCGCGCAGACCCGATCCGTACTGGGTGGCACGCATGCGCTCAGCACCCAAGTTCGGCAACGACGACGCCCAGGCGGATGCCTGGACCGCGTTCGTCGTGCGCGAGTATACGCGCATCCTCAAGGCCTCGGGCCTGAACACACGTGGCGGTCCCTATCTGCCGGGTATCTATTCCAATACCGCGCATATGTATTTCGGGGGTCTGACCGGGGCCTTGCCCTGCGGACGCCCGGCCGGCGCGCCGTTCCCCTCGGGCATGGCCCCGCAGAACGGCATGGATAAAAAAGGCCCCACGGCCTTGATCAACTCCATGAACAAGATCGATTACACACCGATCGCCAATGGCATCAATTTCAATCTGAAGCTCGACGCCCAGGCCCTCAAGGGCGCCAAAGGGTCTATCGTGCTGGATACGCTCCTGGGCGTCTATTTCCAGCGTGGCGGCATGCAGGCCCAGCTCAATGTCATGGACGCCGCCCTGCTCAAAAAAGCCAAGGCCCACCCGGATCAGTACCCCTATCTCCTAGTGCGGGTCTCGGGCTATGCGGCCTATTTCAACGATCTATCGTCCGACCTGCAGGACGAGGTGATCGCGCGCACCTGCAATGCCGTGTAATCCAGCGGCTATGAATGATCATCTGAGGAGGTTGCTATGGATGAACTGACGCGCAAACTGGTGGATACGCTCCTGAACCTGGGGGCCGATCTGGTGGGCATCGCGCCGGTGGAGCGCTTTGCTAACGCCCCGGAAGGCCATAAACCCACCGACTTCATGCCGGAATGCCGCTCGGTCATCTCGATCGGCCTGCACATCCACCAGGGCGCGGCCGATGTGTGGGGCAACTTTGACGAGCGTTCCAAGACCAACACGCCCTACCTCTTCTACGGCTATGGGCTTACCAACCTGGAGAGCTCGCGCATCGTCAACCGCGTGGCCAAGCTCCTCGAATATAAAGGTTATAAGAGCCTGTGTTTCCTGCCCACCTGGCTGACCAGCATGACCAAGTACATGGATGAAACCCTGGTCGAGGGCAAGATGCGGGCCGAGTTCTCGCACCGCCATGCCGCCGTGGCGGCCGGTATCGCCGAGTTCGGCTGGAACGGCCTGGCCCTGAGCCCTGAATTCGGCGCCATGCAGCGCTTCAATTCCATCCTGACCTCGGCCGCGCTCGAACCCACGCCCCTGTATGAGGGCCCGCGCCTGTGCCGCAAGGAGGCCTGCGGCCCGCTGTGCGTCAAGACCTGCCCCACCCAGGCTATCGCCGCCGAGGCCAAGCAGACCGTGGAGATCGGCGGGCGCATGTTCGAGTACGCTGAGCACGATAATATCCGCTGCACCTACGCCATCCACGGCATGGTCAAGGGCGCGGGCGGCCGCAGTACCGTGGCCATCCCGGAGGGTCCGGGCTCACTCATCAACTTCTACGCCGCCAAATCCGACCCCGAGATGCACTACTACGAAAAGGCCATGCTGGAGAACTGCTTCGGCCTGATCTGCGGAGACTTCTGCGGCCGCTGCCTGCACAAATGCCCGGCCAAGAGGCTCGCGCAAAAGGACCTGGAGCACTATGATTTCAGCGCCCGCCTGAGCGTCATGAACAACCTCTGAGGGGATACCCATGGCTGAGCCCGAGGATAAAATCACAGGAGGTTGATATGAAGAGTCGTATCGAGATCATACAGGACTTCCACTTGCCGGTGGAAAGGCTCTTTGCCTATCTGGCCGAGCATGAAAATATGGCGAACATCTTCAAGCCGGCTCGCATCACCCGTGTGCGTGGCGGCGATACCGAGCGCAATGGCGTCGGTTCCGTGCGTAGCCTGCGCGTTCTCATGGCGCCGCCTTTTGAAGAAACGGTCACGGCCTATCGGGTGAACGAATGCATCGAATACCGCATCACCAAGGGCAGCCCGCTCAAGAACCACCAGGGGGTCATGCGGTTCTCGGCCCTACCGGATGGCAGCCGCCTGCACTACACGATCGAATTCGAGGGCAAGTTGCCGCTCATCGCCACGGTGGTCAAGATTGGTCTGGAACGCAGCATCCGCGCGGGGCTCAAAGAGATCGGCTGATATGGCGGCACGCGAGCAAGGGGAATCTCACCCACGAAATATATTTCCTTGATAATGGAGGCTACATGAAATCGTATAATATCCTTACAATCGCCGGTATCCTTGCGGCCGCGGCCTGGTTTACCCTGTGTGACAAGTTCTTCCATATCAATAACGACATCCTGGTCTATTACTGGGGCCCGCTGGATGTCATTTTCAAGGGCCAGTCGGTATGGACCTTCCCCATTTTTGCCTGCGCCACCACCGGCTTTTTCCTGATCACGTTACCCTTTGCCAAGTCCTGGCCGGCTGTCCCGAATCTGCCCGGCATGACCGTCAACGTAATCATCTGCACCCTGGCCTACTTCGGCTCAGGGCTTTTTGGCAACACGCATCCGCTGATCTACTGCGGGGTCGTGCTGGCGCTCTGGGTCATCCGCATCCCCTTCGTGCGCGCACACCGCGCCACGGCCATCCAGGCTGGTCTGCTCATGGGGTTATTCGGCTGCTTCTGGGAAGGGGCGACCTCCCAGCTGGGCTACTTCGCTTACCGTTATACGGATATCTTCAATGTCCCCTTGTGGCTCTTTGCCTGCTATCTGCACGCCGGGTTCCTGATGCTGGACCTGCAGGGTCTACGGGAATTCGTCAAAAAAGGCGGGACGCTGGCGAGCATTTTCCAATTGCATCGCCCCTGAGGTAATGTTCGGGGGGCTTGATATACGAAAGGGGAGGAGTGAACCATGCGGGCTGAGACTCATATCCGGAATCTGATCATCTTGCTGGCCGTTTCCATTACGCTCGAAGTGACGCTTATGGCCGGTATTCACCACGTTCCTGACGATCTCTATCATGGAATTCATCTGGTGTTGATGGCCGCGGTGGTCGGTTCGCAGCTTTTCTTGTTCTTTCGGGGTGAGCAAGGGAGTGCAGCCCGCCGCTATGCCTTATGGCTGGGCCTGGGCGCCTTGTCCACCGGCATCGGCGATTATGTCAATTCCGCCCTCAGCCGGGTGGAGCCGGTGTCCCTGAAATTGACCTGGGCGATGTTGTTATTCGGCATAGGGTATGTCATCTACAGCTATACCTTATGGCATCATTGCCGTAGTATCCGCACGCCGGGGACCCGGTTCGATCGCCTGCGCTACCTGATTGCCCTGCCGATACTGGCCCTGAACGTCGGGTGCTGGGTTATGTCGGTCCAGCAGAACGTCGCGCCGCAGGCGCTGCTCTGCTACGGGTCGTTTGTGTTCAATGCCACCATCTATGTCATACTGCCGACCTTGGCGCTCTGGAATTTCTTTTATTCCGGGCAAGGCCTGCTCAGCCTGGGGGTCTTGATCGGCGCCATACTGCTGCCGTATTCCGACCTGATCCTCTTCGCCACCTGGCTTACCGGCGATCCGCCCGTGCCCGCATTTCATCTCTACGCCTACAACTGGATCCTTTATTTCAGCGGTCAGGCCCTCTTCGCCCTTTTCCCGGCCCAGGTCATGCGGGAAGCGTCTAGCGATGCGGCCGGGCAGGGGGCCAGGGAGATAAACAGGGGCGCACCGCTTTGACCCAAGCATTAACCACGTCACCTAGAAAAGAACTGGAGGTTATATATGGACAAGCTAATCAGAATTGATATGGGGGCCGTCGGCGGGCCGAAGATAACCGAACACCCGCTGGGCGATTACGCCGGTCTGGGCGGAAGGGCCATGACTTCATCGGTGATCTCGCGGGAGGTGCCGCCGCTGTGCCACCCGCTCGGTGCCGAGAACAAACTCGTGATCGCGCCGGGGATGCTCTCCGGGTCGATCGCAGTGATCTCCGGCCGGCTCTCCATCGGATGCAAGAGCCCCCTGACGGGCGGCATCAAGGAGGCCAACTCGGGCGGGCAAGCGGCCATTGCGCTTTCGCGCCTCGGTTATGCCGCGCTCATCCTGGAGGGCAAGCCGTCCACGGATGAGAGCTATGTTATCCATGTCAGCAAAGCCGGCATCACCATCAAACCGGATAACAGTTTGAAGGGGCTGCCGAACTATGATCTCGTCGAAAAGATGAAGGCCGCCTACGGCGAGAAGATCGCCTGCATTTCTATTGGACCGGCCGGGGAAATGAAGCTCGCCGCGGCCTCCATCGCCATCACGGACATGGAGACTCGTCCCAGCCGGCATGCCGGGCGCGGCGGCGTGGGCGCGGTCATGGGCGCCAAGGGTGTGAAGGCCATCGTCATCGATATGAAGGACTTAAGCACCCGTCAGCCCAAGGACCCGGAAAAATTCAAGCAAGCCAACAAGGTCTTCGCGGCCGGGCTCAAGGCCCATCCCGTTACCGGGCAGTCCCTGCCCGCGTACGGCACCAATGTCTTGACCAACATCCTGTGCGAGGCGGGGGGATACCCGACCAGAAACTTCAAGACCGGCGTCTTCGAAGACGCGGCCAAGATCAGCGGTGAGACCTTCGCCGAGATCGAGATCCAGAGGGGGGGCATTGCCACGCAGGGGTGCCATACCGGTTGCGTGATCCAGTGCTCGGGTACCTATGTCGATAAAAACGGCAAGTTCATATCGAAGCAGCCGGAGTACGAAACCGTCTGGTCCCATGGCGGCAACTGCGGCATCAGCGACCCGGATGTCATCGCCGAACTCGATTTTCTCGATGATAACTTCGGGCTCGACACCATTGAGATGGGTGCGACCATCGGCGTGGCCATGGAGGCCGGGATCATCCCGTTCGGAGACGCGGCCGGCGCCGTGAGGCTGGTCAAAGAGGTCGGCGCGGGAACACCGCTGGGCCGGATCCTGGGCAGTGGCGCCGAGGTGGCCGGCAAGGCCTTGGGCGTTGAGCGGGTACCGGTCGTCAAGGGTCAGGCCATGCCGGCCTATGATCCCCGCGCCGTGCAGGGCATCGGGGTCACCTACGCCACGAGCCCGATGGGGGCCGACCATACGGCGGGATACGCGATCGCCACCAACATCCTCAAGGTGGGCGGGTTCGTCGATCCGCTCGGTACACAAGGGCAGATCGAGCTCTCGCGCAATCTTCAGATCGCAACTGCGGCCATCGACGCCACCGGCATGTGCCTCTTTATCGCCTTTGCCATCCTCGATCAGCCGGAAACCTTCCAGGCCCTGATCGACCTGCTGAATGCCTTTTACGGCACGGCGCTTACCGCGGATGATGTGACCGCGCTGGGCAAACGGATCCTTTCCATGGAAAGGGAGTTCAACGCCAAGGCCGGTTTCACTGCCCAGCATGACAGGCTGCCGCGTTATTTCAAGCATGAAAGGCTGGCCCCGCACAATGTGGTCTTCGAGGTCAAGGACGAGGATCTTGATAAGGTGATGAACTGGTAAACGGGAAGGGGGGGGTTCCCCCCCTTTTTCCTCAACGAAATGATATGTACGTTTATCGCGATAGCCGCATGCATGGACACCTGGGGTGCGCACTTCCTAAGCATGAGCAGGGATTATGCCGCCGATCAAGGTAACGGTTAAACTCTTCGCCTCGCTGCAGGCTGGACGGTTCAAGATACAGGACCTGGTCTTCGAGGCCGGGACCACGGTCGCGGAGCTCATCGCGTCCTTGGACATCCCGGAAAAAGAGGTGTCGCTGATCATGATCAACGGCCGGCACAAGGAATTGGATCATAGGCTTGCCGAGGCCGAGACCTGCGCCCTTTTCCCGCCCGTGGGCGGCGGATGAATGCCATAGGTAAAACCATATCCGGGTTGTCCAGGGGCGGCCTGATCGCCGAGGAAGATCTGCGCGCCGTGGCCGGGCGGCATGCCGTGAGCCTGCGCGAGGCCCACCGGGCGGCGCTGGAACTCGGCATCATGCCCCGGCGCTATGCCCGCAACATGGCCGCGCTTTCCACTGCGGACCAGCTCCGGCTCCACGATGCGGCGGTCGCCGTAATCGGATGCGGCGGACTGGGCGGTTATATCGTGGAGGAACTGGCGCGCCTCGGGGTGGGCACGATCAAGATAATCGACCCGGACAGCTTCAGCGAGGACAACCTCAACCGGCAGCTCTACGCCACCCGTCATAGCCTGGGACGGTCCAAGGCGGCATGCGCCGCCCAGCGGGTACGTCAGATCAACCCTGCCATCAGGGTTACGGCGGTCAAGGCGGCCCTGGGAAGGGACAATGGGGTCAAGCTGTTGGAAAGGACCCAGGTCGCGGTTGACGCCCTGGACAACATCTCCGGCCGGCTTGAACTCGCGCAGGCCTGCCGGATACACGGCATCCCCCTGGTCCACGGCAGTGTCGGCGGCTGGTATGGCCAGGTCCTCACCGAATACCCGGGCGACGGAACCTTGGAGAAACTCTATGCCCACTGCCACAACGATAGGGGGGTGGAGCAAGAAATCGGGAATCTCGCCTGTGCCGTGGCCGTTATAGCCGGTCTGCAAGTAGCCGAGGCTGGCAAGATCGTGTTGGGTAGGCCGGCTTCATTGCGGAGCAAGGTGCTGTTCATCGATCTTTTAGAGATGGAATTTACCGAGATAGCCTTCTGACCATGAAAAGTTTTTGTGGGGGGGCTGGGGGACACTTTTTTCCACAATTCGGCAGGATAGCCGAATTGGACAAACTTTACGTGTGCCCTTTAGGGCGAAGGCCAGGGATAGCCTGAGTCAAAAAGTGTCCCCTATGTTCTTCTTTCTGCATCGGACTCTGACCGGAGTCAGGTTGATCCTTTGACTTTCCATTGTCCCCATGGGGCCGCACGATCAATCCCGGAGGCGGCGCGATGCGTCCGTGCCGCGGCCCGAGCAACGCCGTTGACAGGCCTGAGTAAGACTGCTATCCCCAAAGGACACGGCCCGTGCGGGGCTGCAAGGCCCTGATTTCTCTAGCACGATGGGTATGCAAACGGGTGATGTCTTTATCGCGCGCTGTGTGTTGCGGGTTGGATCATAGATTCTCCATGCGGGGGTGGCGGCAATGGCTCGGCAGAGATACGCGGTCTTTTCCGAAGGTGTAATCGGTCGGCTGAAGCTCAAGAACCGTCTCGTGCGAGCGGCCACGTATGAGGCGGCCATGACCAAGGACGGCCGCATCACCCAGAAGATGCTCGACCTGTATCAGGCCCTGACCCAGGGCGGGGTAGGGACGATCATCACCGGGCAGATGGCCGTGGCCCTGGCCGGCAAGGGCATGCCCAAACAGGCCTGTGTCTATGATGACCGTTTCATCCCGGAAATCAGCCAGATCGCCGCTACGGTGCACCAGTCTGGTGATGGTTGCAAGGTCATTGCCCAGCTCAACCATGCCGGCCGGCAGGTGACACATGAGAATACCTGGGCGGAAGCGGTCGCGCCCTCCGTGGTGGCCAGCCCGGTCACCCGCAAGCAGGCCCGTCGCTTGAGCGTGGAAGAGATACGATCCATCGTGGAGGCCTTTGCGCAGGCCATCGTCCGGGTGCAGCAGGCCGGCTTCGACGGGGTTCAGCTGCATGCCGGGCATGGCTGGCTCTTGAGCAGCTTTCTCTCGCCCTACACCAACCGCCGCGACGATGAGTACGGCGGAACAGCCGCCAACCGGGTGCGTATCATCGCCGAGATCGTGGCCCAGGCCCGCGCCTTGGTGGGCGATTTCCCCATCCTGATCAAGATCAACTGCGAAGACCATGTAGTGGGCGGGACCAACCGGGAGAGCTTCCCGGAAATGGCCAGCCTTATCGCGGCCACGGGCGTGGATGCCATCGAAGTCAGCGGCGGCATGTGGGACTGCCTGGTGCGTCCCGAGCGCGAACTCGGATTCGTGTCCGTGCCCATACCGGAGGCCCGCACCAATATCGTCAAGCCCGAGAAGCAGTCCTACTTTCTGAAATATGTCGAGGACCTGAATCTGAACATCCCAGTCATCCTGGTGGGCGGCAACCGCAATATCGAGCGGCTGGAGCAGATCGTCAGTGGCGGCGCGGCGGCCTTTATCGCGCTGGCCCGGCCGCTGGTCAATGAACCCGACCTGCCGCGGCGCTGGCTGGAGGGCAGCGGCTCTTCCAATGCCCGCTGCATCTCCTGCAATGCCTGCCTGCTCAGCATCAAATACGGATCATTGCATTGCATCTTGAACCAGAGCAAGCCCTTGCAGAAGATCGTCCATACCGCCGCGCCCCTGACCTGGCAGCTGTTCCTGCGCTAGAGACAGAAAGGAATAATGGGCTTAGCACTTCTAAAAACATTGCGTGGGGCCGCAGGAACAAGATGCTTGACCTTCGCGCCCGATATGGGTACTAGCATAATTCGACAGCCATCGAATCAAAAGGCGTACTCCAATACGGCAGGCAGGCTATGGATATCAAAAATCTGGCTAAGATCATGAAAGCGCTTTCGCACCCCAACCGGCTGGAACTCTATCTCGAGATCAAGAAAAAGCACGAGATCCAATACGAGGCCGGCCAAGAGGGGTGCCTGATTTCGGACATCATCGGCTGCATGAGTATCGGCGCGCCGACCATATCCCACCATCTCAAGGAACTGGCCAATGCCGATCTCATCGTCACCGAACGCAAGGGCAAATTCCTGGTAGCCAAGATCAACCAGCAGACCCTGGCCTCGGTGTCGGCCGTGCTTTCGCTTTCCGGCGGCACGGAATAGGGTTTCAGCGGGGCGGAACGCAAGGCGCTGCAATTTACAAGTTGACAGTTCGATAATTATCGAAATATAATAGTAAGCATACCAACACCCATCCAGGAGGAATACATGTTTTCCAAACCCGTAACCGACCTTATCAGACAGCGCTGGTCCATACGGACCTACAACGGAGCCCCGCTCGGCGCCGACCTTGAGCAGCGTTTGCAAGCCTTTCTGGCCGCCAACACCACGGGGCCATTCGGCACCCAGGTGCGCTTTTCCCTCATTACCGCCACAGACCAGGACCGTGAAGCCGTCAACAACCTTTCCACGTATGGATTCATCCGCAACCCGGCCGGGTTTATGGTCGGGGCCGTGGAGCGCGGCCCGTATGCGCTGGAAGACTACGGTTATCTCATGCAGAAAAATGTCCTGATGGCCACGGATTTGGGCCTGGGGACATGCTGGCTGGGCGGCACGTTCAGTCAAAGCGGGTTCGCCCGGCACATTACGCTCCGCGACAATGAAATGATCGCCGCCATTTCGCCGGTCGGACATCAGGGCGACATGCGCACATTCGACAGTATTGCCCGCTGGAGTGTCGGGGCGGCCAAGCGCAAACCCTGGGAAGAGCTCTTCTTTGCCGACCGTGGCCCCTTATCGCGAACGGAAGCCGGGGAATATGCCGAGGCCCTGGAAATGGTGCGCCTGGCTCCCTCGGCCGCCAATAAGCAGCCCTGGCGCATCCTCAAGCAAGGCCATACCTTTCATTTCTTTATGAAGAGAAATTCTACCTTTTTGATTCGCATGCCGAACAAGGCGGATATGCAGCGCGTGGACATGGGCATCGCCATGTGCCATTTCGATCTCACGGTGCCGTCCAGAGAAACCGGGGCCTGGCATGTCGACCAGATCCGCGGCAGCCACCCGCTGGGGGAGTATAGGTTCAGCTGGCTCGGATAAACCCGCATGGCCCTTGGCTCGCCGCGCTATGGGAGCACGCCGGACGGCCACGCAGGTTATGGACGGGACGTTGCTGAAAATGAACATAGTGCCTGGAAAGTAAATAATTCACCAACGTCCCCCTGGTAACCCTAGTATCTCTGCCTGCCAGGGAACCATCATCGCTCGGTGCTTCCCTGTGTGAAGCGATGGTATTTCGCCCGGCATAGGCTTACAGATCATTGATCGCATCGATGAGCGCCCTGAGCCGGCCGAAATCGCGGCGGTTGTAATCCACCACCAGGCGCGGCAGATGGACGAGGTCCGCATCATCCCGTTCGGCCTCCAGCGCCCCGGATGGGGCGATGCCGCCACCGGGCGTGAGGATGTCCTGGAATTGATCCGTGAGCCCGGCGATCTCGTCGGCGTTCAGCTCTGCAGTAAGCCGGATGACGAGTTGGCTCCGTACAAACCGGAGGCTGTGATAGCGGTGGTAGAAATGCTGGATCTTGGCCACGGCTTCATCCACGGAACAGACCCGTTCGAAGAGCGCTAAGTCGGTGGGGCTGATATAGCCGTGACCCAGGAGCTCTTGCTCGAAGAGCGCGATGATATGGGACCAATAGGAGCATGCAGGATCTTCCACGAGCACCAAGGGCATGGGGTTGCGTTTCCCGGTTTGCAGCAAGGTGAGCGTCTCCATGGCCTCGTCCAGCGTGCCGAACCCGCCCGGAAAGAGCGCCACTGCGTCGGCCTCCTTGAGGAAGGCCACCTTGCGGTTGAAGAAATACTTGTACGTGATGGAGCGCGGATTGCCCTCGATCACGGCATTCGGCCTTTCCTCGAAGGGCAGGCGGATGTTCACGCCGAAGGAGTGTCCGGGTCCGGCGCCTTCGTTGGCGGCCCGCATGATACCGTCGCCCCCGCCGGTGATGACCATGTAGCCGTTCTCGGCGAGCATCTTCCCGAAGCGCACGGCCATCTGGTAGAGCGGATCGCCCGGCTGGGTGCGTGCCGAGCCGAAGACCGTGACCTTGCGCACGTGCTGGTAGGGGCCGAAGACCTTGGAGGTAAAGCGCATCTCCTTGAGCGTGGTGTTCATGAGCTTGAGATCCGCGCTGCGGTCGTCTTCCTGTCCGGCTTTGAGCGCGGCGATGATCATTTCGCGGACGTACTGGGGCCGCCGGATCTCTCCGGCCGTCTCCATCAAATGCCGGATGATCTCGTCGATCAGGCCGTTATCTTTGTCGAAATACATCTTCATGGCTTCACTCCGTTTTATCATCGGTGGCCTATCCAGGAAGCGTATGCCTATGAAAATAGCAACTTCCGTGGCCATAAGTCAATACCGCGTAGTCATACGGGAACGATACGATATTTCCTCCTTTCATGCTTGACGGCTTTGATATAGGGTGTCCCTATAACCAAGAAAACCTGGCCGTGCCGACGGCGAACTATCAGATGCCGGCCGGATATACGACAACAGAGGAGGAGAACAAATGAAAAGGTCAGTACTGGTTTTCGGTATATTCATGGTAGGCATGCAGCTCATGGTGAGCGGGACGCTCTTTGCCGCCAGCGACCCCAATGACACGGCCGGGAGCAAGGACCCGAGCCTTTTTAACCGCATGCCGGGTTTCCACATCTCCCGCTATGAGGAAAAGGAGTTCGCCCGCTATGAAATGCCGGTCACGGCCACCAAGACCCAGGCGGTGGAGGGGCGCTATGTCTGGATCGTCTACGATATCAACGATGGCGCCAAGCAGCCCAGCGCCTTGCAGATCGTGCGCAACTATACCAACGCGGCCGCGGCCATCGGCGGCAAGAAGATCGTGGAGTACGAGGACGGCGGCAGTCAGTACGTCACCCTGAAGATCGTCAGCGACGACGCCGAGGTCTGGGCGCATGTGGAGGGCAAATCCAACGGCCAGTACAACCTCCATGTCGTGGAGAAGGCGCGCATGCGCCAGGACGTGGTGGCCGACGCCAATAGCTTGGCCAACAGCATCAGGGCCACCGGCAAGGTCGCGGTGTACGGCATCTACTTCGATACCGCCAAGTGGGACATCAAGCCCCAGTCCGATCCGT
>DAOLSP010000029.1 GCA_035419245.1 bacterium | reverse complement strand
CTAATTGTGTTATCATAATATACGCATTCCTATGGTCATATGATACAAACTTACGATAGGAGGAGGCGGGACGGTTCAAGGCCAGGCCGATCGGCCGGGGTAGGATTATTTATTGTAAAACAAAATATTATCTCGTACATTCTGGGCAACGAACATTGCATTCCAATCTCGAAGGATACCGTACCATGAAAGCACGCATCATCTTCTGGTCCCTCACCTCTGCTCTGGCGGGTTTTCTCTTCGGCTTTGATACCGTCGTCATCTCCGGCGCGGAGCAAACCATCCAGGCCCTTTGGCATCTCAGTCCCGGGCTGCACGGCATCGCTATGGGGGCGGCGCTTTACGGCACGATGCTGGGAGCCCTGCTCGGCGGCTGGCCGACCGACCGCTTCGGGCGCAAGATCACCCTGCTTTGCGTCGGACTGCTTTACATCATTTCGGCTCTGGGCTGCGCCTTTGCCAGCGGGATCGGTCTCTTCATCACGGCCCGCTTCATCGGCGGACTGGGGATTGGCGTCTCTACGGTTGCCGCGCCGCTCTACATTTCCGAGATCGCGCCGGCGGCCTGGCGCGGGCGGCTCGCCGGCGCCTTCCAGTTCAACATCGTCTTCGGCATCCTGGTCGCCTTCGCCTCGAATTATCTTCTGCGCGACATCGGCGATGCCGCCTGGCGCTGGATGCTCGGCGTGGCGGCCTTCCCGTCGCTGCTCTACACGCTGCTCTGCTTTGCTCTGCCGGAAAGCCCGCGTTGGCTGATCGGCCGTCGCGGCGACCGTGCGGCGGGCTTGAAGGTGCTCAAATTGATCGAATCGGAGGCTGCGCCGGCACAGCTGGAACGATTGGCGGATGAGATCCACTCCGCCTCGGCCGACCGGGTCGTCTCCGCGCGTTTCTGGACCACGCGGCTGCGCATTCCGATCCTGCTCGCTTTTCTCATTGCCTTTTTCAATCAGCTCTCCGGCATCAATGCCGTGCTCTATTTTGCCCCCCGCATTTTCGAAATGGCCGGCCTGGGCGCCAAGGCAGCGTTGCTGCAATCGGTCGGCATCGGCGTGACCAATCTTCTTTTCACCTTCGTCGGCCTCTGGCTCATCGATCGCCTCGGGCGGCGGACGCTGCTGTTCATCGGCTCCTTCGGCTATATTGCCTCGCTCGGGCTGACGGCCTGGGCCTTTTTCACCGGCCATTTCGCGATGGTGCCGCTCTTCATCTTCGCCTTCATCGCCGCGCATGCCGTGGGACAGGGCGCGGTGATCTGGGTGTTCATTTCGGAAATTTTCCCCACCCGGCATCGCGCCGAGGGCCAGGCCTTCGGCAGCTTCACCCACTGGGTTTTTGCGGCGCTGCTCACCACTTTTTTCCCGAGGATGGCTGCAGCGCTGGCGCCCGGTTATATTTTCCTCTTTTTCTGCGGCATGATGGTTCTGCAGCTCATCTGGGTCAAGTTTATGGTCATTGAAACCAAGGGGGTGCCGCTCGAACAGATCCAGAAGCATTTCGGTATTGCGACCGAGTAAAGGGCCGGACGGATCATCACGCCTTCCTTTGGCGGAAGATCGGGTCCGGACTGCACCACACGAAAGAGGAACGCAATGAGACGAATCCGGACCATTCTGATGCTCGCGTTGATGGCGGCCGCAGCGAGGGCCGAAGATGGCTACCGCCTCTGGCTGCGCTATGATCCAATCACCGATGCTGCGGCGTTGACCGGCTACCGGAAGGCGATCACCGGCTGGAGGGTTGAGGGCGATTCACCGCTGTTGCGTTCCGCGGCGGACGAACTGGCGGCTGGGCTCGGCGGTCTTCTGGCGTGCCCCATGCCGGAAGCGGGCGGTGCCCTGCTCAATGGAACGGTGGTGGCGGGAACCCCCTCGGGCTCACTGGTCATCGCTTCCCTGAAATGGGAGAGCGCGCTGGCGGGACTGGGCGCGGAGGGCTATCTCATCCGCACCACCCCCTGCCAGGGCAAAAAGATTATCGCCATTGCCGCCAACAGTGACCGTGGTGTCCTCTATGGCGTGTTTCATCTTCTCCGCCTGGTGCAGACCCGTCAGAAGATCGTCCGTCTCGCCATCCGCAGCACCCCGAAAGTACAGATCCGAATTCTCAACCATTGGGATAATCTCGACCGCACGGTCGAGCGGGGATATGCCGGACGTTCGCTCTGGGAGTGGGATGCGCTCCCGGACAGCCTGAATCCGCGCTATGTCGATTATGCGCGCGCCAACGCCTCCATCGGGATCAATGCGACCGTCCTCACCAACGTCAACGCCAACGCCCGGGTCCTGACGCCGGAGTATCTCCGCAAGGTCCAGGCCCTGGCCGATGTCTTCAGGCCCTGGGGGATCCGGGTTTTTCTCACCGCGCGCTTCAGCGCTCCGGTCGAGATCGGCGGACTGGCGACCGCCGATCCGCTCGATCCTGCCGTCATCGCCTGGTGGCGGGCCAAGGCGGCAGAGATTTATAGTCTGATCCCGGATTTCGGGGGGTTTCTCGTCAAGGCCAATTCGGAAGGGCAGCCGGGACCGCAGAATTACGGCCGTTCCCACGCCGAGGGGGCCAACCTGCTCGCCGATGCGGTTGCACCTTTTGGCGGGATCGTCATGTGGCGGGCCTTTGTCTATGATCAGCACGTTCCCGATGATCGGGCCAAACAGGCCTGGAACGAATTTGTCCCGCTGGACGGCCAGTTCCGTGCGAACGTCCTGATCCAGGTCAAGAACGGGCCCATTGATTTTCAGCCCCGCGAGCCTTTTCATCCCCTGTTCGGGGCGATGCCGCGCACAGCGCTCCTGCCCGAGTTCCAGATCACCCAGGAGTATCTCGGCGCCTCGGTTCATCTGGTCTATCTGGCGCCGCTCTACGAAGAGTGCCTGCAGTCGGACACTGAAGCCGCCGGCCCGGGGAGCACGGTTGCCCGCATCATCGACGGCAGCCTCTATCCCCGGCCGCATACCGCGATGGCGGGGGTGGCCAACATCGGCGATGTCCGTAGCTGGACCGGCCATCCCTTCGGCCAGGCCAATTGGTATGCCTTCGGCCGTCTATCTTGGGATCCGGATCTGGACGCCGGGACCATCGCCGGAGAATGGGTCCGCATGACCTTCACGCAGGACCGGAGTGCGGCCGATCGGATTGTGAAAATGATGCTGGCTTCGCGCGAGACGGCGGTCCACTACATGACGCCCCTGGGCCTGCACCACATCATGTACTATGGCCACCATTACGGCCCGGGTCCCTGGGTCGACAGCGGCCGTCCCGACTGGACCTCGGTTTATTACCACCGCGCCGACAGCAACGGACTCGGTTTCGACCGCACCGCAAAAGGCAGCAACGCGGTGGCGCAGTATAGCCCGCCGGTGCGTGATCGCTTCGAGAACGTCGCCACCTGCCCGGAGAATCTTCTGCTCTGGTTTCATCATGTGCCCTGGACGTACCGCATGCGCTCCGGAAGGAGCTTGTGGGAGGAGCTTTGTCGGTACTATGATGACGGCCTCCATGCGGTTGGCGGGATGCGCAGGGAGTGGCAAACCTTGCAGGGGGTGATCGATGCGGAGCGGTTTAGGAAGGTTCAGGATTTACTGGTCCTGCAGGAGCGCGATGCCGGGATCTGGCGGGACGGCTGTCTGCTCTATTTCCAGACCTTTGCGAAGCGGCCCTTTCCGGCCGGATTCATCCCTCCGGCGCACGATCTGGAGTACTATAAAGCCCACCGTTATACCGATATCCCAGGCATCCCCTGACGCCTGGAGGTCCGGCTCACACCGTCAGAGGAGGATGCCGCCCAGGATGAGCGCAGCCACCGAGAAATAGATCACCAGTCCGGTCACATCCACCAGGGTGGCGACGAAGGGGGCGGAAGAGGCGGCCGGATCGGTGCCCAGCCTGCGCAGGGTCTAGAGTTCGCGGTTGGCGATGAACTCCTGGATTTCGGGTTTGAGGAGGCTGGCATATAGGGGCATGGTTGTTGCCTTGGCTGGAAGGTCTACGGGCTAGACGATCACACCGCCGCCGAGGCATTCCAAGCCCAGGTAGAGGACGGCGAACTGGCCTTGGGCGACCCCGGCGACGCGTTCTTGAGGCCGGATGGTCAGGCTGGTTTCGTCCTCGAAACGGACGGCGGCCCGGAAATACTCCGGGCTGTGACGGATTTTACAGGCGAAGAGCGGCTCTCCATCCGCAGTGCGTTCGACTTGCGCGGTGCCTTCCAGGAGGGTGCTCCGCAGCGGCGAGATCCAGTTGAAGGCCTGTACATCGATCCGGTCGCGGTAGATCGGTTCGGGATCATAGCCGTGGGCTACATAGACGATGTTCTCCGGACCGTTTTTGTCGATGACAAACCAGGGGCCGCCGGAGAGGCGCAGTCCGTTGCGCTGGCCGATGGTGTAAAACCAATAGCCTTCGTGGTCGCCGAGGATCCGGCCGGTCGATTGCTCGATGATCCGGCCCGGCTTGCGCCCGACGTGGCGGCTGAGGAACTCGCGGTAATTGATCTTGCCGAGAAAGCAGATTCCCTGACTGTCCGGCCGCTCTGCGTTAGGCAGATGCATTTCCCGGGCCAGCCGCCGCACGCCGGCCTTGTCGAGATCGCCGAGGGGGAAGAGGCAACGGGCGAGCTGCTCACGCTGCATCTGGCTGAGAAAATAGGTCTGGTCCTTGACCGGATCGTTTGAGGTCAGCAACCGCACTTCGCCCGCATCATCCAGGACGGTTTTAGCATAATGGCCCGAGGCCATCCGGTCGTACTCGCAGCCGGCGCGTTCATAAAAAGCGCCGAATTTGAAGAGCTTGTTGCACATCATGTCCGGGTTGGGGGTCCGGCCCGCTCGCACCTCTTTTAGAGTATAGTCGATGATCAGATCCCAGTACTCCTGCTGCATCGGCATGACCTCAAAGGGGACGCCGAGCTGGGCGGCGATTTTTTCCACATAGGCCACGTCTTCGCGCCAGGGGCAGTTGCCGAAGAATGTATCCCCTTCCATCCACACCTTGAGATAAAAAGCCGTTACCGAGTGGCCTTGCTTTTTCAGCAAAGAGAGCGCTACGGCGCTATCGACGCCGCCGGAAACGAGCACGGCGATGCGTTTGCGCGTATCAGGGCTATTTGCAGTGAGATCGGTCATGCGCTTCCGGTTTTGGACTGGGCGGTCATTTATGGAAAAGATAGGGAAAAAAGGCGAGAAATCCAATCGGCAAAATCGGCGACAAGCCGCATTTCCCGCAGCCGGCCGGCTGCATCGATGGTGGAGGTCGCCGGACTTAGCCCGGAGCTGATAATTCTTGATTGGCATGCTATATTTGGCTATTTTTAAAATGATTCTCCCCGAGCACCGCGAGAAGCGCGCCCGCTTTGACCAAACCAAGGATATGAATGGATAAAAAAGAGCTGATCCGGTATTATGATGACTATGCCGCTCAGCGCGAGCGGTGGAAAAGGAAAAACCGCTATTATCACCGCTATCTGGCGCGCTACTTTTCCTTCATCATTCCCGCCAACAGCCGGGTGCTCGAAATCGGCTGCGGCACTGGCGAACTGCTCGCCGCGGTTCATCCCGGGTATGGTGTCGGGGTGGATTTTTCGCCCCGCATGATCAGCAAGGCACAGGAGCAGTTCCCAAGCCTCACCTTCCGGGTGGATGATGCGGAAACCCTGGAGCTGCACGAAAAATTCGACTATATCATCCTTTCCGATCTGGTGGGCACCTTGTGGGATATCCAGGCGGCCCTGAAAAATCTGCGCCAGGTGGTGCATCCGCGCAGCCGGATCGTTATCTCGTATTACAGTTATCTGTGGGAGCCGGTATTCCGTCTTGCTGAAAAACTCGGGCTTAAATTCCGGCAGCCCCTGCAGAACTGGCTTTCGCCGCTGGACATGGCCAACCTGCTTCAGCTGGAAGAACTCGAGATCGTCCGCGAGGAGCGCAAACTGCTGCTGCCGCGCAATATCCCGGTTCTGGCTTTTCTCTGCAATCGTCTGATCGCCAACCTGCCGCTGCTCAACCGCCTTTGCATGATCAACCTGCTCGTCGCGCGTCCGCTTGCGCGTCCGCACGCGGAGGCCACGGTGACGATCGTCATTCCGGCGCGCAATGAAAGCGGCAATATCGAGAACGCCATCAAGCGGATCCCGCGTTTCGGCGCAGGGCAGGAGATCCTTTTCATCGAAGGCCATTCATCGGATGACACCTACGAAAGGATGGTAGCGGTACAGCAAAAGTATCCGGAGCGTGACATCAAGGTGATGCGGCAAAGCGGCAGGGGGAAAGGGAATGCGGTCTTTGAGGCATTTGATGCAGCCAATGGTGAGATCCTGATGATCCTGGATGCCGACCTGACGACGCCGCCGGAAGATTTGCCCAAATTCTATCACGCCTTGACGGCCAATCGTGGTGAATTCATCAACGGCTGCCGCCTGGTCTATCCGATGGAGAAGGAGGCGATGCGCTTCCTCAATCTGATCGCGAACAAGCTGTTCAGCCTCTTTTTTTCCTATCTCCTTGGTCAGCCGCTCAAGGATACCTTGTGCGGGACCAAGGTCCTTTTCCGCGATGACTATCAGCGGATCAAACGGGGAAGAAGCTATTTCGGCGATTTTGATCCCTTCGGCGATTTTGACCTGCTCTTCGGGGCTGCCAAATTGAATCTCAAAATCGTCGAGGTGATCGTTCGATATCGTGACCGCGAGTATGGTGCGACACAGATCAGCCGCTTCCGGCATGGGATGCTGCTCTTGCGGATGAGCCTTTTTGCCGCCCGGAAGATCAAATTCATCTAGGTTTTCTTCTGCCGTGCCGGCCTCGAGGAACCCGAACCATGATGTTTACAGATACAGGGAGAAAGATGATGTCCAAACGGATGGCAAGGCGCTGGCCGCTCTGGTGCGCGATGGGGCTCTATCTGGCCCTTGGGTGGCTGCTGCTGCCGGAATACCGTTTTCAGATCAATCCCGATGGCATCAGCTATATCAACAACGCCCGGCTGATCCTGCAGGGGAAGTTTATCCTCTCGGTCAGCAATCACTGGAATCCCCTGATCTCCTGGTTGCTGGCGCCCTTCCTCGCCCTCGGGGTCAATGCGCAGTTGGCCTTCAAGATCGTGAACCTGCTCATCGGCCTGGCCGGCTTTGGGCTGCTCGAGGTTTGGCTCGACCGCTTCCGCATCAGCGGCTGGATGCGGTGGTTCTGGCATTTCGCTCTCATCCCGATGATCTTCTGGATGGCGATTTCGGTGCTGAGTCCCGATCTGCTGGTTGCCCTCTGCCTGCTCTTTTATCTGACCGTGCTCTACAGCGCCGCCTATTTCAGCCGCCGGCGTCATGCCGTGGGGCTGGGTTTGGCGGCGGGACTGGCCTATCTGGCGAAGTACTACGCCCTCCCCTTCATCGCTGTGCACCTGGTGACGGTTTACCTGCTGGAGTGGTGGCAGCGTCGTCCCGCCGGGGCGCGCCGGTTGCTGGTGCATTACGGGATAGCAATGCTGATCTTCGGGTCCATCGTCCTGAGCTGGATGACCCTGCAGTCCGAAAAATACCGCCGCATCGATATGGGGCATCATTTCAGCGGCTGGCTTTTCGCCTTTATCGATCCGCATCACAAAGAGCTGCCGCTCGATCGCACCGGGCTGGTGGAGCTGCCGTACGCCGGAGCGACCAGCGTTTGGGATGACCCCCATTTCGTGCCGATCCAGGGCTGGAAGCCCTGGCAATCGTTGGCGGATCTGACCGCCTATTTCCGTATCGTCCGGGGATTCTTCTCGTATCTGTTGCGCCTGCTCAACCAGTTTTCACCCTTTGGCTGGGGGATCGTACTAATTTTTCTTTATTTCGGATTGAGTAGGCCGGGTGCGGCCCTGCCCTGGTCTGAAGCCTGGAGGTGGCTCTTCCCTTTTTTGATCTACCTTTCGGGATACCTGCTGGTCTGGATGGAGGAACGCTATCTATGGTTTGTGGAGCTGCTCCTGTTGCTGATGGCCATGAAAGTGATCGGCGTTTTGCTGAAGGAAAAGAGCACGCTGGCCGCCCGGGTGGTGATCAGCTTGCTGATACTCTCCTTCTGCTATTTTCCGGGGGAGAAACTGCTCAGCTATCGTCAGCGCGGCCGGGCCCAGTGGGAGTTGGCCGCCAGCCTGGCTGATGCACCGGTCGCAGCGGCATCCCGAATCGCCTCCAATAAAAACTGGAACGAAAGCCTCGCGCTCTGTTATTATCGGGAATGGCACTATCTCGGTAGTTGTGTCCCGTATCGGGACGAAGCGGCGGTACGCGAGGCCTTGAGCGCGTTCAGGATCGATACTTTTCTCTTTTGGGGTCACAAGCCGGCCGGGGCGTTCGCCTTTCTCGAGCGCTGTCCCGATCAGACGCAGGGTAAACTCCCCGGTGTGCATCTGTACGATGTGCGGATGTTGAGATAGGCTTTGCAGCCGGCGTCTTGCAGGAAACGGGGCAGAGGGTGGCAACACCCCCTGCCCCGTCGCTTTTAGGGCTGGTCTTTGCGGACCAAGGCAATCCTGATCGTTTGCGAGAAGGGACCCATGACCATGCGGCCCAGGTAAACCCCGGTTGCCAGATCTTTTCCCTCCGGTGAGACCTGATGAATCACCGCCGTCATCCGCTGCCAGGCCGGGGTCAGGGCGGGAGCCAGCTGCAACGATGCGCGGGATTCCAACAAAACCTGTTGATTTTGCCGCCTGTGCTGCCTATTTTAAGTAAAACAGAGGAACCTGGCATGGCGAGCATGTGCGGGGGAATGGATAGGCTTGAACGGCTGCGGACGGTGCGGAATGCCGGGTTCCCCCGGCAACCCCGGCTTGAACCGCGCACTTGCACGAGTCCCTAATACCTGGAGCTGACATGAAATACGGTTACTTTGACGATGAAAAGCGCGAATATGTCATCACCCGGCCGGATACCCCACTGCCCTGGATTAATTATCTCGGCTGCGAGGCCTATTTCGGCATCCTCTCCAACACCGCGGGCGGCTATTCCTTCTATCGCGATGCCCGCCTGCGCCGGCTGACCCGCTACCGCTACAATAACGTCCCCTTCGATTTTGGCGGCCGGCTGATCTACCTGCGCGACAACAGGGACGGCTCCTTCTGGTCGCCCTCCTGGCAGCCCACCCGCCATCAAGTCGAGGACTATAGCTGCCGCCACGGCCTCGGCTACAGCATCATCGGCTCGACATTCAAGGGCATCAAAGCCGAGACCCTCTTTTTCGTTCCCTTGGGCGAGAACCTCGAAATCTGGCAGGTCCAGGTGACCAACCAGCGCGATACACCGGCCGCTCTCTCGCTCTTCTCGGCGATTGAATTCTGCCTCTGGGACGCCCAGGATGACGCGACTAATTTTCAGCGCAATTTCAGCACCGGCCAGGTCGAGATAGAAAAGGGGGTCATCTATCACAAGACCGAATACCGTGAGCGCCGTGATCATTTTGCCTATTTCGCCTGTTCGCCCGGCCCAGCCGGCTTTGATACCCAGCGCGAAGCGTTTCTGGGCCGCTGTCACAGCTGGGACAACCCGGCCGCTGTCGCGCGCGGTCGTTCCTTTAATTCGGTCGCCCATGGTTGGGCCCCCATCGGCTCTCATCACATCAAACTGAATCTCAAACCGGGCGCAACCCGGGCAGTGACCATCCTCCTCGGTTACCACGAAAACCCGGCCGGCAAGAAATTCGACCCCCCTGGCTCCCAGACCATCAACAAGCGCACGGTCAAGCCGGTCATCGCCAAATATCTCCAACCTGAGGAAGTGGCCAAGGCCTTCGATGCGCTGCATGCCTACTGGGACGGGATCCTCGGCCTCTGCCAGGTTGAGACGCCGAACCAGCACACCAATCGCATGGTCAACATCTGGAATGCCTATCAGTGCATGGCTACGTTCAATATGTCACGTTCGGCCTCGTTTTACGAATCGGGCATCGGCCGCGGCCTCGGCTTTCGCGATTCGAACCAGGACCTCCTCGGTTTCGTCCATATGGTGCCCGAACGCGCCCGCGAGCGGGTGCTCGATCTCGCAGCCACTCAGCTGCCGAGCGGCGGGGCCTACCATCAATATCAGCCCCTGACCAAGCGCGGCAACAACGACATCGGCGGCAATTTCAACGACGATCCCCTCTGGCTGATCCTCGGTACCTGCGCCTATGTCAAGGAGACCGGAGACTGGACCATCCTGGACGAAAAAGTCCCCTACGACAATGAGCCCGGCAGCGAGACCCCGCTCTATGAACACTTGCAGCGCAGCCTCACCTACACCCTCGAGCGCATCGGCCCGCACGGCCTCCCCCTGATCGGCCGCGCCGACTGGAACGACTGCCTCAACCTTAATTGCTTCTCCGACACGCCGGGCCAATCCTTCCAGACCACAACCAACAAGGAAGGCAAGGTGGCCGAATCGGTCTTCATCGCCGGGCTCTTTGTCCTGGCGGCGCATGAACTGGCCGATCTGGCGGAGCAGCGCGGAAAGGGCAAGGAGGCGGAGAGCTACCGCAAGGCTTCTGCTCTGATGGAGGCCGTGGTGAAGAAGCACGGCTGGGATGGCAACTGGTTCGTCCGCGCTTATGACGATTTCGGGCGCAAGGTGGGATCAAAGACGTGCAAGGAAGGCAAGATTTTCATCGAGCCGCAGGGATTCTGCGTGATGGCCGGGATCGGCGTCGAAGAGGGACTTGCGCAGAAGGCGCTGGACTCGACCCACCAGCTGCTGGGCACGAAGCACGGGATCATGCTGCAGCAGCCGGCCTATTCAAGGTATTACCTGGAGCTTGGGGAAATCTCCTCCTATCCGCCGGGTTACAAGGAGAACGCCGGCATCTTTTGTCACAACAATCCCTGGATCATGATCGCCGAGACGGTGATCGGCCGCGGAGACCAGGCTTTCGCCACCTATCTCCGCATCAATCCCTCGGCGCGCGAAAAGCTGGCCGATGTGCATCGCTGTGAACCCTATGTCTATGCCCAGATGATCGCGGGAAGGGATGCGCCCACCCACGGTGAGGCCAAGAACTCCTGGCTCACCGGCACTGCGGCGTGGAATTACGTGGCGGTCACCCAGCACATTCTCGGCATACGGCCCACCTATAAAGGGCTGAGGGTGGCGCCCGTGGTGCCCGAGAGCTGGAAAGGCTTCAAGGTAAGTCGTATGTTTCAGGGGGTGCGTTACGAGATCGAGATTAGCCGCATCGGCAAGGGCAACCGGGTCGAATTGACGGTGGACGGCCAGGGAATCGCAGGCGATGTCGTCCCCAAGCCGGCAGCCGGCGTCAAGCGCGTCCTGGTCAAGGCCAAACTGGGCACCTGAAGGATAAGCCGGATCCCTTGAACCGCTATTGGGGCTTGGGCGCCAGGGGCCGGATCACCCGGATGGCCCATGGCCGGCAGGACATACCGCCCTGCATCCATAATTCGAGAGCGCCAGGAGCCGGATTACTCCGATACGCGATGAACGGTCTCGGGTGAGAAGGCCGGTTGACACACCGCGATGTACTCCGCCCCGTCCGGTCCCGGCGTGCTGTAGCGCACCCACTCGCCGGCCGGGGCGAAAATCGCCTGACCTGGTCCAGCTTTGAGAATACCCTCCCGGGTTTCGGCCACCACTTCGCCGGCGAGGACGAGGGTATACTCGTCGAACTCCGGCTGCTGCGCCGGTTCCTCCCAGCCGCTCGCGCTCTTCATCCGGGCGATGCTCAACGCTGCCGTCCCGGTATTAACGCGACCGATGAACTCCTCGATGCGTTTGGACCTGGCACCGGCGGCCGGGACGATGGACGGCTGCGGGATCAATCTTGCCATTTCATCAGCTCCGGAAGGTTTTTCTTTATTTGAAAATGTCAAAGTGGCTGAGCAGCCACCAGAGGATGATAAAGATCAGGACGGTGGAGAAGCAACCCCGTCCCATTTTTTTTGCGCCCCATCCCGCCGCGAGTGTCCGCAATAACTTGCTCATGATGCACCTCCCTGTGTGATTCCGTCGCGTTTACTCGGCCTGCGCAGGCCCGGTCCGGATGTTCCGTGCCGGCACCGCTCCCCTGAATATACTCATTTTCCTCTTTTGCTGAAACAGAAAAGCATGGCTCGCACCATTATGCTCCTACTGTAAAAGAAACGATTTCTTGCATCGCATCCCGGCCGCCATATGACAACTTTTGACATCTTTTGACCCGCCGGTGACAACAATGACCTTGTTTTCGAGTATATTCTGGTAGAAGAACGAAGGAGAGATTCAATGAAAGTGATCATCCTCTGCACCTGTGGCCTGCTGTTCGCCATCGCAGCCGTAGCCGCCGACCTAAAAAAAGAGGTCGATCTCAACGGCGTCTGGCGCTTCGAGATCGGCGACAATCCCGCCTATGCCGGTGCGGCCTTTGACGATTCGCGCTGGGAGACGATCAAGGCCCCGGGGTGCTGGGAGGACCAGGGTTTTCCGGGCTATGACGGCATGGCCTGGTACCGCAAACATTTCAATGTGCCGCGCGCGCTGCGCGAGAAAAAGCTCTACCTCGACCTCGGTTCTATCGATGACGTCGACCGCACCTGGGTCAATGGCCATCTGGTCAACAGCAGCGGGCGGCTTTATCCGGAGTACGAGACCGCCTATGCGACGCACCGACTCTACTACGTCCCGGCCGAATTCCTCCAGTTTGATGCAGCGAACGTCGTGGCGGTGCAGGTCTATGATGATTTCGAAAGCGGCGGCATCGTTTCGGGCGACCTGGGCCTCTACTCGCGCCGTGACCTTCCGGAACTGGTGGTGGATCTGAGCGGATACTGGCAGTTCCATACCGGCGACGATCCGGCCTGGCGGCTGAACGAGACGGCGCAGAGCGGCTGGGACAGCCTGATCGTTCCGCTCAAGTGGGAAGTTCAGGGCTATCCGGATTACGACGGTTATGCCTGGTACCACCGCTCGGTGGTCATTCCGGCGGAGAACCGCGATACGCGGTTGATCCTCGCCCTCGGCAAGATCGATGACGTCGATGAGGTCTGGTTCAACGGCGAGCGCATCGGCCGGACCGGCCATTTCCCCGCCGCGGGGGAGGATATCCGCAAAAACGACTGGTGGCTGCAGGAGCGTTACTATACGATTCCTCCGGAGCGGATCCACTGGGGCGGCCCCAATCTCATCGCCGTGCGGACCTACGATGCCTGGATCGACGGCGGTATCTATGACGGTGTTGTCGGCATCATGACGCGCACAACCTGGCTGCGCTGGCGCCGGTCTGCGGAGAATTCGCTGATCGAGACGCTTAAAAGGTGGTTTGAACCGGTTGAGTAAACCCCTTACACGGGAGGTGTATCATGAAAAAAGAGATCGCTGTTCTGGTATTTCTGGCGGCTGGAGGTCTTCTGGCTTCGCCGCAAGAGATGGAGCGGACGGATAAGGCCGTGCAGGGCTATGTTCAGGCGCTGGCTTCGGATATCGTGGGCCTGAAGCACGATGCCATCTTTCATGTGGCCTGTCTCAAGACGCAGCAGCCCGCGGCCGATCTGAGAGCCTGCGAAAAGGCGCTTGAAAAGATCGCCAGACATGCGGGCGACCTGCGCCTCCGGCTGCACGCCCAGCTCACCCTGGCCTACCTGCGGGATGACCGGCTGGCCGAACGGATCAAGGTGACTTCTCTGGATGATCCTGCAGCCTTTTTCGGCGCGCTCTACAAAGAGGTCGCCCTCTCCGGGGTGGCGAGCCGGTGAATGTCGACCTACTGCAGTCCGAACAACGGGCTGTCGAGCTGTGAAAAGCCCGGCAGCCCGTTTCTGTATTAATGAAATGCACGCTTCGTGCAGCCTGCGGATGAGATCGCGCGCGGGGAAGATCAGGTAGATGGCTTGCCGGCGCATCCCGCACGGTTGAGAAAGCTGCTGATCTTGCCGTCGACCACCGCCTAAACCTTAGTCAACGGTTTCACTATTGCTTTTGGGACGCTCACAGCCGGCCCTCACGAGGCACTCAAACCATTGGCTACTTCTTTAAAGCTTTCCAGTCCCGCCTCCAGATTCTCGATGATCTCGGCCGCCAGCACATCCGGATCCGGCAGATTGTCCAGATCGGTCAGGCTTTTGTCCTTGATCCAGGTGATATCCAGGCTGGTCTTGTCGCGGGCCATGATCTCATCATAGGTGAAGCGGCGCCAGCGCCCCTCGGGATTGGACTCGGGGTGCCAAGTCTCTTTGCGTTTGGCGATGTTCTCCGGGCAGTAGCAGGCGATGAAATCAGCCAGGTCCTCAAAGCGCAGGGGATTCTTTTTCAGGGTGAAATGGATGTTGGTCCTGAAATCATAGATCCACACCTCGCGCGTCCAGGGCTCTTTGGCCGCGGGCTTGTTGTCGAAAAAGATCACATTGGCTTTGACGCCCTGCTTGTAGAATACGCCGGTGGGCAGGCGCAGGATGGTGTGCAGATTGGTGGTGGCCATCAGCTTTTTGCGCACGGTCTCGCCGGCGCCGCCCTCAAAGAGCACATTGTCGGGCACCACTACCGCGGCGCGGCCGTCGGATTTGAGCATGGTGCGGATGTGCTGGACAAAGTTGAGCTGCTTGTTGCTGGTGGTGACCCAGAAATCCTGGCGGTTGTAGGTGAGGTCGTCGCTCTCCTGCTCGCCCTCGTCGTTGGTGAAGGTCATGCTGCTCTTTTTGCCGAAGGGGGGATTGGCCAGCACATAGTCGACGCGCACGCCGGTATCGGCCACCAGGGCGTCGGCCGGCGAGATAAAGGTATCGCTGTCGAAATCGCCGA
>DAOLSP010000028.1 GCA_035419245.1 bacterium | reverse complement strand
GGTAATTCGCACCTCGAGTTAGTGCTAGGGTGTGGGTGGTTGGCATAGTGAAATCGAGCGCCAGCCTGCGGGATGCCATGCCGGTGACGGCGGCATTTATCGATCAGCTACGGGATGCCTTCGGGGCCGAGGCGATCAATCGGCAGATCAAGGCCGGCATCAATGGCGCGGAAACATTCTTCGCCGCCGAAAACGGTGTCGAGATCGGATCGCGACCGGCGTCTGGTGTATCAATCAACATGCGCGAGGCGGCCATCTCGTCGTTTGCTCGGAATGTCCGCTGATGAAACTCGATGTAAAAGTGTCTGGAATGAACGAGACGCGGCTGGCCCTGGCTGGCCTATCCAGAAAAATCCCGGTCATTGTCAAACGGGCGCTGAATGATGCGGCCTATCTCGGCTCTAAAACGACTGCCGAAGAGATCGGCAAGGTCTTCGACCGCCCGACGCCATGGGTAAAAGGTGGCGTCCGCTATGTAAAAGCCCGCGACAACAAGCTCGAAGCATCGATCGACCTCGATAAATGGGGCAACAAAACCGCTGTTTCGGTCGATATGGTGCTGGCCGCCGAGATATTTGGCGGTCAACGCCGCCTGAAACGCCACGAACGGGCGCTACAGAGCCTTCGCGTCCTGCCGCCGGGCTATGCCATCGTACCGGGCGCCGCCGCCAAGATCGACGCCTTCGGCAACATGGCCGCCAGCCAGATCAGGCAGATCCTTTCATGGTTCGGCGCGGCCCAGATGACATCAGGCTACAGCGGCAACATGACCGACCGCCGGAAGGCCTCGCTGGCCAAGGGAAGCCGCCGCACCGGCGCGGTCGGCTTCGAATACTTCGCCGTCGCCCCGGGCCAGCGCCGCCAGTTCGCCCGGTCGAACGGCAAGAGCGGCAGCCATGCCATGCAGCCTGGCATTTACCAGCGGGTATTCCTCGGTCACGGCACCGCCATTCGCCCGGTGATGATTTTTATCAAGGTCCCGAGCTATAAGAAGCGCCTCGACTTCTACGGCATCGTCGAACGCGCCGCGCTCCCTGAGTTCGACCGCGCCTTCACGGCCTACACCGACCAGTTCATTCGGGAGCGCGGCCTGTGAGCTACATCAATTACGACGACGTCGTCGACCAGCTGCAAGTCGGCGGCCTGCGCCTCGACACCGTCAAGACATCGCGCGGCGGCATCACCGTCGGCCAGCTGGTTGTCGACAGCACCTCGCCGGTTCGCTGCGAGACCGAGGCCAGCAAGGAAAAGCGCGGCTGGTACTGGATCAGCGTCGTGCAGTTCCCCGACGCCGATGGCCGCCTCGAAGACTACCTCATCGGCTCCTACGGCATCTATCACGGCAACGACAACGGCAAGCAGAACCTCAAGCTCAAGCGCGATGGCCGGCCGTCACTCAGCCCGGCCGAGCGCGACGCCATGCGCACCCGCCTCGAAGCCCAGGCCAAGCGGGCCAAGGCCCTGCGCGCTGCCGAAGCCAAGAAGGCCGCCCAGGAAGCCGAGCGCTGCTGGCGCCTCTACGTGCCGACTGGCCAGTCCGACTACCTCAAGCGCAAGGGCGTCCATGCCTTCGGCCTGCGCTACTCGCCATCCGGCAACGGCACCCTGGCCATCCCCATGCAGCGCGATGGCCGTGTCGTCGGCCTGCAGATCATTCGGGGCGCCGAGCGCGGCAACAAGCTCGAAAAGCAATATTGGCCAGCCGGCATGGACAAAGTCGGCGCCTACCACCTGATCGGCGGCATACCCCGCGGCCTGGTCCTCGTCGCCGAAGGCTACGCCACCGCCGCCAGCCTGCACATGGCCACCGGCCTGCCCGTTGCCGTCGCCTTCGATGCCGGATCGATCATGCCGGTCGTCGCCGACCTCGCCAAAAAATACCGCACCAGCAAGATCCTGATCTGCGCCGACGACGACTACCTGACCCCCGGAAATCCCGGCGTCGAAGCCGCCCGCCTCGCCGCCACCGCCCACCGCGCCGGCTGGTGCCAGCCCGAATTCGCCGAAGAGCGCAGCACCACCAAAAAAGGCCCGACCGACTACAACGACCTGCACGCCATCGAAGGCCTGCACATTGTTACAGCACAGATCGAAGCCGCCCTCCGGCAACACGGTTTTTCCCTGCCGGCCGCGCCGGAGAGCCTTCCCGGGGGGCAGGGGGAAGCCAGCAAGGCCATTCTCTCCGGGCTACTCAGCGTCGACGAAGCCTGCGACCGCTTCGCCCTGATCTACGGCGGCAAAGGCACGCTGTTCGATCACCAGGAACACCTGCTCGTCCCTAAATCGGATGTGATGGACATCATCCCCGACCACGGCTGGCGGGAATGGAAACTGCGCAGCGACCGCAAGGTCGTCCGCCTCTCCGAAGTCGGCTTCGACCCGGCCGGCACCGACAAAAACATCCGCTGCAACCTCTGGGGCGGCTGGCCGACCGATCCGAAAGAGGGCGACTGCACCCAGCTCCTGCTGCTCCTTCGCTCGCTCATGCAGTCCGAAGCCAACAACCCCGACCTCTACACCTGGGTACTGCGCTGGCTGGCCTACCCCATCCAGCACCCAGGCGCCAAGATGCGCACCGCCCTGATCTTCCATGGCCTGCAGGGCACTGGGAAAAACCTCTTTTTCGAAACCATCATGGCCATCTACGGCGAATACGGCCGCATCATCGACCAGGCCGCCATCGAATCCCAGTTCAACGACTGGGCCAGCCGCAAGCTCTTCATGATCGCCGACGAAGTCGTCGCCCGCCAGGAGCTCTACCACGTCAAGAACAAGCTCAAATCCTTCGTCACCGGCGAATGGATACGCATCAACCCCAAAACCGTCGCCGCCCACGACGAAAAAAACCACTGCAACATCGTCTACCTCTCCAACGAGACCCAGCCGCTCCCCATCGACTCCGACGACCGCCGCCACTTCGTCGTCTGGACCCCGGCCAAGCTCGAAGAAGAAAACTACCACGCCGTCCGCGACGAGCTGCGCAACGGCGGCCGCGAAGCCCTCCACCACTACCTGCTCAACCTCGACCTCGGCGACTTCGACGAACACACCAAGCCGCCGATGACCCAGGCCAAGGCCGACCTCATCGCCGTCAGCGCCGGCAATGCCCAGCGCTTCGTCAGCGAATGGCTGGCTGGCGACATCTACTTCGACGGCCGTCGGCTGCCCGTCTGCCCATGCGGCTCATCCGACCTCTACACTGCCTACCTCAAATGGTGCCGCGACAACGGCGTCCGCAACCCCCGCGAATCCAACCAGTTCGCCAGCGAAATCGCCAAGCTCCCCGGCTGGTGGCGTGGTCTCAAGGACCGCCTGGAGAACCTCCACGACCCGCGCAGCGCCAAACGCTGGCGCTTCATCATCCCATCGGCTGACGTACTCAACGCCGGCGCCCGCCTGCCCGGCGCCACCGACTACCGGAAAACCGCCGAAGAAACCGACACCCACTGGCTCGGCGCCTGTTTTTTCGCCTTCCGCGAAGCCCTCGGAGTCCAACAATGACCGAACACCGAACACCGCCCGAACACCGCACCGAACAGGCCGAAACCCGCGCCAATAGGGCAACCGAACAGGCGAACGGGCTATTGTGCGTGTACACGCGAAAAACAACATCACCTCACGTACACGCCACCCGGGAAAACCCACGCGCACAAAAATCCCGCGTGTACACGTATTCCGGTGTACGCCTGTTCGGTTGCCCTGTTCATGCGGGTTTGCGGGTGTTCGCCCCGGTGTTCGGGCGGTGTTCGGCGTTCGCCACGCGCCCGCTCATTCCTTTCCTGTCTTCCAGAAAGGAAAAAAGATGAAAGAAGCCGCCACCCTCGGCAAAAAAGACTTTGCCGAACTTCTCGGCCTGCAGCCGTCCTACATCACCGCCCTGATCAAGGCCGGCCGCGTCGTGCTCGACGGCGAAGGGCGCCACGCCCGCGTCCGGGTCGCCGAATCGCTTGCCCTCATCGAATCAACCACCGCCGGACGCTTCGATGTTGCCCGCCGGCACGCCGCAGCGCGTCGCCAGACGCCGACTGCTGCCGCGTCCGGGGCATCGCCGCGGTCAACGCCGGAAAACGCCCCAAAACGCGATTCTGAAAGCCGGCCCGACGAAAAAGACGAAAAACTCGTCGACGCCAAAACCCGCAAGGAATCCGCCCAGGCCGATCAGGAAGAAATGAAGGCGGCCCAGATGGCCGGCAACCTGATCGCCCGCGACGACGTCGACGCCGCCATGAAATTTCTCGGCGCCGCCGTCCGCGCCGCCATGGAAGTCTTCCCCGACCAGACCGCACCGCTCGTCGTCGCCACCGTCGACCTCAACGAAACCCACGCCACCCTGACCGAAGCCTGCCGCAACGTGCTGGCCGACATCGGGGCGGCCATCCAGCGGCAACAGTCCGCCCTGGCCGAGCGCCTCTGACATGCGCCCGCTGCCGCTCAACCAGACCCACTGCCTCGAAGTCCTGGCCACCGCGCTCGCCCCGCGGCGCGCCCTGACCGTCAGCCAGTGGTCCGACGCCCACCGCGAGTTGTCCGGCAAGCAGGCCGGAGAGCGGGGCCGCTGGCGGACGGCGCGCAACCCCATCCTGCGCGAGATCATGGACGCCATGTCGGCATCCAGCCGCGTCACCGACATCTGGGTCATCAAGTCCTCGCAGGTCGGCGTCACCGAGGCGACCGTCAATTTCCTCGGCTACACCATGGACCACGCCCCGGCCCCGGTCATGGTCCTCATGCCAACCCTCGATAGCCGCGACGCCTGGAAGGCCCAGAAACTCAACCCGCTGCTCCAGGAAACGCCGGTCATCCGCGATCTGCTCGGCGGCCAGCGCTCGCGCGATGCTGCCAACTCCAAGGACATGATCGATTTTCCCGGCGGCGTGCTATTCCTGGCCGGCGGCAACAGCCCCAACAGCTACGCCCAGCGCTCCGTCCGCTTTCTGATCATGGACGATCTCGACCGCTTCCCGCCCGAAGTCGGCGAGGAGGGTGACCCCGTCGCCCTGGCCAAGGGCCGCACCAAAGCCTTCGCCCGCGCCAAGCGCCTGTTCATCAGCACGCCGACCGTGAAGGGCATGAGCCTGATCGAACGCGGCCATGCCACCTCGGACCAGCGGCGCTACCACATCCCCTGTCCGCATTGCGGCCACTACCAGCCGCTTGAATGGGGCGGGCCGGAAGCCGCGCACGGCATCAAGTACCTCGCCACCGAAACCGGCCTCACCGCCTGGTATGTCTGCGTCGCCTGCTCGGGCGAAATCCACGAACACCACAAGCCGGCCTTCCTCGCTGCCGGCCGCTGGATCGCCACCCACCCCGAGCGCAGCACCCGCGGCTATCACATCAGCGCCCTCTACGCCCCGATCGGCCTCGGCCCCAGCTGGCGCGAGCTGGTCGAAGAATGGAAAGTCGCCGTCAAGTCGCCCGGCACCCTGCGCACCTTCGTCAATACCCACCTCGGCGAATGCTGGGAAGAGCAGGGCGACCAGATCGAACCGGTCGGCCTGCTCGCCCGCCTCGAAGACTACGACGAAAAATCCAGAAGCCTGGCCCGCACCGGCGGCGTCGACGTCCAGAAAGACCGCCTCGAAGCCAGCATCGTCGATTGGGACGCTGGCGAAGAAGCCTGGGTCATGGAACACCTCATCATCCCCGGCGACACCGCCCAGCCCGAAGTCTGGGGCCGTCTCGACGAAGAGCTCAGCCACTGGGCCCCGGAATTCGTCGCCATCGACTCCGGCTACAACACCAGCATGGTCTATGCCTTCGTCGAAAAACGCCGCTGGGCCGTCGCCGTCAAGGGCCGGTCCGGAGGTGGCGTGCCCATCGTCGAAGACGAGAAAGCCCGCCGCCAGCGCCTGCGCCGCCAGCGCAAAAAAGGCATCACCGTCCATCTGGTCGGCGACGACCAGGCCAAGGCCCTGATCTACTCCCGCCTCAAGATCACCGAGCCCGGTCCCGGCTACATCCACTTTCCAAACGACCCAAGCTTCGACGACGAATACTTCGCCCAGCTGACCGCCGAAAAACTGGTCACCAAGATGCGCGGCACCCGGCCCTACGTCGAATGGGTGCAGACCCGGCCGCGCAACGAAACTCTCGACTGCCTGAAATACAACCTCGCAGCCCTGAGACTGTCCGGCATCGACCTCAAGCTGCGCGCCGCCCGTCAGTACCATCGCCTGGAAGAAACCCCGCCGCCGGTCCCGGCCATGACCATTGCCCAGCCCGATCCGCTGCCGTCCTCGGCTGCCGCCGCCTGGGAAGCCATGATGCGCGCCCGCAAGGAAGCTCGGCGTGGCTGACGACCTGCGCGAGATCATCGATATCGCCCGGCACAGCATGCCCGACGTGCCGGACGAAACATGGTCTCGCCTCGAGCAGATCATCCGCCTCAACTTCGGCGCCCAGCGCGCCTACATCGCCAGCCAGAAAAAAGGCCGTCACCTGGCCCTGCTCGAAAGTGCCGGCGAAGAAGACGCCAACAAGATCGCCAGTATGCTCGGGGTCACCGTGCAGCACGCCCGCCGCCTGAAAAAGCTGAGGCAATAGCCGCCGGCCTCCCCGGCGAACATTTTTTGCCTATTTTCTTCCCCCCGGCGCGCCCACACTGCGCCCATGAACGAACCCACCACCTTTCGTGCCGGCGACTCGGCCAGCTGGTCTGAGTCGCTTTCCGATTACCCGGCCAGTGCCGGCTGGTCGCTCAAGTACCGGCTGATCTGGCCGTCCGGAAGCGGGGTCAACCTGACCGCCACCCCGGCCGGCGACGATTTCGAAATCAATCTCGATTCGGCCAATACATCCGCCTGGCAGCCCGGCCAGGCCACCCTGGTCAGCTGGGTCGAGAAGGCCCCTGCTGAGCGCATCACCGTCGGCCAAAAAATCGTCACCATCCTGCCCGACCTGACCCAGGCCGTCACCCACGACGGGCGCAGCGCCAACAAGCAGGCCCTCGATGCCGCCGAAGCCGCCCTCGCCGAATACCTCAAGGGCGGCAAGGCCACCGTCGCCGAATACGAAATCGCCGGGCGCCGCATCAAGTTCCGCGACGCCGACCAGATCATTGCCCTGATCAACCACTACAAACCCCTCGTCGCCCGCGAAAACGCTGCCCTTGCCCTGCTGCAGGGTGGCGGCATGCCGGGCCGCGTCTATTACCGGGGCTGACATGCGCCTGCTCGACCGCTTCTTCAAGCCTAAAGAAACCGCCGCCGACCGCGCCGAATGGCTCAATACCACCGTCCGCAACGTCGCCATCTCGGTGCAGACCCAGAACCTCGCCGCCCTGCGCACCGCCTCGCGCAGCTTCGCCGCCGCCGAAACCCCGGCCTGGGTCGATAGCTGGCCCAGCTCGTCGGCCTCGATCAATGACGACCTGTCCCGCCAGCTGCCCACCCTGCGCTCCCGCGCCCGCGCCATGTCGCGCAACGACGAATGGGCTATCGGCTACATGCTGCGCCTCGACGATGGCGTCCTCGGCGAAAACGGCATCCCCCTGCAGATGCGCCTCAAGAAACGCGACGGCTCATCCGACACCGACACCAACGCCCGCCTCGAAGCCGCCTTCTACGACTGGGGCCGTGACTGCGAAGTCTCCGGACTCACCTGGCGCGAAGTCGAAAGCCTGGCCCTGGCTGCCGGCCCGGAGGACGGCGAACTGCTCTTCCGCTTCCGCAAGGGCCGGGGCAAGTACGGAATCCAGATCCAGCTGCTCGATCCGGCGCTGATCGATGTTGCCCTGCACCGCGACTGGCAGGGCAACCGCGTCCGCATGGGCATCGAAATCGACGACGACGGCCGGCCGCTGGCCTACTGGATCAACGCCGTCAAGAAGGGTGACGAACAGGGCGACGTGTTCACCGTTGGCCGCCATGTGCGCATCCCCGCCCGCGAGATCCGCCACTGCTTCCTCAAACGCCACGTCACCCAGTTGCGCGGCTACCCCTGGCTATCCGGTGGCGCCCGCCGCCTATGGATGCTGCACGACTTCGAAGAAGCCGCCGCCGTCGCCAGTTCCAACGCCGCCAAGCGCCAGGGATTCTTCACCAGCCTCGAAGGCGATGCCCCTCCGGGCTTTGGTGACACCATCATTTCCAGCGTGCTCGAGGCCGCCAAGGCCGCCGGCAAGGTGCTCACCGCCGAAGAAGTACAGGCCATCACCTCGGCTGCCGAAAAATACGCCACCACCATGCCCGGCCAGTTCGACACCCTGCCGCACGGCTACGACTTCAAGGCCTACGAATCCAAGTGGCCCGATGTCTCGGCCGATGGCTACGTCAAGCAGCAGCTGCGCGGCTGGGCCGCCGCCCGTGGCATGTCCTACGCCACCCTCGGCAACGACATGGAAGCCGTCAACTTCTCGTCGGGCCGCATCGGCATCGGCGGCGAGCGCGAACAGTTCAAACGCATCCAGGGCATCATCGTCAGCTGGCTGCACGAGCAGGTCATGGCCGAGATCATGCCCTACCTGGTACTCGGCACGCCCCGCCTCGATCCCAACAAGGTCGCCGTCTATCAAGCCGCCGTCACCTGGCAACCGCGCCGCTGGCCGGGCATCGATCCGGTCAAGGAAGCCGCCGCCAACGAGACCAACATCAAGAATCGCCTGACCAGCCGCCGCCGCATCATCCTCGAACGCGGCGAAGACCCCGATGAAGTGTTCGCCGAAATCGAAGCCGAAGAAGCCATCTTCGGCGCCCCGGATGCTGCCGCCACACCCAGCGACCCCAACGCCGGCGACCCGCCACCCGCCGAAGCGGCGGCCTGACGAACATTTTTTGCCTAGTTTTAGAACCCCGACAAACCGAGACTGCAACCCATGCAAAAGGAAACCCGACAATTCAGAACCCTGGAGTTCCGCGCCGCCAATGTTGACGCGGCTGGCCGCATACCAGTCGTCTGTTCGACTGATGCCGTCGTCACCGTATCGGATGGCCCCGAGGTTCTTGTTCACGAGCCTGCCGCCGTTGATATGACCCGGGCACCGTTCCCGATCATCGTTACTCACCAGGGAAATCAGATCAACATCGGCATCGTCGAAGACATTGCGATTGGCAATGGCGAAATGCGCGGCTTTGCCCGTTTCGGCGAACGCCCTGAGGCTGTCGCCTACGCCCGGGACGTGATGAATCAGATCATCCGCAGCGTGAGCGTCGGGTATCAGCGGGTAAAGGGATATATCCGTCCGGACAATGTCCTGATAACCACCCGCTGGATGCCGACCCATGTCGCCATGGTTGCCGAGCCCGCCGATACCGGCGCCGGGTTTTATCGAGCAGCCAGTGAAGTGGAAACCTCATTTGAACTGGTTGCCTGTCCAGATCAGCAATCAGCAACCGAAACACAATCTCGCTCCAGCGTGATTGACCTCGATGCCCCAGCCGCTGGGGAATCACAACCCTCCAAAGGAGAACGCAGCATGACTCAAGTAGTCGACACCCCGGCGGCCACCACCACCGCCAACGTTCAAGTCACCGGCCCGGACCCGATCGTCGCCGAGCGCAGCCGCGTTCGTGACATCGCCGCCATCGGCCGCCAGTTCAACATGGTCGAGCTGGCCGACCAGCACGCCGAATCCGGCACCTCGTCCGACGCCTTCCGCGCACTGGTCCTCTCCAAGCTCAAGGACAACGGCCAGTTGCGCGTCGCCGAATCGCCGGAAATCGGCCTGTCGGAAAACGAAGTACAGTCCTACTCGTTCTGCCGCGCCTTCCTGGCCGCCCAGGACCCGCTCAACGCCGCCAAGATCGCGCCGTTCGAGATGGAATGCTCGCGCGCCGCCCAGGACAAGCGCGACACTTCCGACGCCCGCGTCAAGGAACGCGAAGCCGCCATCACCCTGCCGTCCGACGTGCTCGGCCGCGGCATGGTCGTGCACCAGAAAGACGCCGCCGGCGTCGTGCGCAGCCTGCTGCAACTGGTCTCCCGCTCCAGCGCTGCCACCCAGGCCTACTTCCGTGACCTGATGGCCGGCACGCCGACCGCTGGCGGCAACGTCGTCGCCACCGAACTGCTCGGCTCCAGCTTCATCGACCTCCTGCGCAATTCGATGATCCTCGACCGCCTGGGCGTCACCGTCCTCAACGACCTCAGCGGCAACATCGCCATCCCCAGCCAGACCGGCGCGGCCACGTCCTACTGGGTGGCTGAAGGCGGCGCCCCGACCGAGACGCAACAGACCATCGGCCAGGTGCCCTTGACACCGAAAACCATCGGCGCCTTCACCGACTTCACCCGCCGCCTGCTGCTGCAAGCTTCTATCGCGGTCGAACTCTTCGTCCGCATGGACCTCGCCCGCGTCCTCGCCCTCGGCCTGCAGGACGGCGCCTTCAACGGCACCGGCGCCAGCAATCAGCCGGCCGGCCTGGCCAACATCGCCGGCATCGGCTCGGTCGCCATGGGCACCAACGGCGGCGCCCCGACCTACGACATGGCTGTCGATCTGGAAACCGCCGTGTCCAACGCCAACGCCGACATCGGCAACCTGGCCTATGTCACCAACTCCAAGGTCCGCGGCAAGCTGCGCAAGACGCAGGTGTTCACCGGCACCAACGGTGCCCCGGTGTGGACCTCCGGCCGTGAGCGCGGCATCGGCGAAGTGCTCGGCTACGACGCCTACGTCACCAACACCGTCCCCTCCAACTTGACCAAGGGCTCAGCCTCCGGCATCTGCTCGGCCGCCTTCTTCGGCAACTGGTCCGACCTGGTCATGGGCCTGTGGGGCGGCGTCGATCTGATGCTCGACCCGTATGCCAACGCCACCAGCGGCGGCAAGCGCGTCATCGCCCTGCAGGATGTCGATTTCAACGTCCGCAACGTCGCCTCCTTCGCCGTCGTCAAGGACATCCTGACCACCTGATAACCCGGCCCGCGACTGTGACAAGACCCGGCCTCAACCGAGGCCGGGCCAGCAGGACCGGGCCATCGGAGACCCCCATGAAAATCCTCATCATCGAAGCCACCCAGGTCGTATTCAACCCCGACATCGGCGGCGAACACGTCGCCTCCGGCGAAATCGTCGACGTGCCCAAGGACCAGGCCGGCAAGCTCACTCAGGCCAACCGCGCCCTCTACGTCAACAAGGCCGACGACAGCTACAAGGACGGCCGCTTCACCGCCCCGGCCGACATGCTCAAGGCCGCTGAAGCCATGACCAAGGCCAAGGCCAAAGGCAAGAAAGCCACCGAGCCAGTCGCCCCGGCATCCGACGACCAGGGCGCCGAAACCCCGGCCGCCTGACGGCCAAAAACCAAGGCCCCCGGGCCTTTTTTGCTTTGCAACGGAGCCCTCCATGAAATCACTTCGAAACCATCTGCTTGCCTTTGTCGTGGCCTTCGGCCTCGTCGCTGGCGGCTTTCTGTCGGCCACTGTCGCCCATGCCGACGCCCTCAGCAACTACGGCGAAAACAAGGTCATGGATGCCCTCTTGCGCGGCCAGTCGCTGGGCGCCCCGGCCACCATGTACATGGGCCTCGCCACCGACACCTGCACCGATGCCGGAGCAGGGACCGAACCATCAGGCGGCGCCTATGCCCGTGTCGCCGTGACCAGTTCGCTGGCCAACTGGGCCGGCACCCAATCGGCCGGCAGCACCACGGCCTCCACCGGCACCAACGGCACGACCAGCAATAACGCCGTTATCGCCTGGCCGGCCTCGGCCGCCGCCTGGGGCAACCTGCAGAGCGTCCGCTGGTACGACGCCGCCTCGGCCGGTAATTCGTGGATCTGCATCAACCTGGCCTCCGCCCTCAACGTCTCCGGCGCTGGATTCACCGTGCAATTCACCGCCGGCCAGTTGCAGTTCCAGATCGACAACTAACATGACCCCGGCCCAGCAATCAGCGCTCGAAGCCATCGCCGGGCGCGGCCTGACGGCTGACGAGATGGCGGCGATTGAACCGCATCTGGCATCGCGCAATGACGGCGCTATTGCTGCGCTGCTGCCGGCTGCGGTCAACGTCGTATCAACCCCGATTGGCGTGGGAACCATCCTCGCCGTTATGGCGCCGAGTGGCGGGGATTTCCTCAATGGGCTGGAAGGGATGGCCGCCTCCGACGCCAACGTCAAATGGTCTCTGAAACTGATCGAGCGCGGAGAATTCGACATCGGCCACCCGGTAACACGGATGCAGCTTTCTGCTTTCGCTCAGGCCAATCCAGCGCTTTCCCCGGCCATTTCCGCGCTGCTGGCGGTTGCCGAGCGCACCGAGCCGGTATCGATAAACGCTGTTTCTGACGCACTGAACCGGATCAACTGACATGCCAACCCCCATCACCCGAAACAATATCGGCTCACCGGTTACGGTTACGACGGCCAACGCCATCGCCAATAACGCCTATGCCAATTCGGCCGACAAGCTGCGCATCAACAACACAGGCGGCGCGATGGTTGCCGATTTTCGCCTGACTGGCCTGAGTTTTGGCTCCGCTCCGGTCGCCGGTATCGTCCAGATTGTTGCAGTCGACCGCGACTTTTCCGGCAACCCCGGGCCGACTCCTGCATCCTCCATGGTCGGCCGCGTCTATTCCGGGTCGCCTTCTCCTTCGGCCGGCAATGCGTCGACCGGCTGGATAGTGTCGTGGGAGAGAATTCCGATTTCGGCCGATGCCGACTACTGGTTGTTCAACAACGGCACCGGCCAGCAAATCAGCGCCGGCTGTACCCTGACGGCACAGCCTTGGTCGCCCGGCGCTTAAATGTCGTTCGATCTCGCCGATTGGCTATATCCGGACGCCACACGGGAGCGTCAGCCGCAGGGCAAACTTGAGCTTGACGAGGCGTCGCCGCTCGCTCGCGGCCTGTATTGTTATTACGACCCGCTTATCAATAGGTTGGTCAATGACGCCGGCGTCACCTCGTCAGTCAATAACGGCCAGCGCGTCATCGGTACGCGCGGTCAGGCGCACGCGCGGATTGATGGCTATGCGTCGAATATTTCGCAGGTTTTGGTCCCGGGATTCCCAGCGTCGACGAGTGACTTTACGTTGGTCACGCTCTGCTCGGTAAACCAGAGCAACGCCAGCGCATACCAGGTCGTGAGTACGGCGCAGTCGGTAAATGCCATCGGCGCAGCAATCGAAACCGGCGATGGCACCACCAAAGGCCGCATCCGGGGCCGCGCCTATATCGGTGGCACGCGCTATGTCGGTGGATCGTTCGTCATTCTCGACGACGACATGCACCTGCTGGCCTTCCGCCAGCGCTATAACGTTGAGCAGGCACTCTTTGTCGACGGGGTGAAAGACTCGGTAACCGGGGCATGGACCGGCCCTGGTATCGGCTTCAGCTACTGCGGCGCCTATGCCATAGCGCCATATCAAAAGATCGGCCTCAACCTCTGGTACAACCGGGCGCTCACGGACGGCGAACTTCGGGCGCTGGCTGACAACCCGTGGCAATTGTTCCGCCCTCGGTCGCTGGGGATATTCGTCCCGGTGGCGGCCGGCGGGGGATCAACGCTCAACGCATCAGCGTCGGGTAGCGATGTGGCCAGCGGATCGGCCTCGCTCTCGGCACAAGTCGCCCTGGCCTCGGTCGGCGTCTCAACCGCTGGCGGCTCGGCAGCACTGGCCGCCTCGGTGCCTATCAGTGCCGTTGGCCTGTCTGTTGCATCCGGATCGGCCATACCATCGGCAACGGTAACTATCTCGGCATCCGGTTTGGCTCAAGCCGCCGGCCAGGCTGGTTTGTCGGCTTCGGTGCTGGCTCAAGCCGCCGGGGCGGCGCTGGCGTCAGGAAATGCCACACTGGCCGCGCAACTCAACGCGCTGGCTACCGGCGCCGCACAAGCCGGCGGAACGGCCAACCTGAGCGGCGGCGCAGCGGGTTCGCTGTCGGCGTCCGGAGCGGCCATCGCTGCCGGTACTGCCGTGCTGTCGGTTACGGTCGGCTTGCAGGCTGCCGGCTCGGCACTGGCCAGCGGTACGGCTACCGGCTCGGCCAATGCTCCGGGGCAGGTATCGGCGGCAGGCGGGGCAGCGGCTGGTGGCTCGGCGGTGGCTTCGGTCACTGCCAGCATCACCGCGGCTGGCTTTGTCCAGGCCATGGGCGCCGGCCAATTGACGATCAGCATCAACCTGGCTGCCTTCGGCGCCGCCCTGTCGTCTGGCTCGGCCAACCTCAGCCAGCCCGGCTCAGGCCTTGAGCCCGACCCCAAATTCATCATCCGCGCCGCTGCCAGAAATTACCTGATCAAGGCCGGGCCGAGAAACTACACCATCAACAGGCGGTCATCATGAGCCAGCGCGTCAAAGACCCATCCGAGGTCATCACCGTCACCTTCGATTTTTCAGCCTTGGCCACCTCGGTCGCCAACCCGGCAATCAGCTGCACGGTCGTTGCCGGCCAGGTCGATGCCACCGCCCAGGCCATGATCTCCGGCACGCCGCAGATCGCCGGCACCACCGTCCTGCAGCGCATCATCGGCGGCCAGCATGGCAACACCTACAAGTTGCGCTGCCAGATCGATGATGCCGACGGCGAGCGCTGGGTCGTCGCCGATACCCTGCTCGTGCAAACCTGTTGACGGCCGCCCGGCGAACATTTTTTGCCTAGTTTTTCCACCCCCGAAAATCCATCCTTCGGGTCATGGATTTCGCCGCCGACCTGCCCAGCTTCTTCTCCGACTTCGCCGTTGATGTAACCGTCAACGGCGTCCCGGCGCGCGGCATTTTCGACGACGCTTTCGGCGCCGCCTTCGGCGGCATGATCGACGGCAGCGGGCCGATGCTCCGCCTGCCGTCCTCGGTCTCCGCCGTCCGCGGCCAGCCGGTGGTCATCGATGGCCGCAGCTACGTCATCACCGGCGTCGAGCCGGACGGCACCGGCCTCACCACCCTGCGGCTGGATATCGCATGAGCCACGTCCGCAGCCAGATCCGCGCCGCCTTCGTGGCCCGCCTGACCGGGCTGGCCACTACCGGCGCCGCCGTCTTCGGCCAGCGTACCCGGCCCAATACCGATGTGCTTCCCTACCTCAAGGTGTGGATCGGCGACGACAGCGGCGAGCTGCTCAATGCCACCGACGACCGGGACGAGGAGCGCACCGCCGACCTGGTCATCGAAAGCTACGCCAAGGACAGCGGCGACATGGAAGACCGTCTCGACCAGATCGCCCTCGAAGTGCAGCAACAGATCGCCACAACCGTCGATCTCACCTTCGGCGGCCTGGTCAAGATGCTCGGCGCCCCGCGCATCGAACCGGACGTTGACGACAGCCTGGAAAAACCCTGCGGCGTCAATCGCATCACCTACCCCATCACCTATTTCATTGCCGGTACCAACCCGGCCGTCGCCCTCTAGGAGCCCAGCATGACCATTCACACCAATTCCGGCCTCAAGCTCTTCATGGAGTCGGCCATCGCCGCACCGATCACCATCACCGCCATCACCAAGGCCGCTCCCGGCGTCTTCTCCGCCGTCGGCCACCCCCTGGTCAACGGCGACTTCGTGCTGCTTGAAATCCAGGGCATGGTCGAGCTACACGGCTACTTGATGAAAGTGGTCAACGTCAGCGCCGGCGTCTTCGGCGTGGCCGACGTCGACGGCACCACCGGCATCGATACCACCCTGTTCTCGACCTTCGCCAGCGGCACCGCCAAAAAGGTCACGCTCGGCACCTCGATTACCGGTGTCCAGGACTTCAGCTTTACCGGCGGCGATATCAAGACAAACGACAGCACCACGGTGCACGATCTCAACGATACCCAGATCGTCGTCGGCGCCTCAGCCCAGTCGGCCGACATGGTCATGCAGTGGGACCCGTCATCGCCCGCCCAGAAAGCCATGATCACCGCCTTCAAGACACGCGCCAACAAAGGCTTCCGTGTCGTCTGGCCGGATGGCGTCAGCACCCTCTGGTATGGCACCGTCGGCTACACCGGCGCCCCTGGCGGTGGCAAGCAGGCCATTACCACCAGCCCGGCCAAGATCACCATGCTGGGTGGCCTGACCATTCTGGCGGCCTGATCGTGCGCCAGATAAACGCCGAATCGATCTCCCGTTCCCGCCGCTCGGTCATCGAGCTGGGCCGTCACAAGATCACCATCGAACGGCCGACGCCGTGGGATGTGGTGATGTCCCAGGGGGCCGGCGTCAAGGCCGATGTCGTCTGGGCGGCCGGCTTTGTCGTCGGCTGGGACCTGCAGGAAATCGACCTGGTTCCCGGTGGCCTGCCCGAGCCTGTGGTCTTCGACGGCGCGGCCTTTGGCGCCTGGATCAAGGATTACCCGGATTTATGGCAGCCCCTGGTCAAGGGCGTGATCGATGCCTACCAGGCCTATGAACAGGTACTCGCCGACCGGGGAAACGTCTAAAGGCCTGGCTGTCGGTCTGCCGGCGGCCAGCACCACCGCCGCCGCCGCCGCCAGTCGAATTTCAAGCTTCCATCCAGGCCTGGAAGCTGATGGGAGGAATGGACTTCGCCGCGTTGGACTGGGTCATCGAGATCATCGGCGCCCGGGATATCGAGTTACTGATTCATGACCTGACGATCATCCGAGACAACACATGAGCCAAAATAAAGTCGGCATCACCCTGACCGCCAGCGACGAGACGAAAAAAGCCTTCGACTCGGTCAATAAGAGCCTGAGCGACCTGTCGGCCAAGTCGGCTCAGTCTGGTCAGGCGACAGCTGCGGCGCTCGGTGGCATGTCGGGAAGCACCAAGTATGCCATCCAGAACGCCAGCTACCAGATCAGCGATTTCGTCGTTCAGGTCCAGGGCGGCACGGCCGCCTCTCGGGCGCTGGGTCAGCAGTTGCCCCAGTTGCTCGCCGGGTTCGGTGCGCTGGGAGCCGTCGCTGGCATCGTCGCCAGCTTTGCCCCGCAGATCGTCGAGTTTTTCAAATCGGGCGATGAAGTCAAGCCGTTTTCGGCTGCCCTGAGCGATCTCGATGGCGCCCTCGGCGGCATCGCCGAAACCTCACGGCAGTTCGACATGACGCCGGTTTTCAAGCAGTTCAACGCCTCGAACCAGGCAGCCCGCGAAGGCCAGGTTTCGCTCCTCGAATATCGCAAGGCCCTGGCCGATGTGACCGCCCAGGCGGCCGAAGTATCGATTGGCAGCCAGCTCAAGGAGATGGCCAGCTTCGGCACCCTCGACAAGATCATCGGCGGCGACAAGGCGGTCGATGTCGCCAAGAAGCTCGGCATCGAGCTCGGCGTCGCCCGCGATCTGCTGGCCGATGCCCGATCCGGCGTCAGCGAATCGACCATCCTCGCCGAACGCTATGCCATCGCCCTGGCCCGGGGTAGCAAGAGCGGCCGCGAACTGGCCGCCACCCTGGTCGCAGCCGCCAAGGGTTCGTCCGATGCCGCAGCCGCCCAGACGGCTATTTCGGATGCCCTGGCAAAAATGACCAAGGCCGGCGCCACCGGGATGATCCCGATCGATGACAAAAAATCCAAGGCCATCAAGGGGCCTGCCGACAAGGCCAGCGACGAAGCCCTGGCCTACGGCAAGGCCATGGAGCAGCTGGCCGGCATCAGCCGCGATGCCGATGCCGCCCAGCTTGACCTGACTCGAACCCAGAAAACCCTCTACGACCTGATGGTCGCTCCGGAATGGGCCAACATGCCGGAAGCCTGGCGGCAGACGGCAGCGGCTCAGTTCGACCAGGCCTATGCCGCCGAGCAGGCTGCCCGGGCCATGGCCGAAGGGAAAAAACTGGTCGAATCGATGCGCACACCGCACGAGGTGCTGGCCGACGAGATCGACCGCCTCAACAAGCTGCTCGATGGCGGCGCCATCAACTGGGAAACCTACAGCCGCGCTATTTTCTCGGCCCAGGACGCCTTCGACAAAACGCAGGCAAAGGCCAAGGAAACCGCCGGAGAGATGGACCATTTCTTTCAGTCGGCTGCCAAGAACATCCAGAGCTCGATGGCCGACTTCCTCTTCGATCCGTTCAAGGATGGCCTGGATGGCATGGCCAGCCGCTTCGGCACCATGATCCAGCGCATGATCGCCGACGCTGCCGCCGCCCAGCTTTCAAAAAGCCTGTTCGGCACCATGGGTCAGGCAACATCTGGAGGTGGAGCAGGTGACTGGGGATGGGTCGGCAAGGCCGCTACCTGGGCCGCCTCGTTTTTTGCCGACGGCGGCGTGATGACCAGCCAGGGCGCCGTTCCCCTGCGCAAATACGCCGGTGGCGGCATCGCCAGCTCGCCGCAGCTCGCCATGTTCGGCGAAGGCGCGCAGCCCGAGGCCTACGTTCCGCTTCCCGATGGCCGTCGCATCCCGGTCTCCATGCAGGGCGGCCAGGGCATGGTCATCAACCAGACAATCAACGCCGGCCAGGGCACCGATTCGGCGCAGGTCCGCCGATCCGCCGCCGCCGGCGCCCGCGCCGCCCTCGGTGCCATGAACGGAGCGCAGCGCTATGCCTGACAAATTCCTGTTTGAAAACGGAAAAAACGTGCCGGTATTTGGGATGTTCAAACCAGACGAAAAAGAGATGTACATGCCTCTGACGGGTTTGCGGGTAAAGGTGGTGATAAATGCCTGATATCAAGATATTCAAGATAATTTCAGACGGCACGCCAGCCGGCACGAAAATAATTGATCAGCATGGAAACATGCTTAAAAACGTGAATTCGGTATCCATTGAGATGCAGCCCGGTATCACGATTGCCAAAATAACCATCACGGCGATAAACCCGTCAATCGATGTTCTGGCCGGTGGCGAGGTGATCGACCATGCCTGACTTCCTCGAAGAGCGCATCAGCGGCCTGATCCGCATGGGGGCCAGCTACGCCGACGACTACCAGGTCGACATCATCCAGACAGTCGGCGGCCAGGAATATCGCGCCCTGGTCCATCCTTTCCCGGTGCGCAAGTTCGACATCTCCTACCTGCTCGACAACGAGAAAACCTACATCGAGCTGCAGGGCATTTATCACCGGGCCCATGGCAGGTTCGCCGGCTTCCGTGCCCGCTGTGCCGACGAGTTCAGCAGCAACGGCCGTGTCGGCACGCCAACCGCCTTCGACCAGACCATGGGCCTGGTTTCGGCCGGCGTCTATCAGTTGCGGAAATATTACGGCACCGACAAGGCCGCCGGCGCCACCGGCTATGCCTACCGCGAAATCAAGAAGCCGGTCGCCGGTACGGTGCTGGTTTCCATCGGCGCCACCGCCATCCGCTCGGCCGACTGGTCGGTCGTCACCGCCACCGGCCGGGTAACCTTCGCCGCCAACCAGACCTACCCGATCACCGGCATCACCAATGCCGCCTCGGCCGTCATCACGCTCGGGGCGCATGTGCTGGTCGTCGGCCAGTCGGTACAGGTTTCTGCCGTGGTCGGCATGACCCAGATCAACGGCCTGCGCGCCCTGATCACCGCTGTCACGGCCACCACCATCACCGTCGCCATCAATTCGACCATCTTCTCGGCCTACACCTCGGGCGGCGTGGTCAATACCCGGCCGCAGAGCGGGGAGACGGTCAAGGCCGGCTTCGAATTCGACTTCCCGGTACGGTTCAACACATCGCTGCCCATCGGCCAGGATTTCCCCGGCTATCGCTCGGTCGATGGCATCGAACTGATGGAGCTGATCAACCCATGAGGCCCCAGATCGCCCCGCACGAAACCCGTGCCATCTGCCTGCGCATCGAATGCCTGAATGGCACAGTGGTCCGCGTTACCCGCTTCCCAAAAGACCTGACCATGAGCAATGGCCAAGTCTATCTCACCGGATCGGGCTACGACTTCACCGGCTACGTCGCCACCGCCTCGCTGTCGCCATCGGCGATTGACATGGATGGCTTCCTCGGTTTCGCCGGGGTAACGGCCAGCATGATTTCTTCCGGTGTTTTCGATGGCGCCCGCTGCTACCTGTTCGCCTGCGATTTTCTCGCTCCGGTCGAAGACTATGAACCCATCGTTGCCAGTTTCCTCGGCAAGACCAACCTCGAGGACGATCACTACAAGATCGAGGAAATGGCACTGGTCGATGCCCTCAACCAGTCATTCGGCAAATCCTACACGGCCCAATGCCCCAAGACGTTCGGCGGCCAGGAGTTTGCCGGCTGCAAGGTAGCGCTCGGCCCCCTGACCGTGACCGGCACCCTGACCGCCGTGAGCAGCGCCCAGCAATTCACCGACTCGACACTGATCTCGCCCGCCGATTATTTTGCCCTGGGCAGCATCCAGTTCACCAGCGGACAGAACGCCGGCCTCAAGCCCCTGGAGATCCGCGTTTTTTCGCTCGGTGGACAGATCGAAACCTTCGAGCCGTTCTACTACACGCCGGCCGTCGGAGACACCTACACCATGATCCCCGGTTGCCGAAAACGGCGCGATGAAGACTGCCGCGACAAATGGAATAACGTCATCAACTTTGGCGGATTCAAGGAAATGCCGGTGAGCAGCACCTACTCGCAGATGGGGTCACGATGACACCGGACCAGATCATCGCCGCCGCCCGCACCTGCCTGAAAACGCCTTTCGTCCATCAGGGCCGGCTGCCCGGCGTGGCCCTCGATTGTGCCGGCCTGGTTGTCGCCGTCGCCCGCGCCCTGGAGATCGATCACCTCGATTTCCCCGGCTATGGCCGGCGTCCGGCCAACGGCCAGCTCAAGGCGGCGCTCGACGCCCAGCCGGAACTTCGTGAGGTTTCGGCCTCGGCCATCCTGCCGGGCGACATCCTGCTCATGGCCTTTGAGCGCGAACCGCAGCACCTGGCCATTTATGCCGGCGCCACCCTGATCCATAGCTGGGCCGCGCCGGGCGAGGTCTGCGAACACGACTTTTCCGAAATCTGGCAGCGCCGCACCATCGCCGCCTACCGCTTTGTCGGGGTTGTCCATGAGCAGTAATACCAGCACCGGGCAATGGCTTGGCTATGTCGTTGGCGCAGTGGTCGGTTATTTCACTGGCGGGGCGTCCTATGTTGCGATGGGCGCCGCTCTTGGCGGGGCTGTCGGCGGGGCCATAGACCCGCCCAAAGGCCCGAAGCTGACCGGCCCGCGCCTCTCCGACCTGTCCCAGCAGGGCGCCAGTTATGGTGTGCCGATTCCCCGCGTCTACGGCAGTGTCGCCCTCTCAGGGAATATTTTCTGGATCGAAAACAACGCCCTCAAGGAAACCAGTCACACCGAAGGCGGCGGCAAGGGTGGCGGCGGCCCGGAAACGACGACATACAAATACTCGGCCACTTTCGCCCTCGGCCTGTGCGAAGGGCCGATCATTGGCGTGCGGCGCATCTGGGTTGGCGGCAACCTGATCTATGATGCCGGCTCGGGTGACATCGGCACGCTGCTGGCCAGCAACGCCTCGGGCAGCGGCTTCCGCGTCTATCTCGGCAGCGAGACGCAGATGCCAGACCCGCGCATGCAGGCCACGGTCGGCGTGGCCAATACGCCGGCCTATCGCGGCCTGGCCTACATCGTCTTCGAGGATTTCGACCTGACCGATTACGGCAACACCCTGCTCGGCGCCCAGATCAAGGTCGAAGTCCTGGCCTCCGGCACCAGCGGCTCGGTCAGCCTGATCAATCAAAAGACGCTGACCGGCACGCCGCGCCCATATGGTTCGACATCGCTCTATTGCAGCACTGACGGAATCCTGTCGATTTATCGCAATACGGCCGGACTCGGCTCTTCGGGGCCATGTGTCGTCATGCGCTATGCCCCGGCCGATCAGGTCGAGATGTTCCGCCGAACCGTTACCCCGGCCAACAACTTGATCCATGTCAATGGCTGGGCCGACACGCCGATCTCCGTTTTCATGGATAACGACGGCACGATCCGCCTCATGAACGAGTATGGCGTGCCGTATTTCACCACGGCGACAACGGCCGCCACCGGTTCAGAAAGTGCCCAGGTCAGCAATTATCACGGCCGTCAGGATAAGAAATACCTGTGCACCGAGTTTTCTGCCGGAGCAACGACGGTCATTCGCAATCTTGTCGATGGCACCACGCCATTGATCACCGATGCCACCAGCCTGCATGGCCGCGTAACAGATATGTTCATCGGCCAGAACAATTTTTACACCATCACCAGCTTTCCCAAACTGGTCTGCTACGACCACTCATGGGCTGAGTTGTGGTCGGTCAGCCTGGCCGGCCAGGGAATTACAATTACAGATGCCGTTGGCGGGGCCGACCCGATTATCCGGGAGCGCTCTCCTGGTATCGTCGTGCTGGCTTGGGATAACAAATTCTGGTCGGTATCGCAGTCCGGATTTACCTATCTCGGCCAGGCCACCGGGTTCGCCCCGGGCTACGAACGACACGGCGGCGATCACCTGATCTGGCCGCTGTGGATACATTACAGCGCCAACGAAAACAAGGTTTCGACCATCCGGCTCGACTCACTGTCGAATGCCGTCGTTCCCTTGTCAAACATCGTCCGCGACGAATGTCTGCGGGCCGGCGTGCTCTCCCTGTCCGACCTCAACACGACCAGCCTGACCGATTCGGTGCGCGGCTACCGGGTATCGGAAACCGGTGCGCTGCGGGCAGCCATTGACCCGCTGCAGGGCGCCTGGCCGTTCGATGTCATCCAGTCCGGCTACAAGGTCAAATTCGTGCGTCGCGGTGTCGCATCATCGCTGGCGACGGTTCCAGCCGCCGACCTGGACGCCCGGCGCGGCGGGGATAAACCCGGAATTCGCCTGTCGGTATCCCGCGAAATGGACATGCAGTTGCCGAGCAAGGTATCGGTGACCCATCTCGATTATAGCCGCGAATACGATATCGGCGAGCAGTACGCCGAGCGCTTGAACCTGCCGTCGTCGAACGCCAAAAAGATCGAGATGCCGATTGTCCTGACCGCGGGCGAGGCGGCCCGGCTGTCGGAAATTCTGCTCTACATGTACTGGCTTGAGCGCCAGGATGTCCAGTTCTCCATGCCGCCATCCTACCGCTGGCTTGAGCCGTCCGATGTGATTACCGTCGATGACGGAGTCAAATCCCGCGATCTGCGCCTGACCCAGATTTCCTACAGCGCCGAAGGGCCGCTGGCAGTGACGGCCAAGCCATCGGCAACCGGCCCTTATACCAGCTTTGCCATCGGCGAAACCGGAACCCTGCCATCCGGCACCATTTCCAGCCGTGGCCCGACAGCCATGGCCCTGCTCGATATTCCGCTGCTCAGTGACAGCTTCGACGTTCCAGGCTATCCGGTAGCCTTGTCCGGTTACCTGCCGGGCTGGGCAGGGGGCACACTTTACCGCTCAGACGACGGCGGCCAGACCTGGCTGCCCAGCAACGGTTTCGCCCGCTCATCGGTGATGGGTGTAGCCCTGAGCAGCCTGTCCAGCCCGGCCGACCACCGTCTGATCGATTTCGCCGGGGCGCTCAACGTCCGGCTGTTCAGCGGTACTCTGTCATCGATCAGCGAAGCCCAGATGCTCAACGGCTACAACCACTTCGCCTATGGCGCCGACGGTCGCTGGGAGATCATCGCAGCCCGTACCGCAGCCCTCCAGGGTGACGGCAGCTACATCCTGACCGACCTGTTGCGCGGTCGTTTCGGCACCGAATGGGCCAGCGGCCTGCACGCTACCTACGACACCATCGTGCACATGGACCCGGCCACCTTGCAGTTTGCATCGGCCAGCCTCAATCAGATCGGCCAGCCGAAAACCTACCGGGCGATCAGCAACGGCGCCACCCTCGATTCCGAGCAAAACACCGCGTTCACCTACACTGGCGTCAATCTCGAATGCCTGTCGCCGGTCTGGCTCAACGGCAACCGCCACCCGACGACCAGCGACTGGTCGCTGTCCTGGGTCCGCCGCACACGTACCGGAGGCGAATGGCGCGATGCCGTCGACGCCACGCTCGGTGAGGCCAGCGAAACCTACGAGGTCGAGATTTATTCGAGCGCTGCCTACACCACGCTCAAGCGCACCCTGACCGGTCTGTCGTCACCAACCGCAGCCTATACCAGCGCCCAGCAGGTCACCGATTTCGGCAGCAACCAGGCAACGCTCTACGTCAAGGTCTATCAACTCTCCGTCAATGTCGGCCTGGGCTACCCACTGACCACCAGCATCACGAGGTAACTATGAGCAATTCAACCATCACCTTCGACGCCATCATCCAGTCCCAGGCTAGCAAGGAAGTGACAGCCAACGCCCTCTTCGACGCCCTCAGCCCGGCCAGCCTCTACGGACGCCGGCAATCGACATCATCCGGCCTGACCTGGGGCTATTACGGCGGCAACGTCCTGGTCAATGGCGTGCTGACCCAGATTGCCAATGGCACTCTGACCCTGACCGCCAACCTGACCAATTACATCGAGGCCGAGCCGACTACCGGCGCCGTGTCGTCCAACACCACCGCCTTCACCGCTGGCTGCACGCCGCTCTATACCGTGGTGGCCGGTGCGGCTACGGTGAGCAGCTATACCGACCACCGCCTGGCCGTGCCCGATGTGACTGGCCGGCTGGTCAAGGCCATTTCCGACGCCAATACAACGCTGAGTTTTGCCGAGGTCCGCAACCAGATCATCGAGATCACCGGCACCCTGACCGCCGCCCGCAACATCACGCTGCCCCTCAAGCCGCGCCAATGGACCGTATTCAACGGCACGACCGGCGGCTTCGGCCTGCAATTCATCGGGGCGACCGGCACCGGCATCACCGTCGCCGCCGGCAAGCGGGCCATCGTCTATTCGGACGGCACCAACATCGTGCGGGCTACCGCCGACATCTAGGTTTTACATCGCATCGGCCCCGCAGAGGGCAGAAAGGAATAAAAATGCCGGAAAAGGTCATTGGATATCTTGAGCAGATCGGCAACGCGCTGCTCTTTTCCCTGGTCGGCATCAGCATCGGCCTCGGCCAGCTGCTCGCCTCCGGCGAAGCCCTGACCGCCCGCATCATCATCGGCCGAGCCCTTTCCACCGGCGGCATTGCCATGGCGGCCGGCGCCGTGCTGGTCTGGGTGCCGGATGTACCCATGCTCGGCCAGATCGGTGTCGCCGCAGCCCTGGCCAGCCTGGGCACATCCGGCCTGGAGCGGCTGTTCCAGCGCCTGATCGCCGGGAGGGCAGGCTGATGAGCGCCGGCCTGCTGTTGATCGTCGTCGGCGTCATCATCGCCCTGATCGGCGCCCGCAGCGTGGCCCATGAGCGCCATGGCCGCGACCGTTCGGATGATTGCCAATGACCATAGACCGCCAGCTCTCCCGCCACTTCACGCTGCACGAGGCGATTTTCAGCCCGACTGCCACCCGGCTGCGCCTCGGCAACGTGCCCGACGCCAAGCAGTTCGCCGCCATCCGCCGGGCGGCTGACCGCCTGGAGCGCGTCCGAGAAATCCTCGGATGGCCGATTATCGTGCATTCGTGGTTCCGCTCCCTCGAACTCAACAAGGCCGTCGGCGGCACGCCGAGCAGCGCCCACCTGCTAGGCCACGCCATCGACTTCCAATGCCCGGCCTATGGCACCGTCGGCCAGGTCTTCGAGGCCATCCGTGAGTCGGGTATCGCCTTCGACCAGTTGATCGTCGAATGGCCCGATTCGCCCGGCGGCGGCTGGGTGCACATCTCCTTCGACGAGCGCCTGCGCGGCCAGTGCCTGAGCTTCGATGGACTGCGCTACCGGAGCGCAGCATGAACCCGCTCGCCCTCATCCCCGTCGAATACCGCTTTACCGCCCAGATCGTCGGCATCGTCGCCCTCGGCCTGGCCCTGATGCTCGGCTACTACCGCCTCACCGCCTATCACGAGGCCATCGGCTACCAGCACGCCGTCGATGTCTTCGCTGCCCAGTCGCACCGCGCCGAAGTGGCAGCCCGGGCGCAGGAAAAAACCATGAATGACCAGATCAGAAAGGCCGAAGATGATGCCGCCGAACGTGAAAAACGCCACAAGGTCGAGCTGGCTGTGGCTCAGTCTCGCTATGTCCGGATGCGCGACGACTATGCCGCCCTCCGTGCCAACCTGTCCGGCCTTTCCGCCGCCGCCTGCGCTGCGACAGCCGATGCCGCCCTCGACGTATTCGAGCAGTGCAGCGCAGAGCTTGGAGCGCTGGCACAAGCAGCTGATGGCCACGCCAGCGATGCCCAGACCCTGACCGACGCCTGGCCGAAATAATGGACAACTGCCTGACCTACGCCCTGCGCACCTGGCGCTTCGGTCGGGCAAGCGACCACCTGGTCATCCGAAAAAGCCACTGGGGCTGGTTCCCGCATTTCGCCGTGATCTTCGAACTGGCCGATGGCAGCCTGGTCAAAAAGGAATATGTCCCCATCAAGCCCCGGCCGCGCTGGCTGCCGCCGCTGTTTTTCCATGGGCTTGAGAAAACGACCGTTTACCGCAGAGAGGAGATCATCGATGCCCGACAAGGTAACTGACCTGGCCGCCTGGAAGGCTGCCCACCCGCCGGCCGTTCGTACCGCCGACGCGATGATGCGCTGCTGGTGGAAATGGGCTTCAATGGTTTTCTGGTGGCCATTCCTGCGCTGAGGCCCCCTCAATGAGCCGGCCGCTCTTGCGATCGATGACCAGTTCCCGGCTTCCACCGCCCTTGGCCACCAGCAGCACATCGACGACCTGGCCGGCCGGGTCAAGACCCATGCCGCGCGAATAAATCACGATCCGCTCGAAAGTCTCGGCGAACAGCCGCCGCGTCTTGAGACGCGCCCCGTAATCCATTGCCTCGACGCCGCGCTGCAGTTCCGCCCAGGCCTCGGCGGCGGCCGGCGTCTGGTTGCGACCGGCCGCCATCAGCCGCTGCTCGATGGCCTTGACCTCCGACGCCACCGCTTCGCGCTCGGCCTCCAGTTCGCGGGCCTTGCGCACAAAGGCCAGCGGCGTGTCGCCGGCGTCGGCCGCCAGCATGATCTCTGTCATCCGGGCCATGCGTCCATCCACCTCGGCCAGCTTGCGGCGCTCGCCGGCCAACATCTTGCGCAACGTCGCCGCCTGGCTGCCCTGGCCGTGGAGCAGGGCGCTCAGGTTGATCTGGTCGGCGCACCAGGTCATGATCGCCCGCTCTACAGGCCCGGCGGCGCAGGTCGCCGGCATCGGGCACGAGCGCCGCGCCGCCCGGCAGGAGCAGAGCAAGCGCCGGCTGCCTTCGGCCAGCGTGCCGTCCTGGCGCGTGCGGGTCGTCACGTTGTTGGCCACCATGGCGCTGCCGCAGTAGCCGCAATAGGTGATGCCGATGCCGGTCAGGATGCCGGGTATCTTGCCGACCGCCGTGCCAGTCCTCGCCCGCTGGTCCATCAGCAGCTGCAGCTCGGCGAATTCGGCGGCGCCGAGCAGGGCCGGGTAATAGCCCGCCAGCCGGTAGGTCTCGCCATCCATACCGAGCACCTTGACGCCCATCAACGCCGGGTTGCGGATCGTCCGGTAAATCTGGTTAGCGTTCGGTGGGCCATCGCCCAGCTGCAGGCCTTCGGCGATCAGCGCGTCACCGATCCGCCGGTTTCCCCATCCCTCCCGAAACAGCGCGATGGCCCGCAGGATTCCCGCCTGGCGCTCCGGCACAATCGACCAGGCACCGTCGGCAAAGCGCAGCCAGCGCGGATGCCGCCCCAGCCGGCTGGCCAGATCCTGCCGGCCGCCAGCCCACGCCTCGCAATGCCGACGAATCGCCGCCTTGACCCGCTTGCTCTTGGTCTCCGACTCCTCATGGGCTCGGATCATGACCAGCAGCGAATGCACCAGATCCATCGGCGTCGCCTTCAGCGCCTCGCGGTTGTAGCGCTTGCCGTCGCTCGCCGTCACTACCGTGATATCGGCATTGATGATCTGCGCCAGCTGCGCCTGGGCCAGGATCGGCTCGGCCCGCGACAGCCGGTCAAGCCCCTCGACGATCAGCACCGACCCGGCCGGAATACGGCCCTCCTGTGCCGCCACCAGAAACACCCCAAGCGCCCCGGCCTTGACGTGCCGCTGATGGTAGGCACTCAACCCCTCATCGCGCATCGTCAGCGACTCGTCGAGCACCATCCCATTTTCGGTAGCCCATCGCCGGGCATATTCAAGCTGCCGATCGATACTGCTCCCGGTGCCCTGGCGGGCGCTGGAAAAGCGGAGGTAGCTGTAGACATGTGACATGGGCAGCGATTCTATTCCGAGTCACGGGCGATGTGTACACGACGATGCGTTTAGCCAGCCGATTGCATCGCTGTGTACACGTTTTACGGCGCCGCGTCTTTTCCGCGTTTTTCGCGGAAATGCGCTCGCTGCCGGCGAATTCGGCTGCTGCTGAGATAGATGATGATGCCGCAGGGCAGGGCGCCGTAGAACAGAAACGAGATGATGCCGGCGACAACGCTGGGCTCATTGGCGGCGACTAGAATGGTGACGTAGAGCCAGCCGATGACGATGATGATGGCGATGGACATCGGCGAATTGTAATGAGAAAAGCCCGCACTGGGCGGGCTTGATGTGGTGCGATTACCGCTTAAATCCTGTCCAGCGGACTGACCACGCCGCGCCCGCCGCGGTTGAGGACGTGGGTGTAGATCATCGTCGTCGAGACATCGCTGTGGCCGAGCAGCTCCTGCACGGTGCGGATGTCGGCGCCGGTTTCGAGCAGGTGGGTGGCGAAGCTGTGGCGCAGGGTATGCGGGTGGGTCGGCTTGATGATGCCGGCGCGGCGGGCGGCATCGCGCACATGGCGCTGGATGGTCTTTTCGTGCAGGTGGTGGCGACGGATGACGCCAGAGTGCGGATCGGCTGAGTAGTCGGCGGCGGCGAAGACGTATTGCCAGCCGAACTCTTTGCCGGCGTTCGGATATTTTCGTTCCAGGGCGTGCGGCAGTTCGACGTCGGCCATGCCCTTGGCGAGGTCGACGTCGTGCATCTTGCGGCGCTCGGCCAGCCGTGCCTGCAGCGGCGTGATCAACGATTCCGGCAGGGGTACGACGCGATCCTTGTCGCCCTTTCCGCCGCGGACGACGATGGCCCGGCCGGCGAAATCGATGTCCTTGACCCGCAGGCGCAGGCCTTCCATCAGCCGCATGCCGGTGCCGTAGAGTAGCCTGATGACGAGGCCTGGCAGGCCGTCGACTTCGGCCAGCAGGGCGCGTGTCTCGGCTTGTGTCAGTACCGTGGGCAGGCGCTTCGACGGTTTGGCGCGGGTGATGCCGTCGAGCCATGGCAGGTCGATGCCGAGCACCTGCTTGTATAAAAACAGGATGGCGTGCATGGCCTGATTCTGCGTGCCAGCGGCAACGTCGCGCGCCGTGGCCAGGTGCGACAGGTAGGCTTCGACCTCCGCGGCGCCCATGTCCTGTGGATGGCACCGGCCATGGAAACGGATGTAGCCGAGAATCCAGTGGATGTAGGTTTTCTCGGTCGTCCGCGCGTAGTGCAGTACCCGGATGCGCTCGCGGACACGGTCAAGCAGCTTCGGCGGCTGATTGGCCGGCCTGGTGTCGCGTTCCGCGGCGGTGAATGTCGCGTTTTGTTCGATGACGGTCGTCATGGCGCGGTTCTCCGGGGTTGGTGGTTGAGTTTAACGACACTGAGGCGCGTTAACGCGACAGTGTCATGTCGTTGAATTTGAGTTAGCCGTCACCAGAACATGCCAGCGACGGATCCAGCATCAAGCCGCTAGGCGT
>DAOLSP010000027.1 GCA_035419245.1 bacterium | reverse complement strand
CCATACACTGGGTAGAAAATCTATCCGGTCTGTGAGTAACAGATAATTTTACAGCCAATTATAATTGATTTATCGATTCAAAGGAAGGTCAACTCGACCGAATAGAAAAATATCATGAATTATATTAAATCAAAATATTATAAGATATTATGACGGCACTGGCTGAATTACTATCCGGTCCAATAGACCGGATGGTATCTAAAAAAATCTCTTTGAATGATCTTCTATTTAATGTTAAAGGTGTATAAAATAACACTAAATATTCATCAGCCTCAAAGGAGGCTGCGATGGCTGGGAAAAAACTCCTCGATCAGGTGCGCGATGGCATCCGCACCTGATATTATAGTTACAAGACCGAAAAAAGCTATGTTCGCTGGATTCTCCAGTATATCCTCTTTCATCATAAATGCCAACCTAAGGAAATGGGAGAACCGGAAATTGCCGCCTTTTTCACTCACCTGGCCACCAGGCAAAACATCTCCGCATCTACCCAGAATCAAGCCCTTAATGCCATACCAATGTTCTCAATCGCGGCGGATACGGCGTACGCAGCCCACTGGATGCCCTGAAATAGAAAAAGCGCCATCCAGCCCCGCTTGTGAACGTGATTGCGCTTTCCCTACCATGCAACTCCTCCCCTGGAATCCTAATTTATTGATGTTACAAAATTAATCGATTTAATGCAAGTGAAATGCGGGATGATGGGGAGTCTTCTTCCTCAGTGGATGCATCTCTTTAAATCATGTCTTGCCATATCTGCCTTTTATGAGATTTGTTGGAAACGCAAGGAGGCCAGGCCGTACCTGGCCGGCGTGAATGAAGCGGGAGAGCCCTCAGGGCGGGATCCCATATTCAAGGAGAGACAGTGGCTGAGCAAGCGGCAAAAGATCAGCGCATCCAGGCGCTCTGGTGAACCCGGCTGTATCTGCGGCTGGTCTGAGGATGCCCAGGGTGCCGGGAGGGCGATGCGGGCCGGCCATTCCGGACGTGCATGGGCCGCCAGGGGAAAATAGTCAACTCTAAGCCATGAATTAAGCCATTGTGGACGTCGATGGGGCAGGAGTGAGAAGTAACCAACTCTGGTCCAGGAATCAAGGAAATCTCATCGCAGTCTATAGACCCGCCGGACGTGTGAGGGGCTGCCGTCTGCTGCAACCGCTCGCTGCAAAATGTACTGCTCGTGGGAACTTGAAAGGCCCATCGACATTTCTGGGCAGGTTGGCCCGGTTGTACCATCGCCACTATGATTACTTTTTAGTATTTTTGCTTGATTTACAGGTCCTGAATGGCTAATTTACTTTAAGGTCGCCAGTGGCACGGGCGCCGGCAATGGCCTGACGATCTGTACGGGGGGAAACAACGGGGGATCAGCGTTTCATTATGGATGGTTCCCTTTTTAATCATCGTAAGAATCACTTTTACAGCATTTTATCAGGTCATGCAATTTAGCCGGCGGTGGGGAAAACTTGCCTGAAAGGACAGACTATGAAACGCTGCGTCCGATGTATCATGCCCGATACGGCTAAGGGAATAACGCTCGATGCACTGGGAATATGCCCTTTATGCCACGCATATAGGGAAGTTGAACCGCGAGGGGAAGATGCGCTTCGGCAAGAGATCTTGCCGTTTGTCAAGGATATCGCTGGAGAAAACTGTATCGTGCCGGTCAGCGGCGGCAGAGACAGCGCCTACGCGCTCTATTATGTGAAAAAAGTGCTGGGGCTAAAACCTCTTGCGGTGCATAACGACAATGATTTCGAGTCGGAGATTGCCAAGAAAAATCTTGAGGCCATTACATCAAGCATACAGGTACCGTTGGTGCGTGTACAATCAAAACGGCAACTGCACCGTAAAGTTGTTGCTGAAAAGTATAAAATGAACGCACCGTTCGGCCCCGGCCGCATCGTTGAGCAAACCTGCGAGGCGTGCAAGTACGGTTTTGAATCCGGATCATATAATATCGCCCGGCAAAGGGGAATCAAGGTTATTTTTTGGGGTGATTCAAATGACGAGTCGACCACACCGTATCATAGTTTATTTGATCATGAGGAACCATCGCGGCTGCGCCGTCTGCTCTCGCCATCGGTTGTGCACCTGTTGAAATACAAATATTATTTTGGGCGCATGAAAAAGGAGTATGGCTCTGATTCTCCTCTGGGTCTTAAGGAAATTCATCTCTATGATTATGTCCGCTGGGATCAGCGCGTCATTGTGGATACCATTCAGAGCGAATTGGGATGGTCGGTTCCGGAAGAAGCGGTGACCACGTGGCGGGTTGACTGCACGCTGGTGCCGCTGGTGAATTTTCTTTCCGAGAAAGCTTACGGTGTAAGCAAACTGGAAATCGGTTTCAGCAATATGGTACGCGCGGGCAAAATGGACCGCGAAGATGCTCTTCAGAAAACAGCCTTGGTCAAGAAAAACACAGATATTAATCAGCTTAGGCAATTTCTGCGCGAATTAGGTATTTCCCCGCAATTGCTGGAGTAACCTCGCTTGCCCAAACGCAGGGCTCCATCAAGTGTGCCCGCAACCATCAGTTGCTTGTATCTGTAAAAATAATTCGTAAGGTTTTTTCTATCGGTCATTTCTGCCCATGGGAGACAAAGATCAAAACCGCTGGAAAAACCGCTCTGATCCTTTGTTGTGCCGGTGCGATCGCCCTGCTTTTTCACCACCAGATAGCCCCTCCAATGCAGCGGCAAGTCGACTACTGGTTCGTCGCAGGGGTCAAGGAGGACATCCCGCCCTGTGTTGCCCTCTTCAACGCCGCGCAGGAGTCGATCCATGTCGAGGCTACGCCGATTCCTTGGAACGAGCACGAAAAAAAGGTACTCACCGCCATCCTCAGTGGAAATCCCCCGGATGTGGTCAATCTGGTCACTCCGGTGCCCAAATGGGCGGCGCGCAAGGCCCTGGTCGCCCTCGATCCGGCCCTCAAAGCCGATCGCTACGATACCACTGAATTCTTCCCCTCCCTCTGGCAGGAGATGAAATACCGCGGCCGCACCTATGCTCTCCCCGCCTACACCGGCTCCTACGCGCTCTTTTACAACCGCCGGCTGCTACGCGAGGCCGGACTCGACCCGGACCGGCCGCCCCGGACCTGGGAGGAGGTGCAGCGCTGCTCCCGCCGACTCCTCAGGCGGGAAAAGGGCCGGATTGTGCAGATGGGCTTTATCCCCCAGTATGGTACGATCGAGACGCCGCTGATCATCGCCTTCGAACTCGGCGCCCGTTTCATCGATCCCACTGGCGCCCGAGTGACGCTGACCGCTCCGGAGGTGGTCACGGCCTTTCAGTGGGAACGCGACTTTTTCGACCTCTACACGGTTGAGGAGGTCTCCGCCTTCATGGGCGGTTTTGGCTATGGCGACCAGCAGGGCTTCATCGCCGAGAAGGTCGCGCTCTTCATCAACGACAACAGCTTTGTCGACCAGATCGCCCGCTACCAGCCCGGCCTCGATTATGGCGTAGCGATGATCCCCACCTTCGGGGATTCACCCTCGGTCTCCTCAGCGGGCAGCTGGTGGCTGGCGATCCCGCGCGGCGCGAAAAACCGCCGCGACGCCTGGAGCTTTATGAAATTTGTCGTCAGCCGCGAGACCCAGCTACGGGAGGCGATGAACCGCACCGAGACGCTTTTCCCGGTCAACCGCCTTGCCGCTAACGACCCGGCCTTTCTGGCGATGAACCCCTATGTGCGCATTTTCACCGGCCAGATGGAGCAGACCCGCTCCAAATCGATCGTGCCGCTGGTCCATGATATTTTCTGGCGCGAGTTTTCGCTGGCGCGCGAGCGCTCCCTGCGCGGGGTGATGCCGCCGCAGCAGGCCCTGGCGCAGGCGGAGCGCACCATCCAGGCGGCACTCGATCGCGCTCTCGAGTACGATGCCTATGTCAATGCCCGCATGAAAATCGAGGTTTTCCAGCCGTGAAACGATTCGGCCAAAATACCCTGCGGGGCTATCTCTTCGCCTCGCCCTGGATCATCGGCTTTCTGGCCTTCGGCCTCTATCCGGTTTTCATGTCGTTCTGGTACAGCCTCTGTCAGTATGATGTGCTGCGCATCCCCCAATTCGTCGGCCTGCGCAACTACCGGGAGCTGCTCTTCGGAGACCCCAATTTCTACCGCGCGGTCTGGAACACACTCTTTTATACCCTGGTGCGCACGCCGCTGGTGATTCTCGGCTCTCTGCTGCTGGCAATGATCGTCAGCAAGGCCGTGCGCGGGGTGCGGATTTTCCGCACGATCTATTTCATCCCGTCGATTATCTCAGGAGTCATCCTTTCGGTCTTGTGGATGTGGCTGCTCAATCCCGAATACGGCCTCATCAACAGTTCCCTGCAGTTCTTCGGCCTGAAGGGGCCGCTCTGGCTGATCGATCCGCGCTGGTCCAAGCCGGCGATCATCCTGATGAGTGTCTGGTCGCTGGGTGGCGGACGGATGCTGGTTTTTTTCGCGGCGATCCAGAACGTGCCGCAGCACTATTACGAGGCGGTCGAGATGGACGGAGGCGGCTGGTGGGCCCGCTTCCGCCATGTTACCCTGCCCTTCATATCGCCGGTACTTTTTCTCTGGTCCATCCTCGAGGTTATCGGCGCGCTGCAGGTTTTTGTCGAAGCCTATGTTATGACCAAGGGCGGGCCGCTGAATTCGACCCTTTTTTACAATCTCTATCTTTACAACAAGGCCTTTGATGATTTTGACATGGGTTATGCCTCGGCCCTGGCCTGGTTGCTTTTTCTGCTGGCGGGCATCATCACCTTCATCCAGTTCAAGGTGAGCCGGAAATGGGTCTATTACAGCGGCGGGGTCGAGAAATGAACGGGAACCGGTCTGCGCAAAACCTGATCTTTGCGGTGATGACCGTCATCGCCCTCTTTTTCCTGCTGCCTTTCATCTGGATTCTGCTCACCTCGCTCAAGCCGGAGGCCGAGGTTTTTTCGCGCGCTCTGTTGCCGCGCAGCCTCCATCTCGAGAATTATCTCCTGCTTTTTCACAAGATGCCTTTTATCCAGTACTTACAGAATTCGGTCCTGATCAGCGCCGTTTCGGTGACCGGCGTGGTCCTCTCCAGCTCGCTGGTGGGATATGCCTTCGGCTGCATGACCTGGCCCGGCCGCAATTTTCTCTTTTATTTCGTCATCGCTACAATGATGCTGCCGATGCAGGTGACGATGATCCCGGTCTTTGTGATTTTTACCAAGCTGGGGTGGCTCAACACCTTCAAGCCGCTCACGGTGCCGATGTTTCTCGGTGGTGGGGCCTTCAATATCTTTCTGATGCGACAGTTTTTCATGACCGTGCCGGCGAGTCTGCTCGACGCGGCGCGTATCGACGGTTGCAGCGAGCTGGGCATCTGGTGGCGGATCGTCCTGCCCTTGGCCCGGCCGGCGCTGGCGACCGTGGCCATCCTCACCTTCATGTTCACCTGGAACGATTTTCTCACCCCCCTGATCTATCTCTCCGACAAGGCCAAGGGCACCCTTGCCCTGGGCCTGGGACAGTTGGCTGGACAGCAGCAGCCGGAGTGGGCGGTGCTGATGGCCGCTTCGATTCTGATGATGCTGCCGGTGATCGTCCTCTTTTTTCTCTTCCAGAAGTATTTCATTCAGGGATTCACGATGAGCGGGATCAAGGAATGAATTTCGCTGTCAGGAGGTATCCTTTGAAGTCCATGAAACTGATTTTCGCGCTGCTGTTCTCGCTGTTCGCGGGCGCCGCGCTGGTGCAGGCGGGCACGACCGGAAAGATCGCCGGCACGGCCGTCGACCGGGAGAGCGGCGCCCCGCTGCCCGGGGTCAATGTTTCCCTGGTGGGGACCACCCTGGGCGCCTCCGCCGGACTCGACGGCGCCTTTTTCATTCTTCAGGTGCCGCCCGGCACGTATGCCGTCAAGGCGAGCATGATCGGCAAGCAGACGGTGATCATCGAGAATGTCATCGTCAGGGTCGATCTCACCACCACCCTGCGCATCCGGATGGTGGATGAGGCGATCGCCCTCGGCAAGGAGGTGACTGTCTACGCCGAGGCGCCGGTGATCCAGAAAGACGTCACCGCCAGCATCCAGAACCTCGGCATCAAGGAATTCGAGCGCATACCGATGCGTGACACCAAGCAGGGGCTGATGGTTCAGGCCGGCGTCTTCTTCGATCCCATCCCGGTCGCCGGCGGACTTGGCTCGGCGGGCAAAGGGGAGACCCGGTATGCCGTCCGTGGCGGCAGCCAGGACGAAGTGAAGTGGTTCATCGATGGCGCGCGGGTGAGCAATCTGGTTATGGGGCGCGCCGACTGGGGCGGCTCCTTCACCAACGTCCCGATGCAGGCGGTCAAGGAGGTCCAGGTGATGACCGGCGGCTTTACCGCCGAGTACAGCGAGGCCCAGTCCGGCGTCGTCAGCATCGTCACCCGCGAGGGCGGCGACGCTCTGCATGGCTCGGCTGATTTCAGTTATGGCCTCGCTGGTCAGCACCATTTCGGCAACTACCTTTACGACCACAAAACCGAAAAGGAGTTCCGCGCCCACACCCTGGCTGACGGCACGCTCGATCCCGCCTGGTGGACGGCCAGCCGGCAGGCCCAGATTTATGACTATCGCAAGATCCCCGATTTTACCGGCACGGTCACTTTGGACGGCCCGCTCTTCAAGCTGCGAGGCACCCCGATCGGTTTTTTCACCTCCCTGCAGATTAAAAAAGCCGCCTATACCCTGCCGCATCCGCGCGACTCGCGCGATACCCGGAACCTGATGTTCAATCTGGCCTGGAATCCCAAGAGCATCAAGATGAAACTTACGGGATTTTATAATCAGGACGCCCACTGCACCCTGCAGGAGAACGGGGACTTTACCAACCAGGCCAAGTATTACCGCGGTTGGGGCTCCCTGCTCCATACCGATACCTGGATGCTCAATTACGGCTTCACCCACCTCCTCGGCGAGCGCCTCTATTATGATCTCAAATTGAGCACCTACTGGTCCCATTTCAAGGAAAAACCCAGCGATTACAGCCTGATCGGGGCGAGCCAAAAGCCCACCCTCTGGGGTTTCCACCGCTGGGACGGCTACGAAGATGAGCCCTTCGACCACTATGCTCCGGCGCTCTATAACGATCTCCTCACCGGGGATATCTCGCTGACCGGCACCGTCAACTGGCAGTTCGACCGCAACAACCTGCTCAAGAGCGGCGCCGAGTTCCGCTACAACACCTTTGACGAGCGCGAGAGTTATCGCACACCCTCTTTCACCCGCGACAAATCGCTCTGGCTGAACCGCGGTCTCATGAACACCTATCACCCGCTGCAGGCCGCCCTCTTTCTCCAGGACAAGATGGAGTTCGAGAGCATGATTCTCAACATCGGTCTGCGCTATGACTATTTTGATCCCAATTACAGCTGGTTCGCGCCGACGACCCTCTTCAATCTGGCCATCAATCCCGCTTACGATACAGCGCTCGATCCCGATAAGGATCAGATCGATGCCAACGGTAACGTCAAGTACGCTTTCGACAATGTCCTGAACAAGCCGCGGCAGGCCGCCAAACGCTACAGTATGATCAGTCCACGCTTCGGCGTCTCCTTCCCGATCAGCGACAAGTCCCTGCTCCACTTCAATTATGGCCACTACTACCAGATGCCGCCCCTGGACCAGATGTTCGAGATCGGCTACTTCCGCCCGGAGTACATCGTCAAAAAGATCGTGGCCGAGCGCATCGCCGCAGCCGCCGAGGGGCGCGCCCCCGCGCACATCGCCTCCAACGATGGCGACGCCGAACGGGTGGTCGGCTTCACCAACCAGCCGCTCAAGCCCCAGAAGACGATCCAGTTCGAGGCCGGTTTCAAACAGAGCTTCGAAAGGATCGCCGTAGTCGACATCGTTGCCTATTACAAGGATGTCTTCGACCAGACCCAGGAACGGATCGGCCTCTTCGACCATCATATCTACGGTTGGGATCCCTTCAACAAGGTGACAACACCCAATGCCTCGTATCAGACCTACCTGGCGGGCGATTATGGCGACTCGCGCGGCATCGAGGCGGCCTTGCACACCCTCTTCAGCGAGGTTCTCTTTTTCGATGTCAACTACAGCTTCTCACGCGCCACCGAGGGCCGGGCGACCCCCGGCGTCATCCGCTACGACGGCCAGGGCAAGGCGACCTTCACCTGGGATGCCGACGTCAACAAACGCATCCCGGTCGAGAAGAGCTTCTCCAGGCCCCACGTGCTGCGCGTTAACAGCTATCTCCGCTTCCCCAGAAGCAATCGTGCCACAACGGTCGATCGCATCCTCCAGGAAAGCAGCCTCAGCCTTCTCTTCAATTACTACAGCGGCCAGGCCTTCACCTATCTGACGCCGACCGATCCGCCTGACACCTACAACAATTACCGCTTTCCGGTAATCTATACCTTCGATCTCAAGCTGGAAAAGCAGTGGCAGCTCTGGGGCGGGCATGCCATGACCTGGTACATGAACATCACCAACCTGCTGAATAAAAAGAATCTACGCTCCTACGGCGACGCCCTCTTTGACAGTGAGGCCACCAAAAAATTCATCGAAAAGGGCACGGTTTCGACGGTTGACGCCGATGGCTATGACATCAGCTGGCAGAATTACTTCGAGACCCGCCGGATCTTCCTCGGCGCCAGGTATAGTTTTTAACGGGAAAGGGCCATCCATGAAATCGAGACTGCTCCTTCTTTTGCTGATCCCCTTGTCCGTTTATCCCCAGGCGCGCAAGGCCGAATTCAGGATCCATGACCGAGGGATCCTCTGGGAGACCATGAAAGACGACGGCACCATCGGCGCCCCCGATCCCACAAACCGCTATCAGTACTATCCGAGTATGGACTGGCCCGGCGGACCGGAGACGATGATCAAGGACGACCAGCGTTCCTACATGCTTGGTGCCGGCCTCTGGATCGGCGGCCGTCGTAACAACGGCACCCTCTTTTTCACCGAGAACGGACCCTTCACCTTCGTCGACAACGGCTCTTTCACGACCCTGGAAAAGGCCGATAATTTTATCGGAGGGAGCAGCTATAACCCGGCTGAAGCCGAGCAGCGTATCACCATGCGGCTGACGACCACGGAGAAGGTCGAAGTCCGCCGCATCAGCCGTGCCTGGAGCTTCCCGAACCTCAACAATTTCATCCTCCTGGAATATACCTTTTACAACCGCAATTCCACCCCTCTGTCGGACCTCTATTTCGGCTTTCCCTATCTGATCCGGCCGAGCTACCAGGACTTTGTCGTCCATAACGGCTGGGGGGATGATTTTAACCGCACCGACGATTTCGTTCGTTACGACGACGAGTACCAGACGCTTTACTCGTGGGACGACACCCCGAACTATACCCTGCCGACGGATATCGGCAATTACTGGGATGAAAAAAATGAGCTGCGCACGCCGGGTTATGCCGGATATGCCCTGATTGACGCCACCCCGGCCCGGGGCGGCCTGGCGCAGCCCGCGGTCGTTTTCTATGCCCAGTTGCTCAACAATGAGCGCTATTTCACCTCAACGAGCAGCTCGGCGGCCGATCTCTACGCCATTCTCAGCGGCCAGAACAAGAGCCTCCAGGCCGCCGAGGAGGATCATCTCTCACCCTTTATGCTGATGGCGGCCGGCCCCTATGACCTCGCCCCAGGGGATTCGGTCCGGATCGTCCTCGCCGAGGCGGTCGCCGGCCTCACGCTCGAGAACGCCCGCAAGGGTCTGGCGGCGCAGAGGCAACTGATGCTCGGCGAGGACCTGCTTTTCGACAGCATCGACCAGGCCTGGAAACTTTATAAAAACAACTATGCTGTCAAAGCGGTGCCGCCGCCTTCGCCGGCCCTGCAGATCATCCCGGTGCCGGAGAACCAGTCGATCACCCTCAACTGGGAGCCGGTCGACGCCGGCTGGGTGGACCCCCTGACCGGCGCCGCCGATTTCTATGAATACCGCGTCTACCGCAGCAGCATCTCCTTCATCGGCCCCTTCGAACAGCTGCGGGTGATCCGGCCGAGCCGCCCCACCGACTTGACCCGCTTTTTCAATGCCGAAAAAAACAAGTGGATCATGGAGGATGCGACCATCAGCCTCGGCGCCGGCTATTATTACTATGTCACCTCGGCCGACAAGGATGGCAACGAGAGCGGCATGACCAACCGCAACACCACCGCAGTCTACGCCATCCGCAGCCCGGCGGACAACACCCTGAACGTCACGGTTTTTCCCAACCCCTTCCGCATCACTTCCGGCTTCCCGGTCAGCGGCGCGGAGAACTCGATTGTCTGGACCAACCTCCCCGCCGAGTGCATCATCCGTCTTTACACCAGCAATGGCGAGCTGATCAAGACCATGCGTCATCGCAGCCCGGTCTCCGGCGAGGAGACCTGGGACCAGCTCACCGATGCCCGGCAGCGCCCGGCCCCGGGGATCTATTTCTGGACGGTCGAATCCAGCGTGGGCCAGGCCAAAGGCACTTTACTCATCATAAAGTAGAAGACGACTATGAAAATAAAATCACTTGTCGCAGGATGGCTGCTGTTGCCGGGGCTGGCTCTCGCCCAGTACAACTACGGGTTTGACTTCGCCAAGACCGGCTCGGGCGGCCTGCAATTTCTCAAGATCGGCGTCGGCGCCCGTGAGAGCGCCATGGGAGAAGCGGTCACCGGCGCGGTCAAGGACGTCAGCGCTGTCTTTTGGAACCCGGCGGGCCTGGCCTATGCTACCCGCTATCAGGCCGCCTTTTCGCACAATGCCTGGCTGGTCAACAGCAAACAGATGGCCGCAGCGGTCGCGATTCCCTTCAAAACCTTCAGCATCGCCGTCAGCGCGCTCTCTTTTACCATCGAGGATTTCGAGGAGACCACCGTCACCCATCCGGAGGGCACCGGCCGAATGGTGAGCGCCGGAGATGCGATGATCGGCCTTGCAGCGGCGCGGATGTTTACCGACAAACTCTCTATCGGCGGGCAGCTCAAGTATGTCAACGAGAAGCTCGACGAATACAGCCTTGACAACGTGCTCTTCGATGTCGGCGCCCTCTATTATACCGGCTTCCGCCATCTGCGCCTCGCTTTCGCCCTGCAGCATTTCGGCCCGGATATGAAGATCGTCGATCAGACCTTCCGGACCCCACTGCTCTTCCGGCTTAATGCCACCGACGAGCTCTTCCAGAATGCGGAGATGGCCCTCACAGCCGGCGTCGAGCTGGTCCATGCCACCGATAATGTCGAGGTGGTCAATCTCGGCACCGAGCTGCAGCTGCGCAACCTGCTTTACCTGCGCGGCGGTTACCGCTTCAACACCGACGAGGGCAAGCTTGCCTGCGGCTTCGGCCTGGTCACCCCGGCCATGGCGGGGGTGACCCTCAAGATCGATTATGCCTTTGTCCAGTCGGAACTCGTCTTCGCCGACGTGCACCGCTTCAGCGTGGGGTTGGCATTTTGAGACGCGCATACCTTATCAGAGGGACACTCTTGCTTATGTCCACCTTGCTCTGCGGGTGCAAGATCACCCAGATCACCCAACCTGCTGCAGCGGACCGGAACAGCGAGATCACGGTGCAAATCAGCATCCTCGCCAGCGACGTGCCGGAGCCCAATGCCCACAAGGGCGTCCTCGGCCTGCTCCTGCCGCGCGACTGGCAGGTGCTGGAGGCCGTCTACAACTCCAGCCTGGGTTCAGGGGATCTCGAGGCCAGCCCCGCCTGGACCGACTCGCTCGAAGCCTGTTACCCGGCGGCGGGCTTTGAGGGCGCGATGCAATGGACCGGCCTGATCTCGGACAAGGGATACGCCCATACCAGTCCGGCGACGATCACGGTCGAAGTGCGTCTGCAAACCGGAGAAACCGAGGGGTGCTTCAAGCTCGGTTATCTGGTGACCAAGGCCACCGGCGGCCTGCTCTGCTCCGGCCAGGACAGCTGGGCACCCTTCTCCTATCCCAACCGTATTGCCGTCCCGTCCGGCGCCTATTGTCCCGACGAATTCCAGGTCGAACCGGCGGGGGCGTGGGACGCCCTCCTCAAACGGACTTCGGGCTGGACCGGCGCCGACGGCATCTACTCCATTCCCGTCGATGGCTGCGAGCAGCCGCGGGGCCAGGACCATCTGATCCTCTTCAGCGATACCTTCATCGGCCAAGTCGACAGCGCCGGCAAGCGGGTCAACTCGACCATCGTCAACAACACCCTCGCCTGGCTGCGCGGCAACCAGCCTGACCCCGGGCGCATCACGTTTATGTGGGGCAAGAACGGGACGGCTCCGCGCGCGGTCTTTACGCCCGCCACCGCCTCGGCGGCGCCCAATGACCTCTACTGGCTGATGGACGGCGTCCGGGTTGACACGCTCTTCCATGTCTTCGCCATCCGCCTTCATACGACCGGCAGCGGCGCCTTCGATTTCGCTCTCGACGGCGTGGTGATCTTGACCTTCCGGCTCGATGAGAACCACTATCCGGTGCAGGTGCAGCAGACCGACTTGCCCTTCTTCGTCAGGGAGGGTGTGCTGACCGCTGCTCTAGGCCAGGCAATCATGCCCAACACTCGGGAAAGCGGCAACCGCCACTATGATGGCTATCTTTATATCTACGGACCGCGCGATGAAGCCTCGGGTAAGAACCTGATCGCCAGCCGGGTCCTGCCGGAGCATCTCCTTGATTTCGGCCAGTGGCAGTTCTGGGACGGCAGCGGCTGGAGCGGCGATCCGGATGCCTGCACCGGGATCACCGACCGGCTGTCGCAGGAGTTCAGCATCACCGAGGTGGGGGACCGCTATCTCCTCGTTTTCCAGCTTGGCTCGTCGGTGGCCATCCGTCTCGGCGATTCGCCGGTTGGCCCCTTCGGCTTTTACAGCGAGATCTACAGGGCCCCCGAGGTGAACATCTCGGGCAACATTATAATTTACAACGCAAAGGCGCATCCTTCGCTTTCTGATGCCGACTCCTTGCTGATCAGTTACAACGTCAACACCCTGAGTTTCGCGGAAAATCTGAACAATGCGGACGTCTACCGGCCGCGCTTCATCAAACTGGCGACGGCCGGATTGACGAGCGGGATGGCGGTGGCCGCTGCTGCGCCCGAAGCGTTCCGGCTTCTGCAAAATTATCCGAATCCCTTCAATCCGGTCACCACGATCGCCTTCGAGCTGCCGGTACTGAGCCGGGTGACGCTGCGGATCTGCAATGCTCTCGGCCAGGTTGTCGAGACGCTTTTTGAGGAGCGGGCCATGGAGGCAGGCCGTTATACGACCCGCTGGGCGCCGCAGAACCTGGGCAGCGGCGTCTATTTCTATCTCCTGGAAGGCCCGGGATGGCGCGAAACCAGAAAGATGATCTATATCCAATGAGAAAATCGGCCAGTTTTTTTGGGTTATTCCTGCTGAGCGCCGCGGCCCTGAGCGCGGAGCCGCTGCCGTTGCGGCCGGATGGCACCGTCCCGCTGTGGCTGACCAACGGTCCCTTCGAGATCCGAACCATCGGATTTGGCGATCTCTCGGACGAGGCGCCACTTCCTGAAGACGGCCTCGCACCCCGCAATGGCGAGGTGCAAAACAATCCGGCTGTGCCGGCTGGTGCAAGCCCCTGGCTCTACCTTGCGCCCCTCGGGAGCGGTTTCGCCGATTTTCAACCCTGGTACGGCTGGAAAACCCTGACGACGCCGGAAAAGATCTGGTACGCCCGGATTGTCTACAGCTGGGCGGGCATCATCAGCGACCAGGAGCAGCCGGTGCGGCTGCGGTTCGGCGGGAATACGATTGTCCGGATCCTGCTCAACGACTCGACAATCTACCGTTCGCTGCACGAGGTCAATGCCGTACGCGACGGTTTTACGGTTGCGGCGACCCTCCGCAAGGGGCTAAACCGCCTGCTCGTGGTCACTTCCACCTCACACAGAAACCATGCCGCGGCCTTTTTCGATCCGCTCCGCTTCGAATGGGGTTTTTATTTGCGGTTGTGCGGCGACGATGGCCGTCCACTCACGGGCCTCGCCCTGCAAGCCGAACCGGACAGGATCCCACCGGATTTCTCGCTCACCCCCACCTTCTTCTACCGGCAGGCGGGAAGCCGGCTGCGGCAAAAATATCTCCTCGAGATCAAAGCCGGCCTGACCGGGATGCGGGAACCCTGCTTGATCCTGCCGGCGCTCCACGAGACGATCAGGCTGCAGGATGCCGCGCCGGGTATCACAGCGCGTACCGTCTGGCTGCCCGAACTTCCCGGACCGCTGCAGACCACCGCCAGGTTGCAGTGGGGCGGGGCCGTACTGGAGAAGGGCGTCGAACTCAAGCCCCTGCCGCGGTATGAACTCTATTTCATGCCCATGACCCACATGGACATCGGCTACACCAACCCCCAGCCGGTCGTCATCGAACGCCAGTTGCAAACCCTCGATCAGGCGATCAGCAAGTGCGCGACTGATCCCGATTTCCGCTGGACCATCGAGACCATGTGGCTGCTCGAGAACTACCGGCTTGCGCGTTCCCCGGCCGCGTTCAAGCGGCTGATCGCCCTGATCAAGGCAGGCCGGATCGCGGTATCGCCCATCTCTACCAATCCCTACACTGGCTGGGTGAGCGAGACGGAGATGGCAGCCGCCTTCCGCCTGGCGGAGGTCTACCATCAGCGCTACGGTCTTGAATATTTTACGGCGGTTTACAACGACGTGCCGGGCCAGTCATGGGCCCTGCCGCAGTATCTGCGCAAGGCGGGTGTGCCGGTGCTGGTCGATGGCATCAACGAGATCTTTTCCGATTACAAATATCAGAAGAATCTGCCCAAGGTTTTCAGGTGGGCCGGTGCCAGTCGCGATACGGTATTGCTCTACCTGACGGAAGCCTACGTGGAGGGCGCCCGCTATGGGCTCGAGCGCGACACCACGGCCATCGCCACCCGAATCTGGCACCGGGTGAACAACCTGCTGCAGCGCGGTTATCCCTGGACCAGGATCCTCATCAGCGGGGCCTTTTCAGACAACAGCGGCATTGCCCTGGCCCAGTATGAGCATGCCCGCGAGTGGAACAAGCACTACGCCTGGCCGCGTTTTGTCATCGCCACCCTCAATGATTTCGGCCGGGCCGTGGCCGCACAGGATCGGCGTCCCCTCAAAACGGTGCGCGGTGACTGGACTTCGGATTGGGACATTCTCTTCCAGGGGGAAACCCGGCGGATGATCGAGTATCGCGAGGTCCAGAACCAGCTGCCGGGCGTCGAAGTGCTCGCGACGTTCTCCAGCGCGCTGCATCCCGCATCGGCCAGCGGGGCGGAGGAGATCGACGCGGTGTACACGGATCTCCTCAATTTTTCCGGTCACGGCAGCGGCCTGGAGTACGGTCTCGGCTCCCGCGAGGAGAATCTTTACACGGATGCCGTCCGCGCCGAAGCGGTGCATGGCTCATGGATGCGAACCCGGGCGCTGCGCGAGCGTCTGCTCTATCGACTGACCGCGCCGAAGGAGAGCTTTGATTCCCACGGCGTGATGGTGTTCAACACCCTGACCTGGAGCCGTTCCATGCCGGTGGAGATCGGATTCCCCGAGAACGACCCGACCCGTTACGAGGTGATCGATCTAGCCACCGGTGCCAGGCTGCCCGCGCATCAGAGCGGCGCGCGACTCTGCTTTATTGCGCCGGAGGTGCCGGGCATCGGCCGCCGGCAATTCGAGCTGGTCCCGGCTGTCCAGCATTCTCGTTCCCACCCGGTGGATTCGGCATCCGACCCGGATTCTCCTTCCTGCTCGGCGGCGGTCGATCCCCGGCAGTCCGGTTTGCTGCCGGCCTCCTCCACGACCATCGAGAACACCGCCTATCGCGTCGGCCGCACCGAAAAGGGTTGGATGATCCTCGACAAGAAAAACGGCATGCTCCTCTTTGATCCCGGCGCCGCGCTCCCGGCTCTTACGCCGCTGCGCAAACGGTTCCAGCTCGGCGAATCCTTTGTCGCCCTCGACCTCCATAGCGGTGCGGTTCAAGTGGAACGCAATCCGGTCTATGAGGAGATCACCTCACCCTGGGAGGATCCCCTTTTCCGCACGCTCCGCTTGCGTCTCTGGCATGACCTCAACCGTATCGATGTCACGGTGGAGCTCGATCTGACCGGGCAGAGCCGGACGGCGTACACGGAAGAGTACGGCCTTGCTTTCTCCTTCAATGCCCGGGCCGGGATCATTCGCTGCGAGACCCTGGGGGGATGGACCAGCCTGGAAGACCGATTCGCCGGGGCCGGGCATACCTATTTCTCGATTCGCCGCGCTGCCGAGATCGAGTCAGACGGCAGCATCCTGATGCTGGCCTCGCCCGACTGCCGCATCTTCGCCCTCGACACCCTCCGCGGCGGCAGCACCCTGATCGCCAATCTCCTCAACAATTTTCCGGATTCCTGGAACCGCAACGAAGAGAAGCAGGGCCAGGTGACCTGGCATTTCACCCTTGCCCGCGCAGACGGCACCACGGCCGACCCCGCCGCCTTTGGCTGGGAAGCAGCTTCCGGCCCTCTCATCCGGCGCAGCTATTTTACCCGCACCGAGCCGCTCCAGTGTTATCTGAGTGCATCCAATCCCCGGATCCAACTGCTGTCGCTGCGACCTGCAGCCGAACCCGGCCGGTATGAGATGCTGCTGCGCAACAGCGATCCCGGCAGCCGTCAGCAGGTGACCCTGCGCTCGGACTTGCTTTTAACCGCAGCCAGAGTGCAGATCCTGGATCTGCTCGGCCGGCCGCAGGGAGCCCTGCCGGTACTCCACGACAGTGTCACCCTTTCATTGGCGGCGAACGAATTCACCCGTCTTGGCATCGACCGGAGAGAAACGTCGAGGAAATCACCATGAAAATCAAATCAAAGCGCGATCTCGGGGTTCAGTTCCGGGATAATCCCCACCGCATGGTGGGGCAGGACGGGGCTTTTTCCATCCCGACCCGTGCGGGGTTGCTCTGGTTTTTCGGGGACACGCTCATCGGGGCGCGTCCGGCTGATGGCAGCCTCTGGTATCCCGACGGCAAACCGGTCGGCCCGCTCGATATGAGCGGGAAGGCGGGGATCGATCGGATGATGAACAATTCCGGCTTGCTCAGCTCCAACCGGGTCGGTCCCGGCGGCGTGGAGGAGTTTCACTACATCCTCGATGAGCGCGGCGAGATTAAACCCCTGATTCCACTCGAAGCCGATGAAGATCCGAACCGCATTCGCGTCTGGTGTCTGCACGGCGTTGAGGTCGAGGGCTGGATCTATCTCTATTTCGTCAAGGTGGCGACCGTCGCTGAGGGGATCTTCCCCGTCAATTTCCGCATCCTCGGTTCAGGGCTGGCCATCGGCGATTCTCGGGACTGGGAATTCAACCGCATCCTCAGTCAGGGCAGCGACCTCTGGTGGCGGGCGGATCAGCCCCATTTCGCCTCCGCCGTCCTCAATCCGCCGGGGGATTACCTCTATCTTTACGGCGCCTTACAGGGAGCGGACCAGGTGCAGCGCAGTTATCTCGCGCGGGTTCACAAGGAGATGATCAAACACCGAGATAGTTATGAATATCTCTGCGGCCTGGAGGGAGTCGCCGGCGACCCCGGACCGGCTGGCGCAGAAATTTCACGGCGGCGCAGGAGTGAAGGCGGGGCCATCCGGACGCCGCTCTGGTCGCAGCACGTTGGCGAGGCCATCCCCCTCTTCGAAGGCATGCCCAATGAACAGTCGGTCTCCTGGAACAGCTATCTGGGCTGCTACCTGGCCGTCCATTCTCTCGATCTCACCGGCCGGATCGTCGCCCATACCGCCCCTGAGCCCTGGGGGCCCTGGAGCGAACCCATCGATCTCTGCCAGATCCGCAGGCCCCACCCGGAGAACCTGCCCTATCCGCAGTTGATCTATGCGGCCAAGGAGCACCCCGCTCTGGCCAAAGAAGGGGGGCGGACGATCTATATCACCTATGTCGAGTTCGAGGAGTACTTTCCGCACCTCCTCGAGATCACCTTCGAGTAGCATGAGGCCCTTGTGATACCCACCAGCAAAGAACTGGCCAGCGACCGCCTGGTTCACGCCTTCGGCGATCTTTTCAGCCCCCCTGGCATCACCAATTTCTGGGGCTGCTGCCAGGCCGATCACGACATCACCGGTGTGCGCAGCCTTAATTTCCCCCCCTATACCAACTCGGACAAGGTGACGGGCGCCCTCTTCCTGGACGGCTGCTATTTTTCGGCGCTTGGTCGTCCCGTCGCCTTTACCTGGTATCCGGACAAGATCGTACGCGAAGCCGTTTTTGGATCCCTGGAATTGCGCTCCACCGCCATCCTGCCGTTCGGCGCTACGGCCCTGATCGTCCGCCTCGAGATCCGTAATACCGGAGCGGCAGACCGGGATCTCTGTGTCAAATTCGGCACCTCGGCCGCGATCACGAAAAATATGGACACCGGCAAGGCCTATCTCCCGCCGCTGGAGGAGGATAACCGGATTTCGGTCGAGTCTTCCCGCCAGGTGGTCCTTTTTGAAGCCCGTCACAGCGAGGCCTGTTCGGTGCAGGGGATGTGGCCGGCGCCCGATCGCGCGACTGGATTCGGACTGGAAAAAAGCATCCGCATCCCTGCCGGCGGGTCCAGCACCCTCTTTTATCTCAACATCATCGGCGGAGAAATGAACGAAGCCCTGCGCCAGTATGACCGCCTCGCCAACGCAGGGCTTGCCAGCACCTTCGTTGATCATGAGGCGGCGTGGGATCGTCAGATCGCGGCCGCCTTCACTCCCGGCAATTCCGAATACTCCGGCTGCTTGCCGGTCTTACATACCACCGATGCAGCGGTCCGCCGCCTCTATTACACCGCAGCCCTCGGCGTGATCTATTTCCGCCGTGACAATCCCTTCTCGGTCTACAGCCGCGCCTACGACACCCTCATGCCGCGCTACTGGCAGGGCACCACTTTCATCTGGGATTATTTTCTCAGCTCGGAGTTCCATGCCCTCCTCGACCCCGAGGTCCAGCGCAAGTACATCGAATTGTGGATGGGGACCGACGTCCATACCCATTTCGGCACCGAATACCTCACCGGCGACACCGTCGGTCCCTGGTACGCCGTCAATGATTTCGCCCTCTCCTGGCTCGCCAATGATTATCTGCGCTGGAACGGCGATTTCGCTTGGCTGGACCGCACTCTGCCAGCCTCCGGCAAACGCATTTTCGACTATCTGCAGGAGTATGCCACCAACTACCGACAGTTCCGCACCCCCGCCGGCCTGGCGGATTACGGCGGCATTAATAACCTGCTCGAGTGCGTCAGCACCTATATCCATGAGGTGGCAAGCCTGAATGCCGGCAACATCTTTAGCCTGCGTACCCTGGCGGAGCTGTGGGCACACCGCGGGGCCCTGCAGGAGGCGGCCTCCTGCCGCGCCGAAGCCGACGCTTTGCTCAGCGAGCTGATGAAGCTCTACACCGGCGGCGGCTTCTGGAACGCGCGCTTCCCCGGGGGCGAACTGGTGGAAGTGCGTCATGGCTACGATTTCATGACCCTACTCACCACCATCGCCGACGATCTCAGCACCCGGCAAAAGGAGGAGATGGTGCGCTTCTTTGTGGACGAGCTGCAGACCCCGCTCTGGATGCACGCTCTTTCACCACGGGATCCGAACGCGATGTTCTCGGTGCGGCCGGACCACCAATGGAACGGCGCCTACACCGCCTGGCCGGCCCTCGCCGCCACCGGGCTCTACCGCATCGGCCGCGGCGACCTGGCTACTCCCTGGCTCCGGGGCCTGGCGCGTTCGGCCAATCAGGGCCCCTTCGGCCAGTGCCATTTCGTTGAATCCGCCGTTCCTCCCGATTCCGGCGGGGCGCGCAAGGCCTTCTATGAATGGCCCTATGGCGCGGACTGGGCCTGCTCCTCCAGCGGCAGCTACCTGACGACGGTGATCGAAGGACTCTTCGGAGTGCGTGCGACTCCCTTCAACGGCCTCAGCGCCGCGCCGCAGTTCGCCGGCTTTGACCCCGGGGCTGAGCTCCACAATCTCAGATACCAGGGCCGGTTCTATGCGGTCTCTCGAAACGGATTGATCCCAACCAGGTAAAGACCTATGAAAAAACTGACCGTTGTGCTCTTCGTCGCAGCGACTCTGGCGGGCTGCGTTATGCGCAGAAATGAACCGGCGCGCAAGTTCGAACGGCTCTTGAACCGGATCGAGCGTAGCGGCGATGCCGCCCAAAAACAGCAGCTTGTGGACGAATTTTTCAGGAAGCTGCAGCCCGGTGCCTATCCATTTTTCCCGAGCGACACAAGCTATGTGCTGGTATACCGGGGGGTGAAGGATTCGGTCGGTGTGCTCGGCGACATGAACAACTGGACGCAGGCGCAATGGATGACGCACGTCGCCGGGACCGATCTCTTTTACTACCGCGGCACGGCGCCGGCCGGTGCTCGCCTCGAATACTGGTTTATCTTCGGCAAAACCAGCCTCTGGACCATCGACCCCCTCAATCCCGCCAAATCGCTCAACGGCTTTGGCGAACTCTCCGAGCTGGCGATGCCGCGATACCGGCAGCATCCGTACTTTGCGGAATTCCGCTCCGGCCGCAAGGGGAGCGCCGCCGGCTTGCAGGTCCGCGAAATGGAATCGCAGGTGCTGGGGTATCCGCACGCCATCCATGTCTATTTGCCCCCGGGATACGACATTAAGCACAGGTACCCGGTGCTCTATCTCCAGGATGGGATCGATTATGTCGAGTTCGCCCAGGTGCCGCAGATGCTTGACCAGCTGATCCGCGACCGTAAAATCCGTCCGCTCATCGCGGTTTTCGTCACACCGCCCAACCGCTTGCAGCCCGGCATGCCCAACCGCATGACCGAGTACGGCCTCAACGACACCTACGTCCACTTTTTTACCGATGAACTCGTCCCCTATATCGACGCCCAGTTTGCCACTGATCCTCAGCCCGGGGCGAGGCTGGTGGTGGGCGACTCCTTTGGCGGGCTGATCTCGGCGTACATCCCCTTCCTGCGGCCGGATATTTTCGGCAACGGCTACAGCCAGTCCGGCTATCTCTCTTTCAAAGGGGACACCCTGATCAGGCTCTATCGCGACACGCCGAAACGCCCCGTCCGCCTCTATATCGATAGCGGCATCTATGAGGAGACGGTCGGCGCCTCGTTTCTGCCGGCCGCGGAGACCAACTTTATTGCCGCCAACCGCCGGTTCGAGAAGGTGCTGCGCGCGCAAGGCTATGAGTATGTCTACCGCGAATACCCCGAGGGTCATACCTGGGGCAACTGGCGACGCCACCTCATCGATGCCCTGATCTGGTTCTTCCCGGGGGAGAAGCCATGAGGATCGGCATCGATTTCGGCGGCACCAACGTCAAGTTCGGCCTTTTCGATGAGGCAGGCAACACTCGCAAATTCGCGGTCGAAAGGGTGGCCGATCTCGCCGCAACGGGCCCGCTGCTGGAGGCCCTGCTCGACGCAGCCGCCCGCTTCGCCGCCGGCGAAGTGCTGACCCAGGGCGGCCTCGGCATGAAGGGGATGGTCGATGTGCAGGCCGGCGGCGTGATCAACGACGTCGGTGCGGCCGACATATTCGCCGGCATCGATCTGCGCGGCCGGCTCGCCGCCCGGCTCGGGGTGCCCTTCGCCTTCGACAACGACGCCCGCGCCTACGCCTTCGGAGAGTGGAAGTTCGGTGCCGGCCGGGGCTTGCCCTCGATCATAGCCATGACCCTCGGCACCGGCGTCGGCTGCGCGGCGGTCATCGACGGCCGCCTCTTCCGCTCCAGCAATCCCGCAAGCGGCCTCCTCGGTGGCCACATGAGCATCGACCGCCGCGGCCCGGAGTGCCCCTGCGGCCTCAAGGGATGCCTCGAACTCTACTGCTCGGCGGTCAATTTCGAAAAACACCTCCTCGCCGCCTTCCCCGAGCTGGCGGCCGAGGCTATCCCCCTCAAGGCCTTCTTCGACGAGGCGGAAGCCCGCCCAGCTTGGGCCGACGTGAAAGCAGAATTCATCGACAATCTCGCCATCGGGGTGATCAACGTCATGCACGCCTACGGCATCAATACCGTCGTCCTGGGCGGCGGTCTGATGAAAAGCCATGAAAAGATCATCCCTGGCCTGCTCGAGATCGTCAAACGCCGCGCCTGGATGGTGCCCAGAGGTGATGTGCGTATTCTCCCGGCCCTGCTCGAGGACCGCGCCGCCTGCCTCGGCGCCGCCTTTCTTGATCAATGAGGACCAACGGCCCACGGAGAGAGGGCCTTTACACAATGTTGCACAACGGGAACAAGACATGAAGAACAGTGACCGCGGGGCCTTGACCCCTTTTACAGCCCCCCTGCCGGATGCTGCGTCAGCCTACCCGAAAGGTTATTATGATGCCCTGCCCGCTTTCACCCTGACGGAAGGCGTGATCGACAAGGGCTATGGCGGACTCGCCGCCCGGATCGCCGTAAGAATCCCGCAGGGTCTTCGCGTGCTCGTCATCGACGGCTTTCCGGGGGTCGCCTGGGATCACTTCCTCACCCATCTGCAAGCTGAACTGCTGCACCTGGATATCCGCGCCGAACTCCTTCGGTTCGATGACGCCCTGGCCGATCCCGCCGACCGCGAGGCCGCGCTCCGGCCTTTCCTCGGCGGGGAGGACCGCCTCTTCGGCAAACACTGGCCATTCGGGCCGGAGATCTTTTTCGATCCGGTTCGGGTGGAGGAACTGCGCATCTCCGCCTCGATACGCCGCGCCGGGGCAGCCGGCCGGCTCACCATAATCGCCGGCAGCGGGGCCTCCCTGATCGAACTCTGGGACGAGCATTGGTATGTCGACCTGCCCAAGGACCTCATCCAGGAAAAGTTCAGGACAGGCGCGGCCGGAAACGTGGGCTGCCAGGCTGCCGATTTTGAGGCGTTCTACAAGCGCTGCTATTTCGTCGAGTGGCCCGCTTTTAGCCGCCTTAAGCGCAGTCTGCTGCCTCGTCTCGATATTTTCATCGATGGCCAGGACGAGGGCGAACCCTCCTGGATGACCGGCGACGGTTTCCGCGCCGCACTGGAGGAGATTTCCCGGTCGCCTTTCCGGGTCCGGCCCTGGTTCTACCCTGGGCCATGGGGCGGACAGTTCATGAAAGGCCACATGAATCTCGATCCGTGCAAACCCAATTATGCCTGGTCCTTCGAAATGATCGTCCCGGAGAACGGCATCGTCTTTCAGAGCAGCGGCCGCTTTCTCGAGTGCTCTTTCGATTTTGCGATGTATGCCCACAATTGCAGCCTCCTCGGCCCGCGTGCGGCCGCGCAGTTCATCCACGAATGGCCGATCCGCTTCGACTACCTGGACACCATCGACGGCGGCAATCTCTCCGTCCAGGTCCATCCCCGGCCGGACTATATCAAAAAGGAATTCGGCGAGACTTACACCCAGGATGAATGCTATTACATCGTCAACGCCCAACCCGGCGCCCGGGTCTATCTCGGCTTACAGGAGCATACCGATCTCGAGGAATTCAAACAGGCCCTGCTCCATTCGCAGGCGACCGGGGAGGAACTGGATGTGGAGGCCTGGATCCACAGCGAGCCCTCCCGACCGCACGACCTCTTTTTCATTCCTAACGGCACCGTGCACTGCAGCGGCCGTGGCAACCTCGTACTGGAAATCAGCGCCACGCCCTATATCTTTACGATGAAGCTCTATGACTACCTGCGGCGGGACCTGGAGGGCAAGCTGCGGCCGATCAACCTCGAGCGCGGATTTGCCAACATCCGGCCCGAGCGGCGGGGGGAGTGGATCAGGCGGAACCTGGTGGCCCGCCCCAAACCGATCGAGGAGAGCGCGGAGAGCCGCCTCTATGAACTTTACAACCACCCCTGGACCTTTTACGTTATCCTGCGCGCCGAGTTCGCCGCCCGCTATACTCTGCTGACCGAGGGCAGGGGCTTCGCCGTCAACCTCGTCGAGGGTGAAAGGGTGGAGGTCCATTCTGCCAACGGCCGTGTCACCTCGCTGGCGTATCTCGAGACCATGCTCATCCCGGCGGCCGCGGAGGCGGTCACCTTTGTCAACAGGGGGGAGCAGTCCTGCCGCCTCGTACTCGTTTACGTCAAACCCGAGGCCGGCCTTTCCGTGCCGGTCAACGATCCCAATGACTGATAGGGCTCGCGCCCCTGACCGGCCTGGCTCTCGTTCCCACCCGACTATCGCTCCCATCCCTGCGGGCCTGTTCCTGTTCGCTCCCATCCTGGCGGACTTTTCCATACCGGAACATACTCCTTAAAGGTCATGGCATCCTGGAGGATATTTCCCTACCTAGACCGGAGGATGTTAATGGACGACAGGGCTGGGGAGATCAGCCATGGCAACGGTTGAGGACAATGAAGTTCTTTTTTCGCCGAACCGATGGTTATCCGTATCGGCTTGTGCCAGGTCGATAGACATTCCTGCATGCAGACAGAAGCCATCTACCCAGTAGCAGCGCCCGCTTCTTATCGCCGGACGGGCAGCAGCGTTGCCGGCACGAAAACGCCCTGAATAACTCTATGCTGCAATCCGGGCAGCCCACCCGCGCAAATCCCTCCCGTAGATCCCCGCACTATACATACATGTCGATCGCGGTACGAATGACCGGCCGTCAAAATCCATATTTCGGCTGAAACCGATCAGCGTAAACCCGATCGAAATCGTCGAAATGGGCACCTCAGTCTGAAAAGGGGTGAAGTCTCCGGATTGCGAGGCTGGCACATTTTTGCCGCTGGAGCACACACGCCATACCTTATCCAGTATATGAATACCTCTGGCCGATTATGGGCATAGCGTATGCTAAATAATTACTTACATCGCGTCAAGGGTCAAAATCGCCACAACGTATACAAATGACTTGCTAGCCAATCCGCAAAAAATATATTTAAGCAAAGTGGTGAGATTGCCCAGCCACCGCATGGTACGGATGGCCGCTAAGGATGTGCCTGGTATCATTTTGCATAGGTAACCGAAGAGCCGTTCATCCAAGCAGCTTCATCACATTATACCGCGGCTACAGCCGCACGTTATACTTGATGACAAAACGATGAATATTGGCGAATTGACCTTCCAGGTTCGTCGGCTGGATACCTGAGAGCATTGTTATTTATGGACTTGAAGAATTGCGAAGGAAGAAAGCTGAAAATAATCGAGTCATGGATTTATAAAATTATCTTTTAACGAAATAATGAACTTGACTAATTTTAATATTTTTTTAATATTTTTCGCAAATTTTGCCGTTTTAGTCATTTCCAGTATCTGATTGTTACCTGGCAGCAGAAAAGGTTCTTTGTAGTAAAAATTATGGCCGGGAGAAACACAATGAAAAAACTGATCTTCAATTTCATTTTCCTATTCGGATCCTGTCTGATGGCGCAGGATTTCTCGGTATTTACCAACTTGGGCGGGGATAAAAAGTGGGATAATCCGGCCAACTGGAGCACGAATAGAGTTCCGGGCGCAAATGATGAGGTGTATATTCCGGGTGACAAAGGGGTCTTGCTTGATAAATACTGCAAAGCGAAAAAGATCACAATTGAAGGATCGGTGGCCACAGGTTGGGTTTTTGGATCAGAGATTTTCACTGATCAGCTGATTATTAAAAAAACAGGCGACATCCTGATGCGGGGCGACTTGAAGATTCTTCCGGTCACAAACCAGCTGAATGTCGAGAATGAAGGCAAGATCTGGACAGACATGTACTCCCAGCCCAAACGGCTGTCTGTCGGCGAACAATTATACTCAAAAAATGTCACAATGAATATTCCAGGGGGAAAAATCCAAAATGCGCAGTTTCAGTTCAGCGGAAGTGTACTGGAAATGTCCGGAGCTTTCATAGCAGGCCATTCTCACAACATTAATGCAGATTTTGTAACCATGTCCAAAGAAAGCGTCCTGTCAAGTACCGAAGGTAAAACTGTCGAAGAGTCTTCCCCCCAAATAGTATGCCATAAAAGAATGTTGTTGGATAAGGGAAGCAGGATCATATGCGATCAAGACCCAAAGTCAGTTACCGGCGGGAACATCAATATTTTTGCAGATACATTCATCAATTACGGCGCTTTGCGGCCGGGGAAAGGTTTTAAGACGAACGGAAAGGTCAATCTTTGCGCGCGGAATCTATTCAATCAGGGCGCAATGGGGGGAGGATCGGGCACAAGCATGGGAAAGCGTTCCGCGATCCAACAGAATGAATTCAGCAATATCACCCTCAGTGCCGATTCGGTCGTGATCGCTCAGCAGGACAGCATGATCATAGCGGATACCTTGAAAATCTTTGGTAAAAACATAAAAGTCGCCATTCAAAACCAAGCCGGTATCGCTCTGTTGAATGGAATCGAGTTTTATACCACAGCCGACGGGACGGTTGACTTTACTCAAACAACGATCATGAACGCCATTGCGGGCGGATACAGCAAACACATCTTCAGCAATCATGTGATCCCCTCCGAAAAATGGAAATTGCAGAGAATATTCATGAGCGACGTGACGATTTTGCCGGCCGACACGACCCAATCGAACGCCTCCGCAACACTCACGAACGGATTCGGTTTTGCAAATGCCATTGGCACACTTCGGCTCTTTTTGCAGAATCTGAGCATGGCGGCGCAATCCATCAAATATGAAATCGATTCCGAACTCGGTTGGGTCGGCGCCATTACCGGCAACACGGCTGAATTGGCGCCTTTTTCGGCGGATAGTGTGCAAATACCATTTCACATTCCTCCTGAAACCATTCGAGGCATTGAAGACATTGTTCGTGTCCGAATCTCCATCAACGGTGTCGAGATAGACACGACCTATGCGACCATAACCTGCCTGAGTCGTTCGACTCATCCGGGTGAGTTGAACTCTATCAGTGTTTCGCCAGCTGCAGCAAATTTAACGCTTGGGGGAAAACAGCTGTTTACCGCCGTCGGATTCACTGCCGATGGAGACACGCTCCATTACTTCCGACCGGTCTGGTCAGCAACCGGTGGAGAAATTAACGCAGCGGGTCTTTATACCGCCACCCAAACAGGCAACTGGATCGTCACCTGTACTGACAGTTCTACCGGCGTGACAACGAACGCTTCGGTAAATGTCGGTGCCACATTGGTCGAATCCGATAATGAATCGGCCCCGACGAAATTTGCTTTACAGCAAAATTATCCGAACCCGTTCAACGCCACAACCAAAATTAAATTTTCAATCCCAACATCGCCATTCGATTCATTCTCCAGAGCGGATGGGATTTTCATAAATCTAATAGTTTATGATATATTAGGCAATGAAGTGATGACACTTGTCAATGGTTACAAACCGGCGGGTACTTATGAAGTGGAATTTGATGCTTCCCATCTTCCAAGCGGAGTATACTATTATAAGCTTAAAGTTGGAGAATACCTCGATATCAAGAAAATGGTTCTGATTAAATAACACAAGTTCATCGTACCTTCAGAGATATAAAGCAGTATAATCGCGGCGCTGAACTGTAGCCCCCGGAGGGGGCGTATCAGTTGGAGAGCCTGGTTCGGCCTGAGCGGAGCGAGGGCTGAACATGCTACTGTGCTGGGGCTGCGGAATAGTGTGATGAAACTGCTTGGATGAACGGCTCTTCGGTTACCTATGCAAAATGATACCAGGTTCATCCTTAGCGGCCATCCGCACCAGCCGGTGGTTGGGTGATCTTGGCTTTCACAGTCGCACCGCTCTGTTTGCCGTCGAACTCATTCATTTCCTTAGATAAAGCTGATTATTGGTTCGTGGTCAAGCTTTTTGTAGAGTAACGGTCTGAGGGCAAGGATCACGGGCGATTTTGACCCTTGACGCGATGTAAGTAATTTTATAGCATACGCTATGCCCATAATCGGCCAGAGGTATTTATATACTGGATAAGGTATGGCGTGTGTGCTCCAGCGGCAAAAATGTGCCGACCTCGCAATCCGGAGACTTCACCCTTTTTCAGACTGGTGCGTGCCCATTTCGACGATTTCGAGCGGGTTTACGAGGAACGGTTCCAGCGGAAATATTGATTTTGGCGGCCGGTCATTCGTACCGCGATCGACAAGTCTGTAAAGTGCGGAGATCTGAGGGAGGGATTTGCATGGGTGCGTTGCCCGGATTGCAGCAAATCGTTTTTCGTGGCGTTTTCGTGCCGGCAACGCTGTTGCTGCCCGTCCTGCGATCAGAAGCGGGTGCTGCTGCTGGGAATGCGCCTGGCGGAGGAGGTCTTTGCGCCGGTTAGCCACGAGCTATGGGTCTTGACCATGCCGAAGCGGTTGCGCATTTTCTTTCGCTACGACCGCTGCTCGCTGGGCAAGCTCTGTCGGCTGGCCTATGAAACGATCCGAGATGGGCTTCACCAGGCTGGCGGAGCCAGAGAGGGTGAACCCGGTTATGTAGGGGCGATACAGACCTTTGGCGATCTGACGGGCTGGCACAGCCATATACATGCGATCGTGAGCGAGGGATTGATCAGGCGGGATGGCTTTCCCCATCGCTCATAGCCTCAAGAACGCCGGCTCCTTTTATCTCCGGGCCGCGGAAACCGCACGCATTCGCTTTTACCCGCCCGGTAAATCACCTGACCATCTCCCGTGACCTTGATCATTCGCGCCAGCGTAGAGGGACAGCACGATACATAAGAGACCAGACGCTGCATGCCTTCTTCATCCTCTGATCCAATCTGTACCGAGTTATCAGTTTTTTTGACATCGGCAAAATCAAATTTCCTATCAGTTCCTATCAGTTTCCTGCACACCGCCCCCCAGCGGCATGCAGGATTAGCGGCAAAAGATGAATAGCGAATAATGAAAACATGCTATATAAAAGAAGCTACAAGCCGGTTATTTTTCATAACTTTCCCTTTTCCGTGCAGATAGACAAAACCGGCTTTCTTTAAAAACATAAAAGTCAGTGCATCCGTGCGGCTGCCTATGAATACGTAACCTTCTCTGAACTTTATTGAACCCATAAATCGCCAAATGCCCCTGTCTCCAAATGGGTAGTTTGCGGATAATCCCATCCCAGCCGAAAAAGACAATTGATCCTTGGGGTAAAGCATTTTACCCCAATAGCTGCCTGGGTTGCGTTCGCTCTCCTCGATGGCGATGCTGCCTGATTGAGAATCGGAATCCGGGGTGAGATCTGAAAGAACAAAGCGTTTTCCCACACCATATTTGACAATATTGCGTATGATACGATCTTCAATTGCCTCTTTCTCTTTGTAGGATTTTTTCGCAGCAAGTTCTTGGGCATAAATATGCACCAGTGCTGCGCGCGCCTCAGCGTGTTGCTGACTGTTCGGGAATTGTTCCAAATATCTTTCAAAGGGAGCAGATACAGCGCTGTCCTTAATTGCCAGAAAATGCAACTCCTCGATTTTAGCTTTTGCCGCGCTGGTTTTGGGGCTTTGAGAATATTGATCAATGAAATGCTGATAAGCTTCAATCGTGTTGCTCTTCTGTATACCATCCCAGACCAATTCGCTTTTCCTGTTCAGCGCTTCAGCTGCCCACATTCCCTGCGGAAATCTGTGCAAATAAGCGTCAATGCTTTCCAGACTGTTGTTTTTTTCAGCTTCAGAATAGCATAATGAATCAAGTATTGCCCTGGCATGTGCTTCATGTACGCTACCGGGATGATTTTTTAAATATCGCTCAATCCCTTTTATGGTTTTTTGGGAAGTTGCCCGCTGCCAAAGTTCATTTTCTTCTTGCATGTTTTACCATTATAACATATACTTAATATTGAGCTACCTATAGCTTAACAGTGAAAGCTATTAATGGATCACTAAGGCATGAAGTGTTTATCCAATGGATGAATGCATCGTGCCTTTTTTATTTTCCCTGATACTCGGCATTTCTGAGTAGTCAAGTCCAAAATCTTGTGTAAAAGTCAATGCTTATGGGCGTAATACCAGTA
>DAOLSP010000026.1 GCA_035419245.1 bacterium | reverse complement strand
TGCAAGCTATAAAGCAATATATTACCAGCAAGAGGAATATATCATTATTTTTTAATAACCGTTTCATGTAATGAAGATAAATCTTTAGTGCGAAAAGGGCAAGAGAATTTTAACTTAGCCTGCCATTTAGCAGAAACGAAAAGGGCATTTTGCTTCAAGCGAGTGGGTTCGATGTTTCATGATCAAAATCTTGGATATGCCCCTGATATGGTTCTTCGTTGTCAATTTCTTAACGTTTCCACCAGCTACCAGCAGATCCCGCACCTTTTCGACGCGGCAAAGAAGATCCGTCTGTCACGTTCAAATCCCAAGGTCCCTCCACACCAAAACTATAACTTCAATCGAATCGCTGAGGCAATCTGACACTTCGAAAATAGACATTTCGAATTGAAATAATTAGACTTAACAATTAATTGATGGTTCAAGCGATTATTTCCGGTATCTACAATTACCAAATCTCTTGCTTTTATAGTAATAATGGATTATTTTTTAGTGGTGATGGAGTTCACCCTAATTGCTCATATAGCTAATGACTCCTACTTATTCGCAGTGATTCTTGGAATAGTAGGAGTCTTTGTTTTATGGGATTCCCATAATCACTTCAAATACAGGACAGATATTGCAGTCAACTCCAAGATTTGAATAGAGATAATATGAATATTTTTCACAGACATCCTACTGATGATGGGAAGAGTTTCAGCTACTTTGATTACCTGGAAAGATTTGGTATCGAAGGGTGTCCCCTATGCTCAATGGTGGTTGACAGAGAAAAACGATATGCTAGTTCTCTTTTCTACGAAAACGTAAATGATGTGCTCATCCGCAAAAAGTTCAGGGAGGCGCGCGGATTTTGCGAGGCCCATTCGAACTTGTTACTAGAGGCTGGAGACCCTTTAGGCCTTGCTATCATCATGAACGACCTTGTCGCTGAAGTCATAGCGCACCCAGAAAAAGGATCGGTCGATAAGGATTGTCCTTTATGCCAGTTTTTTCAGGAGGTTGAAAATAGGCTCATCGATAATTTCCCCAGGTATTTGCTGCAAGCGGATTTTAGAGCTAAATTTCAAACCAGTTCAGGTTTCTGTTATAGACATTATACCAGAATCAGCAAAGGAATAAAGGATAAATCTCTGAACCAATGGTTTCTTCAAATTCATCTCAAACTTTGGACGGAACAGGCCGCACTCTTAGCAGAGCTTATTGAGAAGAGTGATTACCAGCATTCCAACGATGAGATTACATCCGCGGAATTAAATTCCCCTAAGTGGGCTATAAAATTCTTGTGCAAGAAGAGATGACCATGTCGCCAAGAATTTCAGCGAAGTTTCGCACGAAGAACGGCATTCCTTATGCTATTGAGCGGCTGAATGGGACCCAATACAGGTGCCGCATCTGTAACCAAGTATTCTATTATCAGAATGAACTTTATAAACATCTCAGGACGCACTCTGGGGAGAAGGTAAAGGTCTCAGCCCATGCCCCGAAACTAGACCACAACCTTGAGGTGAAGGTTATTTATACACTGGATTTATACGATCATGGTAGATCAAAATATCTCAAACTAGGTGAGGGTGAGGAATACGATAATCCTTATGAGGAATGATCGCGGGGCAACCGAAGCTGGTGATTGAATTTTACCATCAGCATCCTTACAATTTGAACCGGTGAAGAATAATAGCAATACCAAACGAAGAGGACCAGCTGATTATGGCAGCTGAACGCCGCCATCTGTTTGCGCAAGGCGATGTTATCGGTTTCTCTTCTGAAGAAATTGATTTTGAAAAGATCATTGAGGATAATTATTTCTTTGCCAGGCGTGGTATGCTGGAGATTTCTCCGCAGTACAAGCAACCTATCTGCTACGGCATCATCTCTGATGCGGCTGCGAATAGAATTTTTGTTTATGGACGATCATCTTCAGAACATCATAGCGAAGCGCGGTTGGCAGGCAAGATTTCGAGGGGCCTCGGTGGGTATATCGAACCGCATGATCTGCTCCTTAGCAGCAGCATCCGGGAGAGTTTGATGCGTGAGGTCGGAGAAGTTGAAATGACACATGCCTCGCCGCCTGAACTGCTTGGTTATATCAGTCTTGAACCCATCAAGTGAGCGTTGGGATGGTCAACCTCCTGAATGATGCTCAGAGAACCTCTCTGACCGTGACTCTCCGTATCATAGAGAAGCAGCTTCTAACCATGCAGATGCTGATCCGGGAAGGTACGATCAAAGGCAGCCTCTATCGTCTCCAGGCCGACTTCCCGCCGGATACTCTGACCTCGCTTTCTGGGCATATCGGCCGGATTCTAATCTCAATTCGAAATCTAACTGAACGATTTGGATTAGATGGAAAAGCCGATACTTATTCCGCTATGATTCAGGCCTCAAGAGCCTATTTTCAAATTTTGCTGGCCGATGTGAAATCCGACAAACTGAGACGTTATGGAGAAGTCGCCCCTTTACTCGAAGCAGAGTTGGATCCCTTAATTAACAAACTGGTTGAAGAAATCGAACTACTGAACCTGACTGAAGAAAGGATTATGGATCATGAGTAAGATTACCAAAATCGAAGCCATCGAAGTTCTTGACTCCAGAGGCAACCCGACTATAGGGGTAAAAGTGAAACTGGAGAGCAACGTTAGCGCAATTGCGTTGGTGCCCTCCGGCGCGAGTACCGGAGAAAAGGAGGCTGTCGAGCTGCGCGATGACGATAAAAAACGTTATCAGGGAAAAGGTGTGCTCAAGGCAGTAAAAAATGTCAATACGGAAATCAGCAAGGCACTATGCGGCATGCCGGCTGAGGATCAGCGCAGCATCGACCTTGCGATGATCGAGTTAGATGGTACGCACAATAAGGCCAAGCTGGGGGCCAACGCCATCCTTGCTGTCTCGATGGCCTGTGCCAGAGCAGCGGCTCAAGAGCACCAGCTGCCGCTCTATCGGTACCTCGGCGGTGCAAATGCTTGCTTGCTGCCGGTCCCCTGCATGAATATCATCAATGGCGGCCGGCATGCTGATAATAACGTCGACTTTCAGGAATTCATGATTGCTCCACATAACGCCAACTCTTTCAAGGAAGCGATCCGGATGGGCATAGAGACCTTCCACACGCTCAAGGGAATTCTCAAGGGCAAAGGCTACAGCACGGCTGTCGGAGATGAGGGCGGCTTTGCACCGCAGCTTAAGACCAACGAAGAGGCGATGGAGCTGATCATGACAGCGATCGATAAAGCTGGATATAAGCCGGGAGACGACATCAGCATCTGCCTTGATCCAGCGGCCAGTGAAATGTGGGATGATGACGGATATTTGATGTTCAAGTCGGACAAGTCGCGGCGGTCACCTGAAGAAATGATCCAGTTGTGGCAGGAGTGGGCGGGCAAGTATCCAATCGTTCTGCTTGAAGATGGCCTTGCAGAGAATGACTGGAAGGGATGGGCCAGCCTCACCAGCATACTGGGCGGTAACATCGAACTTGTTGGAGATGATATTTTCTGCACCAATTCAGCTATTCTGCAAAAAGGCATAGACGCTGGTGTCGCCAATTCAGTGTTGATCAAACTCAATCAGATTGGGACGGTCAGTGAAACACTGGACACCATCAAGCTTGCCCAGAAAAATAACTATTTCTATTTCATCTCCCATCGTTCGGGAGAGACAGAAGATTCGACGATCGCGGATCTGACGGTCGCCACTGCTGCGGGCCATATTAAAACCGGATCAGGCTGCAGGAGCGAGCGCATTGCGAAATACAACCGCTTCCTCTGGATCGAGCACGAATTAGGCAATCAAGCTGTTTTTGCCGGCAAAAAAGCCTTCAAGAACCAGGGTTAATTGCTCAGATGCAAAACATAGACATGTATGTATATTTCAAATGGTCATGAGCCTATTGGATTTGAGGTAAGTTCTCCGGATAAATTATTCGGACGGCACAAGGCACTTGTCACATCACTCCTGGAAAATAGTGTCCCTCAAGCTACCATCTATTGTCCCATCTATGATGGCGGCGATAGCTTGTTCGGGCACAGAAATCCAAAGGCGTCTTGTGCCGTCTGTCTCACCAATACTCTGCTAATAGTCTCCATCGATCATCACAGAAGAAATTCATTCAACTCTTTTGCCCTCCCACACAGCCGGATCATCTGCCTCGAAACCGGCAGTGCTCTTTTGCAGGGTTGGTTCAGACTTGTCTTTAAGGACGATAATGAGGAATTTAATAAGATCGACATTCTATGCAATGCGCGGGTGCTGGAATATTTTGATAAGCTGGTAAGGATCTGGCGGAAGATGGTAAAGATCAGGCCGAAAATGCCACCAGGTGTGCAGGCTTTGGAAGGTACTTTTGATTACACCCCTCTTCTTCTTCCACGGGAGAAGGTGCTTACTAGTATCGTACTTCCGGCTCAATTCACCAAGAATCACAAAAAAGAAATCCTGTCCCATGCAACCAAACTCTTGCTCACCACATACGGACTCGTCGTGTTAATCACAGAATCCAGCCCTTTCATAAATCAAATCAATTTTGGCGAGCGGCGGATTTTCTGGAATTTACGGCCGATGGGGAGCCCGATTTACTTTGGGGTTGATGCAACTTCGCTTACGATTCGAATCAAAGATCATCCCGGATTTGATTTACTCATTTATCAAACTGCCGGTGCGTTAACGCAGACATTGATCGATGATTTAACAATATTGGAAAAATTATCGGCTACGATAGGTAAATGAGATTTGCATCCGTGACTGCCTCACTCATTCGCAGCGCAGTGACGAGCCTTTTGGTATCCATCAAGCGCTTTAAGGCATCAGTAATGGACCTGCATATCATATCGGACTCCATGATGGCCCTTGTGAAAACGCTTTGTTCTTGCAGGATTGCGATGCAAAGTACCGCTTCTGCAAGCATGAGCAATTCATTACGGCCGTTGCCGATAGTGATTGTGGCAGTAGATTCTATCATTTGAATCTTCCATTTTTTATTGGTCCTACTTGCCTTGCCCAAAACCACCAGAATGCAATTAATGCCATTTAGATATTCAACTGTTGAATGAAAAGTATCAGAAGTAAGAATATGTACCTGAAGTTGATCGGCGAGAGCAAAAAGAAGATTCCCATTGGGAAGCAATAATTTGCCATCTACGGCAAACGTCCTGTATAGTCACGAACGAGATGTGCAATCTCGAGAGTTTGCCCACCCGGAATCTCTATCTTCAGCATGGTTGGCTCCTGCCTATCGATTGGATGCCCCCAAGGTTTGTTTTACTCTGAATTGCCCTGATACGTTTAGTTATGGATGCCAGGTATCTGATCCAAATCATGAAATAGGGATGAATAGCCAAGTGGATTCAAATAGACATATGAAAAATATATTAAATCCTTTGTCCTGCACTCAATTGATAGCAGCTATCGGTTTCTTCTATCGCCTCTTCAATCTGCTTGCGCTGGTCTGGTGCACTCTGCAGGATCGAGGATAAAGTGATAATCTCATTTTTAATAAAACCAAATGCTTGTTCCGATAGAATACTATTCAGTGGAGACAGCCTCTCGGTCCATTGGGAACCTAGACGGTAGAGGTTTTTTTCGATTTCCCATTTAATAACACGTTGAAAGTGACGATGGACGACGGGCCTAAAAATTCTCATTGGGATTAGAAACCAAAACATTTGCCAGAGCGGCGTCATAAAAATAGTACCGACCCGGACATCCGGTTGTTTGGGTTTTTCAAAATGGGCATCAAATTTCGCTCCGGAAAACTTGGTGTTCATTACTTTTTCAACTTCGTATGAGAGCCTGTTCTGAAATGCTTCTACAATTCGTTTAAGGCTATCAAGTGTACTTTGAACATATTTTTCCGCCAGCTTGACTCCAATACGCTCCGATAAGGCTTCGAGTTCGCTTGTCAACTGCCCCCTGAGCCATTCTCTAAAATGTTCCGATTGTTTTGCCAGATTGCCATGCCAGAGTGGTGCTTGTTTATCAAAATTTTGCATGACTCTGGTGACGACATTGCCGTATTCGGACTGAAAAGTTTCGGAGAATTCTTTTTGAATATTAATATTTATATCCTGTTCAAGGACCTGCATTTCAATTCGGATTTTGGGCAGCAACTCTCTCTCAAATAGCAATTTTTCATATAATTGGTTACGGGATTGAGTTGCTGAATCGGCAATGGATAAAGCGAGGTTTAAATACTCCCGGCATTGGGAAGCGATTGATCTAAATTTGTAATCGAGTATTTCATTCGATTTTTGCCTATGCCTGGAAGCTATCTTTTCTATAATATAGTTAAATACGAAGTTTCGATTCGTCTCAAATCCCGGCCGGTTTGAAAATGGGAAGATTTGCGGTTCTTTATCTACAAATTTCCTAAACTGGCTCTTAACGAAGGCGGTTACTTCGTCGACCTCCTTTTCTGTCGTCAGGTCAATCTTGGTAAGTAAAACAATAATTTCAGAAGTGTAGATCTTTAATTCCTGTAAAAGGGCGATATCCAGCTCTGAAAAAGGGTGGGTGATATTCACAGTTACAAATGCTGCCCCGATCTTGGGAAGCCATTCGGCTAAAGTCTGCGTATTATGTTTATACGCGCTCCCTACACCGGGCGTGTCGACCAACTGGATTTCTCGAAAAGGGTAAAGTTCCTTTAGTTCAATATCAACTCGCGATACACGCTTGACATTGTGAGGATTCAATCTCTCGGTAATATAATCTTCTAGATCTTGAGAAGGGATTGCCTTAAAATGCCCGTCTTGGAATTTAACTGTAATTTTTTCTTCCGGACCATAACGGACGTATGTAATTACAGATGTCAAAGGCAGAACGGCTACGGGCAGGATATCTCTACCAGAGACAGAGTTGATGAAAGAGCTTTTTCCCGACTTAAAACCCCCGACCAAGGCGACATTAATTAGACCATTCTCATCTAGTACAGAATCAAGAGCTGATACCTGGGCATTCAGTGAATCAATTTTATTCCTTTCGATGACTTTTCGGATGATTGCTAATATTTCTTTACGATCTGGAATGGTCATTATTTCATTCATCGTATACTAGTCCAATCTTCAACTATTTTAATTACTGGCTAACGAAAAGAAAATTTAATAATGAGAGTGGAACAAAATGGGTACGAATCAATAAAAAAGTCACGTTCAAGGGCTTCTTGCCTGAACGAATTATTCAGAGCCATTTTTCGTTTCAAAGATATCTTCACTATGAAGCGGCATAAACCATTTCTGGGCAATAAACGTCGGGATTACAGCGCTGGCGATAACTACGCCCACGAGAATCGAATACTGCTGCTGATCGATTAATTTTGAATTCAACCCGAAAACGCTGGCAATTGTACCAAAGGTGAGGCCTGTGCTCATCAATAAAGTAGTGTACATGCTCCCGCTGGGGATATATTTTTTAGCTAGAAAGTAAACACCAAAGAACTTGCTGGCAATTTTAACTACGAAAAGGATTAGAAAAAGTACAAGTCCAGAATAAATCATCGGCAGGGAGACACGCAATCCGCCAACAATAAAAAAGATCGGTGTTATCAAAGCGTAAGCCACGGTACGCAGCCGGTTTTTAACTGTTAAGGAATCTGCGGCCTCCTTGAAATGTCCTGACATTAGCAAGCCGAGGACAAAGGCTGGCAAGACAGCATGGCCTTCGCCAAAATTGGCAAAGTACATCAGCACAAGAAGAAGAACGAAAATATATTTAATTTCAGGTTCGATCACCTTGTTTTTCCACCGGGGATGGTTGAAAAAATAGGATGAGAACTTGTCGGCAAAATAAATTACGTTTATTGAAATGGAAAGAAAAATGAGAGTGTAAAGTGTAGGTTTGATGAACAGTATGCTCATGGCAAGGGCTGTACCCATATCCGTCACAAAAGTGGCAGCCATTAATATTTTGCCTATGTCAGTTTTTGATAATCCTGTTTCTACCAGCACGGAGTAAACGACCGCGAGGGAAGTCGTGGACAGAGCGGTCCCGGCGATTAGCGATGCAGAAAGCGTCCAATGACATACGAAATAGGTGTACGCATAGATCGTGAAAAAGGGAAGTAAAAAAGATGCTATGCCAATCAGGAAACACTCCCTGAACTTTTCGCGCATCAGGTTTGTATCTATCTCGGTGCCAGCAAGGTACGTAAGAAGAATGCCTCCGAAACCCGCTAAATAGAGCATCCATTGCTCGGTCTCGATTCCCAAATTGCCCGCTATCATCCCGAAGATGATCTCAATGATTGCAACCGACAAGCCGGTTCGGAGAGAAATGAGACTGGAGAACAGGATAAACAGTCCGATGACCATAGGTGTTGCATCAGTTTCCATGGCGTTTTCTTTCCCGTTTTACCTTATAAATATAAAAACTCCTACCTTTATTACAGATGTAAAAAAAGTAGGAGTCATTAGCTTCTTTGCGTTTGAGGCGAACTCCATCGCCTCGATATTATACGGATATTTTAAATTAAAATCAAGGGTAATGTCAGGTTCATGATTATTAAGGTCCTACTCCTCCAAATCGAATTTTCGGTCTTGCTTCCCGATCCCTAATAGGACAGATCTTCGCTGCTGGCGATGCCGGTTCAAAACGGGTGTTAAGGATTTCATACCGGTGGACATTGTGAAGGATTGATGGCAGCTTACGATCTAATCCTTTTCATTTACACAAAACAGATTACAGTTATCAATATCCCTCCGCCACTACTCACAAACAACATACAAACGCCAGTCCGGATTTTATCGGACAGGCCTTTGTATAGGAGGCAAACGGGCGATTCGAGGTGCTTGATCTCCTGTCGGGCCTAATTTTAAAAATAGGACTTGATTTTGGAGATGAAAAGAATTACATTACTAAAAATATCGAAATGATTGAGGTGCAAGATGGCGGAACCTGTTGAAGTATTGAAAGCTTTGTCCGATCATGGTCGGCTTCGCATTCTGAAATTGCTCGAAAACAAAAAGCTGTGTGTTTGTGAAATAACAGAGCTGATCGGATTGGCCACCTCGACCATCTCCTCTCATCTCAATGTCTTGAAGAATGCCGGCCTGATCAAGGATGAGAAAGAGGGGAAGTGGATCAACTACCGGATGGCCGAAAATCCTGATCCATTCTTCAGCGAATTATGGCCAGTCATCTCCAAAAAACTCGATCTGGATTCTGTTGTTGCAGAGGACAAACTGCGAGGTGCTGGTGTGGATCGGCTGAAGATTTGCAGCAGCAGTAAAAGCGTGGGCTGATCGATCCCATGCAGGAGTAAAATTATAAATTCCAATGAAATATCAGACCTATAAAACAAGAGTTGCTGGTGCAGGAGAGGAGTTCAGGTTTTAATGGACTGGAAGAAAGAAACCAAATCGCTGTTCTCGATCGTCGCTGTCTTCACTTTTCTATACTTTTTGCCCATCGGTACCCAACGTTTTGACAACGCAATCATGGAGGCCTTCCATCTGGTCAAATGGTACGCCCGTGAGCATATGTTACTCTGCCTCGTACCCGCTTTCTTTATTGCCGGCGCGATTGGTGTCTTCATCAGTCAGGAATCGGTGATGAGATACCTTGGCCCGCATGCAAACAAGGCTCTCGCCTATGGCGTCGCTTCGGTATCGGGAACCATACTGGCTGTTTGCTCCTGTACCGTACTCCCGCTTTTTTCAGGGATTTATACCATGGGCGCCGGTCTCGGGCCGGCAACCGCGTTTCTTTACTCCGGCCCGGCCATCAACGTGTTGGCCATCATCCTCACTGCGCGGGTGTTGGGCCTGGAGATCGGCATCGCTCGTGGCGTGGGTGCTGTTGTCTTCAGCATCCTTCTCGGGCTGATCATGCACTGGATCTTCCGAAAAGATAAAAGTGAATCAACAGAAGCACCGTTGGTCATTGAAGAATCCGGATCGGGCCGGCCTCTGTGGCAGACGGTGATTTACTTTTTCCTAATGATTGCTATCCTTGTTTTCGCCAACTGGGGCAAGCCGGCGAATGCCGAGGGATTTTGGCGTTCCATCTATTCCATCAAATGGTACCTGACCGGCGCAAGCGCACTCGGACTGGCGGTTGTTCTGGGATTATGGTTCAGGATCAGCTGGCTTCGCCTCGTTTTGACCACGCTGCCCGTGATTCTGTTGAAGCTTTTTACCCCTGCCGAACCGGTACTGCTCTTCGCAGCCGGCTCCATCGGGCTCGCAGTGATCACAGCCTTAGATAAAGGCGAGGCGGGCGCTTGGTTCGCCTCAACCTGGGATTTTGCGAAAAAAATACTGCCACTATTATTGATCGGTGTATTTATCTCCGGCATGCTGCTGGGAAGAGTCGGCCGGGAAGGGATAATACCTTCGGAATGGGTCAGCACCGCGGTTGGCGGCAACTCACTTTTTGCCAATTTTTTCGCCGCGCTCGCTGGTGCGTTCATGTATTTTGCGACCTTGACAGAAGTACCCATCCTCCAAGGCCTGATGGGCAGCGGTATGGGAAAAGGCCCGGCCCTGGCTCTGCTGCTTGCGGGTCCGGCACTTTCCTTGCCGAGCATTCTGGTATTGCGATCCATCATGGGATCGCGAAAGACGCTTGTTTACGTATCACTCGTTGTAGTGATAGCCACCTTGACCGGCATATTGTTTGGATTGTTCTTCTAAGCAAAGGAGGAGAAAGATGAGACGACTACAAATACTCGGCATGGGATGCGCCAAATGCAACAAGCTGCAGGAAATGGCCGAGCAGGCCGCAAAGGAGTTGGGCATCGAGTATACCATAGAGAAAGTGAACACCATCGATGAGATCACGAAATTTCGCGTGATGATGACCCCGGCACTTGTTGTCGATGGTGTTGTCAAGGTATACGGCCGGGTTCCCGGTATCGAAGAGCTTAAAACAATGATAGGAAAATATTGATATGAACAAAATGTCAGAGGAAGAAATTCGCGCGGCGGTCCGGCAGCGATACGGCCTTGCGGCGATTCAAAACGCGTCCTGCTGTGGTGGCGCACCTTCTTGTTGCGGCGGGGTTACGCCGGCTTTGAACGAAAAGCAGATCTCCGCACAATTGGGCTATTCTGAAGCCGAGTTGAGCAGTGTCCCGGTCGGATCCAACCTCGGTCTCGGCTGCGGCAATCCTCAAGCGATCGCCGCTTTGAAGCCAGGTGAAGTGGTCCTCGATCTCGGCAGCGGTGCCGGCTTCGATTGCTTTCTCGCGGTTCAGCAGGTCGGTCCAACGGGCCGTGTGATCGGGGTCGACATGACGCCGGATATGGTGGCCAAGGCCCGAGCGAATGCGGCCAAGGCGGGATATCCAAATATTTCATTCCGGCTGGGTGAGATCGAAGCGCTACCGGTTGCGAATGACACGGTGGATGTAATCATCTCGAATTGCGTCATCAATCTCTCCCCGGATAAAGAGGCCGTTTTTGCGGAGGCTTTCCGCGTGTTGAAACCAGGCGGCCGTCTGGCCATATCCGATGTCGTGGCGACGGCCGAGCTTCCACAGGAGATTCGCGGCAATCTGGACCTTTATGCGGCGTGTGCGGCAGGCGCTCTGGCGATTCCTGAACTCGAATCCATGATCGCGCGTGCGGGATTTGTTAACATTCAGATCAAGCCGAAGGATGGAAGCCGGGCCTTCATCAAGGAGTGGATGCCCGGCCGTAATCTCGAGGAGTATATCCTGTCGGCGGTGATCACCGCGGAAAAACCCGAAAGGTGAGGGGTACTTGATTTACGGAAACTGTGCAGGAGACGATGACATTGGTTTATTTTCTGGTCCGGAGGGCTAATGGGAACCGCAAAGAAACTATCGGTTGTCGACCGTTATCTAACCGTATGGATTTTTCTGGCCATGTTCACCGGCGTATTGCTGGGATACCAGTTTCCCTCCATTGCGGGTTTCTGGGATCAATTCAAATCGGGTACGACCAATATCCCTATCGCCATTGGACTGATTTTGATGATGTATCCTCCGCTCGCCAAAGTGCGCTACGAGGAACTGCCGAAGGTTTTTCGCAATCTTAAACTTCTCAGTTTATCGCTCGTCCAGAACTGGATCATTGGACCGCTGGTGATGTTTATTCTCGCCATCTTGCTCCTGCCGGACAAGCCCGAAATGATGGTAGGCGTCATTCTGGTCGGACTGGCGCGCTGCATTGCCATGGTACTGGTTTGGAACGACCTGGCCAAAGGCGATTCGGAGCTGGCGGCCGGCCTGGTGGCCTTCAACGCCCTCTTTCAGGTAGCGCTCTATTCCGTATACGCCTACTTTTTCATCACCGTACTGCCGCCTTGGTTCGGTCTGAGCGGTACGATGGTCAGGGTGTCCATTTCCGAAATTGCTGCGACTGTCCTCATTTATCTGGGCATCCCTTTCGCCGCGGGTCTGATATCCAGCCTGCTCCTGCGCCATAGCAAAGGCAGCGAATGGTATTTTCAGCGTTTCATTCCGCGCCTCTCCATGGTGACCCCTGTCGCGCTTATCTTCACGATTCTGGTCATGTTCTCCCTCAAGGGTGAGAAGATCATTGAATTGCCGCTGGATGTGCTCCGGGTGGCAATCCCGTATGCCATCTACTTCGCCTTGATGTTTTTTACGACCTTTTTCATCGCCCGGGCGATGGGCATCTCTTATGAGAAAACGACGACGGTCTCGTTCACTGCGGGCAGCAACGACTTTGAACTCGCTATTGCGGTCGCAGTCGCCGTCTTCGGCATCAACTCAGCTGCAGCATTCGCAACGGTGATTGGCCCACTGGTGGAGGTGCCGGTTCTCATCAGCCTGGTCAATGTCGCCCTGCGCTGGCGTAAACGTTTTCAAAATACGTGATCGACAGGATGGCCCATGAGTAATAACACGATCAGTTACATGATACATCGGAGGAATAGCATGAACAAAATGGCTGGTTCAGCCATCCTTTTATCCTTGCTCTTTCTGCTATCCTGCAGAGGACCGGAAAATACTGCGCAGGACCGTTCGAAGAAATCCGCAACTAAAGCGAAAATAACCTTCATCGAATTGGGCTCGGTCAATTGCATTCCCTGCAAGGCCATGCAGCCGGTCATGAAGGCTGTTGAAGAGAAATACGGCGATCAGATTGAGGTGATTTTTTACGATGTATGGAAGGCCGATCAGAAAAAGTTCGCTCAGAAATATAATATCCGTCTTATCCCCACGCAGGTTTTTCTCAACGATAAAGGCAAGGAGATTTTTCGCCACGAAGGATTCTTCCCGGAAACTGAGATTGATGCACTACTGCAGTCCCACGGATTGAAATCTTCTCGGGAAAGCAAATCGTGATCGACAGCGTATTCAGCTCTCTCAGCGGATGGATGACCGGCAGCTCTTCTCTGGCCTTGCTGGCTTCCCTGATCTGGGGCGTTCTGAGCGTCCTGCTCAGCCCCTGCCATCTGTCGAGCATCCCGCTTGTTATCGGCTATATCACCAGCTGCGAAAATAAAAGCACACGCAGCTCGTTCTCTCTGGCTCTGGTTTTCGCACTGGGTATTTCGATAACAATCGCATTGGTGGGCGGTATCACCGCCTCACTCGGGCGGTTAATCGGTGATGTGGGAGCCTGGGGGAACATTCTGGTGGCTGCGATTTTTTTCATCATGGGATTGTATCTGCTCGATATCATTTCGCTAAACTGGGGGAACACGACGATCAGCTCAAGCAAGGGCGGTTACCCCGGAGCCTTCAGCCTCGGTCTTTTATTTGGAATAGGACTCGGTCCCTGCACCTTCGCTTTTTTGGCACCCGTGTTGGGCATTGTATTCAGCATGGCCCAAAGCAGCTGGGTCAAACCTTTGTCATTGATTCTCTCCTTTGCCGTCGGCCATTGTGCCGTGATCACACTGGCCGGCGGACTCAGCCAGTGGGTGCAAAATTATCTGAACTGGAGTGCACAATCCCGATCAGCCCATATGGTCAAAAAAGTTGCCGGTGCACTAGTTTTGCTCGGGGGCGTCTATTTCTTGATGACCGCATTCGTGGAATAAGAGGGAATATATGAAACATAGCGCTAGATGTCGGTCAGGATCCGTTCGTCAAACCTGGATTGGTTTTCTTCCACCGCTTTTTGCCCCGCGCATCAGCACCGGGCGGCCCTGCCGGTGCGGAAAGCAGCCATCTCTACCGCGCAATGCGCCACTACCGGGCCCTAGAACCCTCCCTTCCACACTGCAATAATTGATAAGGAGGGAACCAGGTCGCCGGTGGCCCGCTTTTTGCAGTTTTACTTTCTGCCGCCGCTCATCAACTTAGACGGGCTGAAAACAGACTCCGGCGCAACCTGCCAAGTAATTGATATTTAGGTCATTACTATCCGGTTTCCACCTGGCGCCTCGATGAGGAGGAGTGACCGAGCCGTGATCCAGATCGACGGCTTGTCTCATATTTGATCTACCCTGTATCTCATGATGATGCACCCGGGGTTACCTTGCCATTGCCATCCAACTCCGCACCTCGCCTGGCACCGAACTTGTCCTGTTCCGACATACTCTCTCATTTCGTGATTCCAAGGATCCTCAAGAAATTGGAGCGTTGGTTTTTCGGGGAGGCGGATGATGAATCATAAGAAACTGCTGCTGGGCGTACTGCTCATCATGGTCTGGAGGGGAACAGCTGTCGGGCAAATTACAGACGTTGCTACCGGCTTCTGGCAGTTGGCCAACGATCAGCCCTTTACGGTCTCCAACTCGGCCCTCGCGCCTCTTGGCGATATCTATGTGCTGGCCAAAGGCTTGTATTCTTCGCAGGATAATGGCTTCACCTGGCAGAGGCTGCCGACTCCCGCGGATGCCCTTTTGGACCATGCCCCTCTTGCGGTCAACTCCCGGGGCGATGTTTTTATCGCCGGCTATCACAGCGGTCCGGTTTTATACCGATCGCGCGACCACGGCCGGAGCTGGCAGACGATCATGCTCACCGGTTCTTGCAGTATCGATCGCATCTTTATCGATCCCGCGGATCGCCTGTTTGTGCTCACCGCCTCGGGATGCTTGCCGCGGTGTTTTCGTTCGGATGATGAGGGTATGCATTGGTCCGCCTTGCGGGACGATCTGAGCTGTTTTGCATTCGTTAACGGCAAAACTTACGCCGGCACCAACAAAGGTTTTTTTCTGGCTTCAGCAGATCATGGAGATTCCTGGGCAGATTCGACATTTTTTTGTCCTGAGGTATTGACGGATCTTGTTGTCAACAGCGCGGGAATTATTTATGCCATAGTTTCATGCGGCGGGGACTCCGAAAAGCCCTACGGCCTTCTTGCCCGCTCGAAAGATGGAGGGATCACCTGGAAGATATTTACAGATTATCAAGGTGTTCGCCAAATCGCCAACGGGCAGCATGATGATCTTTATATCAGAACAGGAAGTGGGATTTATCGTTCATCTGATGAAGGGGAGCATTCTACCTGGATTAATGATAATTGGGATTCAGATTGCTATTTTATTCTGGATCGCGAACAAAACCTTCTACTGCAATTCCGCTCTGACCTTTTCCGTTCCAGCGACCGGGGCGAAAGTTGGATGCGCATCCAGGCTAACTTCGACCGTGGCCCTCACGAGATTCTGATCGATACCAGCGGAGTTGTCTGCGTGGGCATGGAGGGGATTTTTGCGCGCCAAACAGAGGACCGCCATCCCTGGTCCATTTTTACGATCGACTCCGCTGCCGCAAATTTGAGGGTGTCCGGACTCAGCCGGCATCCGGCGGGGAATTTTTATGTTTCTACCGTGCGGCATGGAGTGTACCGTTCGGCGGATGCGGGCGAACACTGGCAGCGGCTTACCAATGGCAGCGGCGACAGCACCTTCTCCAGATTGACGATCGGGAAGAACGGCCGCATTTATACTGCAGGCACCTCCGGCCAGGAGATCTACCTCTATTTTTCTGACGACGATGGCCAAACGTGGCATAAAAAAACAGTTGGCAGCACAACCCCGACGGATCAGATCGTGGCCTTGCTCACTCCGGGAGAGGATGACGACGACGTTTTGCTGGCAACGAGTTCTGGCTCTCTCTTCCGTTCCCTTAACGGCGGCGGCAGCTGGTATGAAGAGCAAATTGACTTTGCCTTGTACACTAAAACCGTCATCCATGACCGGAGGGCCGATTGCTTTTTCTTGCTGACTTCCTCCGGCTTGTACCGCCGCGGCCGGATGGAGTTCATCGCCCCATGGCAAAAGCTGACGAACGGCTTACCGGATGCGGTCAGTGGTCAGGCAGGAACTCTGATCACCTTCCCCGGCGGCCTGCTGCTGGCGCTGCAATCGGGCTCTGATAATTTTGTCGATTTTTATTATTCGTTCGACTTGGGGGAGCACTGGACGCAAATGGATCCCGATGCGGGATTCCAGGATTCGGAGGAATCCGTTGCCGCAATGGCCCTGCATCCGGATGGCCATCTGTACATCAGCGCCGCGACGGAGATCTTTTCCTATAACCTCCTGCGCAGCCGGGATCCGATCGTGTTTCCCAACCGCTTTGCGGCCGACCCCTTGACCAACCAGATCTATGCCTACGGTGTCGCTTGCGCGGATTGCGATCAGGATAACAACGATGATCTCCTTCTCGTCAATCAAGGCCAAAATTGGCTCTGCCGCAATCAGGGGAATGGCACCTTTGCATCTGAAACAGCCGGTCCGGTGGTATCCGCCAGTGATCCTTCGCGGGGCGCAACCTGGGGGGATTATGACAATGACGGCCTGGTTGACCTGTTCGTCGCCAACGAAAATGCCGCCAATTCGCTTTTTCATAACATTGGGGGTGGCCTGTTCAACCGCGCGGCAGATCAGCCGCTGACCACGGAGGTATTTCCCAGCCGCGCCGCAGCCTGGGCCGATTACAATCAGGATGGCTATCTCGATCTCTTTGTCGCCACCCTGAACGGCGGCAATCTGCTCTACCGCAACGACGGCAAGGGCACCTTCACCAGGATTTCCAGCGGCGCCCCCGCCAGCGACGGCGGCCTCTCCTATGGTTGTGCCTGGGCGGATTATGACCTCGACGGCGATGCCGATCTCTTCGTCGCCAATTATGGCAACAATTTCTTGTATCGCAATGACAGCAGCTTGTTTACAAAGGTCATAAGCGGCCCGGTCGTTACCGACGGCGGCCATTCCTTCGGCGGCTCCTGGGGCGACTATGATAACGATGGCTGGCCCGATCTGTTCGTTACCAATACGGAAGGGGTAAATTTTCTCTATCATAACGAGGGCCATGGCACCTTCACCCGCATCCCGGAGGGGCCGGTCGTGACCGATACCGGCATTTCCAAGGGCAGCGCCTGGGGCGACATCAATAACGATGGCTGGCTGGACCTGTATGTGGCGCGCAACGGTGCCGACGCGCTCTATTTGAACACCGGCGGCCGCGGTTTTGTCCGGCTGAATGTCCCCGCCTTTGCGCTTGCGGATAATTCGCTGGCATGCGCCTGGACCGATGCCAACCGGGATGGCTTTCTCGACCTGGTGGTGGCCAATTATGGCGCCCCGGCGAATCTGTCGATCAACGCCGGCAACACCGCACACTGGCTCGAGATCCGGTGCATCGGCAGCCGCTCCAACCGTTCGGCGATCGGAGCGCGGGTGCAGGTCAAGGCCGGTATCCAGGGAAATGTGTTCTGGCAGACGCGCGAGATAACCAGCCAGAGCGGCCACAGCGGCCAGAATAGCCTCATCGCCCATTACGGCCTGGGGGACGCCGCCATGGTGGACAGCTTGCGCATCATCTGGCCCTCTGGGCAAGTGCAGGTGATGACCTCACTGAGAGCGGACGAATTCATGACGATCATTGAGCCGGCGGTGACGCCGGTGGAACTGGCTGCTTTCACGACAGCGGTCGAGGAGAAAAGAGTGACCCTGTGCTGGCAGACCTTGAGCGAAGAGAATACCTATGGATTTGAGATCGAGAGAAGAGCGGGCGATCATCCTTGGGGCAAGATCGGATTTGTCGCCGGGCATGGCACCACGGCCAATCCTCACGTATATGACTTTGTTGATGACACTCTGGAGGATGCCGGCCAATACGCGTACCGGCTGAAGATCGTCGATCAGGATGGCAGGTTTGCCTACTCGGCGGCGATCGAGGTGCGGTTCGGTCTGCCGGATCAATTCGCGCTATACCAGAATTATCCCAATCCCTTTAACCCGGTCACGACGATTGAATTCGCGTTGCCCAGCGCGGAGAAAGTCAGGGTGCGGATATTTTCGCTTCTTGGCGAAGAGCTGACGGAACTGGCCCATGGACCGCTGCCGGCGGGGTATCATACGATACGCTGGAACGCCGCCGGTCTTGCCAACGGCGTCTATTTTCTGGTTCTCGAGGCCGGCCCCTTCCGCCAGGTACGCAAGTCCGTGTTGATGAAATAACAAATGCCAGCGCTCGAGGAGCACCGTAAAATGGCTCAAATACATAAAATGACCTTGAAAGGCGATATAATGAAACAAGCTACGTATCATAATCCATAGGTCAGGGGTTCAAATTCCTCCGCCGCCAATCGTAAGTGTTATAAAAAAGCCAGCTAGATTAAAATCTTGCTGGCTTTTTTCGGTAAAAGGGTGACGTTGATCTCTTTGTTGATCAGCAACGGGTACGTCTGCCGCTGCAACGATCCGTGCTGCTGCGCTCGCGGGGAGACGACAGGCTGATCGTCTTCCCCGCTACTTCCTCGCCGGACAGGTTGTCAACCACCGGTTTTCGAAAAAGCTTTTATTCTTGTTATCAGAGCCTTATATTTCTACAATTCTCTACAGTGACTGGTTATGTCCAATTACAGGAGAAATGAAGAAATGACCGGATGAATGACCTATTCTCTGGAGGCAGCCAAATGATTCAGTACTTGCTGGAAGATCTATTACAAGACAATCCCACCATTGCCGGTTTGCTCCAGGAAGCGGACACGCCGAATCGCGCCCGCAATTTTCTCAAGGCCTATCTGGACGAATTTTCCCGCTTATTGTTCAAAGAAAGCCACCGCGACAGCAGCCTGGCCTGGTCGCAACAGGTAACATGTTTCCTGGCCTTTCAAGAGATCATCTCCCTGCGCAGCGAGCGAATCAGCCGCTTCAGCATCATCAAGCGTTTGTGGCAGGCGATCCATAAGCAAGAAAACTCATCCGATGAGCCCTTGAGCGAAGCCTTTTATACCGATCTCGGCCATATCCTGGCAGGCATGACCGGCAAGAGTACGATCTATTCTATGAAAGAGCTGCCGGCCTTTCTGGGCATGCAAGGGCAGGAGGCCGCGATTGCGCGCTCGGCGGATCTGGATTGGCTGGCCGCCCATACCCTTGATGCCACCAACCGCTATCCCCACGGCCTGCAACCGGAAATCATGGAAAAACGGGCCCGAAACCGGGCGCACATTCTTGAACAGCTGAGTGGCGGGGAATCGGATTGGGCGGATTATCATTGGCACCTCAAACATCTGATCCGCGACAGCACGGTGCTCGGCAGATTGATCGACCTGATACCCGAAGAATGTGCCGCGATCGACCAGGCTCGTGCGGCCCGTCTGCCCTTCGGCATCACCCCCTATTACGCCTCCCTCATGGACCGCGAGGGTCATCGCCTCGATGATCATGCGGTCCGCGCTCAGGTGATCCCGCCGCCATTCTATGTCCATACCATGCTGCAACATCAAAACGACCGGGTGGTTTATTTTGATTTCATGCGCGAGACCGATACCTCTCCGGTAGAACTCATCACCCGGCGCTATCCTCACATCGCTATCTTCAAGCCCTACAATACCTGCAGCCAGATTTGCGTCTATTGCCAGCGCAACTGGGAGATCGAGGATGTCCTCTTTCCAGAGGCCCTCGCCCCGCCGGAAAAGATCGACCGGGCGATAAGCTGGCTGGAGGAACATCGCGCCATCACCGAAGTGTTGCTCACCGGTGGTGATCCATTGGTCATGTCCGACCGGGTCCTTGCGGGTTTGCTCGAACGGCTGGCAGCGGTAGATCATATCGAGCGCATCCGTATTGGCTCGCGGATTTTTGTGGCTCTGCCCCAACGGATGACGGATGATCTGGCTGATCTTATCTCCCGCCATCATCAACCTGGCCGGCGGGAGATGGCTTTGGTGACTCATTTCGAGCATCCCTACGAAATGACCCCGGAGGCGATGGAGGCCGTGCAAAAGATGCGGCGGCGCGGTATCTCGGTCTACAACCAGGCGGTTTACACCATGGAGAACAGCCGGCGCTTCGAACTGGTGGCGCTGCGGCGGCTCTTGCGTTTGATCGGAGTCGACGCCTACTACACCTTTTGCGCCAAGGGCAAGGACGAGACGCGCGACTACCGCGTGCCCATCGCCCGGTTGCAGCAGGAGGTCAAGGAGGAGGCGCGGCTCATGCCCGGGCTGGTGCGCACCGACGAACCGGTCTATAATGTGCCAAAGCTGGGCAAGAATTACTTGCGCGCGGAACAGAACCATTCGCTGCTGACCATTATGCCGAACGGCGGCCGGCTCTATGAGTTCCATCCCTGGGAGAAAAACCTGACCATGGCCCCGACCTGGCTCCACAAAGACATCCCAATTCTTGACTATCTGCGCGAACTCGAGCGGCGCGGTGAGAATCCAGAGGAGTACCGCAGCATCTGGTATTATTTCTAAGCCGAAGAAATCCCCCTTGCAGGAGGGATAATACGGATCCCCTTGCGTGCGGGCTCTTGCTTGTATGCCGGATGGAATGCGTGATGGAGAAGTGAAGCGGTATAGATTATGACGACCATATTATAGGCAGCGTAATACCAAATCGCGTCTGCAAAATCCACAATTCGGAAATCGCTGCCAAAAACATTATGTCAACATCAACGGTCGTCACCTGGAGATCAATATTTCAACTGTTTTTCAGGCATGGTGCATAACAAAAGACTGAGTCGTTTGCACGCCAGGCCATCGTGCCCGTCCAATTTGGCGTACCTGCCCGGTTTGCACGCTTCGGGAACTATCCCAATCCCATCAATTTCTCGATCATCATCTCATTCGCCCTGTGGCTGATGGTGTTTACTTCTTCAGTCCGAAGACAGACCCTCTCGCGAGGTGCGCAAGGCCGTCTTGCTGAAACCGCTCCAGGCCGTCAATTTCTCCCACGGCGGCGGCCCGCTGCCGATCCGTGGCGATCCGGGCCACCGCGCGATGGTGGCCTTTATGCAGCAGCTCCCATCCTTGCTCCGGAAACCCGACGCGATCCTCGTCATCAGCGCCCACTGGGAGGAACGGGCCGCAACCCTTCTGGGCGCGCAGCATCCCCCCATGTTGTACGACTATTACAGGTTCCCGAAAGAGTCGTATGACATCAGTTATCCCGCTCCCGGCTCCCCCGAGCTAGCCGGCCGCATCGCCGGACTGTTGAACCGAAACAACGTGCCGGCTCACATCGATGAACGACGCGGAGCGGAACCGCAGCGCCCGATCCGGCCGACGACGGCTTTCAGGATTGGCTGATCGAGGTGTGCACCGGAACGATGGAGCAATCCGAGCGCGAACGGCCGCTGCTAGTGTGGGAGAAGGTTCCGCACGCGCGTGCTCGGGTTTACATGCGGGCCAGGACCTCCTTGAGCGGGGCGAGGGCGATCTCAGACCAGCTCTCCACGGCCGCCTCACCGCTCCGGACGATCTCCTCGAGCTGGCGGATCGGCATGTATCCGCCCCAAGCGATCTCGGTATTGGCCGGCCGCACAGCGCGGTCGCTGGTCAGAATCAGATAGAGCATGCCGAAATGAACCGAGCCGACCTCGGTCTCGTCGTCGTTGATGTAGCCCAGGATCAACGGATCGTCGAAGGCCTTGATCTCCACCTCCTCGCTCAACTCCCGCATCAGACTGGCGCGGATCGGATCGCCGTTCGCGATGTCGATCTTGTCGATATGGCCGCCGATACCCCAGGACCATTTGCCGCGCAGCCGGGTCTCGTTGTAGTGGCCCTCCTTGGCTGAGCGCTGATAGGCGAAAACCTCGTGGCTCTCCTTGTGAACAATGATGGCATAGGCGATGGGCTGCTTGTACTCCGGCATCACCTCGACCTTGTCGCGGAGATCGTAGACGTAGTGGTCCAGAATCCGGCTTTGATAATCATGCGCTGAGGCCGGGGCGAAGCCCTGAAAATATTGCTCCGCGAAAAGCGTGGCGCGGTCCACTACCATGATCTTGCCGTCTGATGCAGCCACAGGGTCTCCTTATTCCGAATCGTCGATCTCTTTGAGCTGTTCTTCCAGGGCGCGCCCCTCCGTTTCGTGGCCGGGCTGGCCGAGCAGGGCGAACATGTTATTTTTGTAGGCCTCTACGCCATCCTGGTTGAAGGGGTTGACTCCGAGCAGCAGCCCGCTGACGGCGACGGCGAACTCGAAGAAATAAAAGAGCTCGCCGAAATGGAAAGCATCGCGCTTGCCCAGGTGCAGGGTCATGTTGGGGGTCCCGCCGGCGCGATGGGCCAGCATGGTGCCGCGCCATGCCTGCCGGTTGGCGTAGGCCAGCTGCTTGCCCGCCAGGAAACCGAGCTGATCGGGATCGCCCTCCAGCCTGGGAATGACCACCTTGCTGCGATTCCGGTCGACGACCAGGAAGGTCTCGAGGAGATCCCGCCGGCCGTCCTGAATGTACTGGCCGAGGGAGTGCAGGTCAGTAGTCAGCCCCACCGCAGCGGGGAAGGTGCCCTTTTTATCCTTGCCCTCGCTTTCGCCGAAGAGCTGTTTCCACCACTCCGCCAGGTAGAGTAGGGCGGGATTCCAGACTCCGAGGATCTCGACGGGCTTGCCGGCCTGATAGAGGAGGTGGCGAGCGGCGGCATATTTCAGGGCGTCATTTTTGGCGATGGTCCGGTTCTCGCTGCAGTGGCGGGCCATGGCGGCCGCACCCTTGAGCATCCTGGCGATGTCGATGCCGGCCACGGCCATGGGCAAGAGGCCAACAGGAGTGAGGACGCTGAAGCGGCCGCCGATATCCTCCGGGATGGCGAATTGGTGGAACTCGAACTTGTTCGCCATGGCGTGGAGGGCGCCCTTGACCGGGCTGGTTGTGGCGATGACCCGCTCCCGGACCTTTTTGGGAGGAAGGGTGCGCTGAAGCTGGTCGAGCAGAAGGCGGAAGGCAATGCCGGGTTCGGTGGTCGTGCCCGACTTGCTGATCACATTAACATAGTAGCGTTTGCCCTTGATATACCGCAACAGCTCGGCCGCATAATCGGCGTCGAGGTGGTGGCCGAGGAAGAGGATTTCGGGGCCGGAGCGGTTGCCCGGCAGGGCGGGGGAGAGCCCCTCGATCGCAGCGCGGGCCCCCAGGTAGCTGCCGCCGATGCCGACGACGATGAATAGATCGGCCTTTTTGCGAATTTTCCTAGCGAGCTTCTGGATCTGGCGGAGCTCTCCCGTATAATCCTTGAGGGGGAGATCCCGCCAGCCGAGCATCTCGCTGCCGGGGCAGCGGCCGCTGTAGAGCTGGTTGACGACCCGGCGCACGGCCGGCTGCAGCGCCTTGAGGGCGGCTTCGTCGACTTCCGGGGCCAAAAGCCGGATATTGAGTTTGACCATATGATCCTTCCCGGATGAGAAAAATCAACGCAGGAGTTTGGTCAGGATGTAACCGAGCAGCAGCCAAAGCGGAATGGAGACCAGCAGCGCCCAGTTGAGACCGCGCAAGAGCGGAAGGGCCTTGATGTGTTCCTTGCGTTCCAGACCGCGCTCGATGCGCAGCTTGAGTTCGTCCAGGTTGACGGGCTTGACCAGATAATCATAGGCCCCGGACCGCATCGCCGAGATGGCCGAATCGAGGGAGGGGTAGCCCGTGAGAAAGATTACCATGACATTCTTGTCGATCTCCTGGATCTTTTGCAGCAGTTCCATGCCGTCCATCTCCGGCATCTTGACATCGGTCACGATAAAGTCAAAGGTTTGCTGCTGCAGAGCCAGCAACGCCTCAATGCCGTTTTTGGCCGCAGCCGTCTCATGCCCCCATGAGCGGACCACCTCAGGGAGGGTTTCCAGCACATCCGGTTCATCATCGACGATCAAAATTTTCGCCATAAACAATCTCCCGCCATGGTTGCTGATCGCTTCAGGGGCGAAAGCAGCGGTTAGGCTGCAGCGCATCCTCCCTGCGTCCCAAGGGTATTCTCTGGATAAATTTACATAAATCAGCGGAATAATCAAGGGAAAAAAAGCAGCGGAAAGGGGAGAAATAAAAAAGGGACGATAGTACTCAGGTTGCGGATGTCGTGTGCGTTCGCCTGTCGAGAGATGCCTTTCAAGCGATGCCATCAGGCTGCATAGCCCAGGTGCCTTGCCAAAGTTGCCTGCCAAGGTGCGCAACAACCGCTGCGAAGAACGACTACCGTCCCTTTTCGTGTCGGGTGTAACAGGGGTATCCTCACCGGCCCTGGACGGGCCTTTCTCCGGGTGGCCTAGCGGTGCGGCTGCCGGTTCCCCGGAGAAAGGTCCCGTTTTCGAGTACGTGTCGGGTGTGAGGAGAAGTCAAAGACCTTCTTCCGCAGCGGCGAAGGGCGAAACCACCGCGGGGAAGTCGAAAAAATGGAGATCGATATTCAGAATCTGCTTGCAGCCGAGCTGAGTATAGAGGCCTCCTGTCAGCAGCGCCTCTGTCCCTGGTTGCGCCACCGGCCTTTCCGCCGCAGCGGGATCGAAGCGCGCCTCGAGCCGCTGCAGCAGCCAGTGGTGCAGCGGCAGCGGCATGGGATGAACCAGCGTTTGCAGATCCCGGATGACCAGGGCAGTCGGACAATCACATATCAGGACCCCCGCCGCTTCGAGACGGACGGGAAATCCAGGTACCAGACTACGCGGCGCCATTTTGCGGGTGGGGCTGCTGGTGCCGTTCCGCTGCAGTGTGACGTAGCGTACAATTCCGGGTGAACCCAACTGCCGTAGCCGGCTGCTGGAGAAAAATACCCCGGCGTGCGCCTCTTTCTTTCCCGCAACCTGGCGCTGGAAAAAGGCATGCAGGCTGTCGTCCTCGACCGCCAGGGCGCGTTCGAGCCAGCGCTGCAGGGCGGAATCGACGGCTCGGTTCAGGCTCTCCATCTCCTGAGGGCCGGTGACGAGCAGGGCCAGGTCGGCGCTCCAGAAGAGGTCCCAATGGCTGTGCGAGCGGCTGCAACCGAGATCCAGCACCCAGAGGGCGGACGCGCCAGAGGCTGTCGCGACCGGGTTGAGATGGCCGTAAAGCTGATAAACGGAATCCCGGCTCGCCGAATCCAGATGGTCGAAAAAGCGCGCCATCTCGGCCTGGGGCAAAGGGGAGGGCGAGGGAGAGGATGATTTCTGCGGGGCATCCCACTGGCCCGGGCGGAAGAGCAGAACTTTCCGGCCCGATTGCACGGCCATTCCCGCTAGCAGAAAGGCCGCGAGACTGGAGCCGCTGTTTGGAGCTGCACCGGCCACTGCCCACACCACGGGCATTTCCGCCTTTTTGCTTTCCCGCACCGCCGCTTCCTCCACAGGTGCCCTCTCAAATCAGCCCGCTCCATGGTGGAGGGGCTGGCTGCAAAAGGGCGAACGGGCTATCATCGCATGATCAGGCTGATCCAGCCTGCTTTTCACCATTAACGGACATAGCAAATTGCATACCAGCTCTGAGGAAAATATGTAAACTTATTATAAACAAAATAAAAGGGGGGATGAAATCTGGCGGGAGCGGTCCGGGATGCACGCTCTTTTGCCGTATTTTACGTCAAAAGTATCGCTGGAGAAGATGGTATGCATATAAATATAATTATTACAATAATATAAAAACTACCGAAAAATACGGCACCCGGAGCGTCCGGGCTGCGATTCGCGCAGGGCAGGAGTGGCAAAACGCCTGCCGGGATTATTCCACGCCGTACTTTTTCAACTTGCGCAGCAGGGTATCGCGATGAATCCCGAGAATCTGCGCGGCTTCGCTGCGGTTGCCGTCGGTCATATCCAGCACCTTGAGGATATGCTCCTTCTCCACCTCCTCGAGCAGCAGGGTGCCGCTGGGGGCGGGTTCGATCTCGACCGTGGGATTGAACTCCTGGATGATGTGCGGCGGCAGGTCATAAATGCGGATCGAGTGCCCTTCCGAGAGCGCAACGGCGCGGCGGATGGCGTTAGCGAGCTCGCGCACATTGCCCGGCCAGGGATAGCGCTGCAGGGCGGCGATGGCCTCCTCATCGACGCTCACGCTCTCCCGGTTGAAGCGGGACGCAAAATCGCGGGCGAAATGGTTGGCGAGCAGGGGGATATCCTCGGGGATCTCGCGCAAAGGGGGCATGGCGATGCTCACCGCATTGAGCCGGTAGTAGAGGTCGGCGCGGAAGCTCTTGTCGGCGATCGCCTGACGGAGATCGCGGTTGGTAGCCGAGATCAGCCGGATGTCGATCCGCCGTGACTTGTTCGAACCCAGGCGCTGGAACTCCTGCTCTTCGAGGACACGCAGCAGCTTGGCCTGCATCGCCGGTTTCATGTCGCCGATCTCATCGAGGAAGAGGGTGCCGCCGTCGGCCTCCTCGATTCGTCCGGCCTTGCTGGCGCGGGCGTCGGTGAAGGCTCCTTTTTCATAGCCGAAGAGTTCGCTTTCGAGCAGGGTGTCGGGGAAGGCGGCGCAGTTGATGGCGATAAAGGGCTTGGCGGCGCGATCGCTGGTGTAGTGGATGGCCGTGGCCGCCAGCTCCTTGCCGGTACCGCTTTCGCCGAGGATGAGGACCGGCAGGTCGGTGCTGGCAATCTTGCTGATGAGCTTGGCCACGTTCTGCAGGCGGATGGAGCGTCCGAGGATGGTTTTGCCGCTCGGCAAGGGCTCCTTGAGGTCCAGCAGCGGCGAACTGCCCGCGATGCGATCATGCTGGTTCGCGACATCCTTGATCAGGGTGAGAAGGTCATCCATAATCACCGGCTTGAGGATGTACTGATAGGCGCCGAGCTTGATCGAGGCGACCGCGTCGTTGATCGAGCCAAAGCCGGTCAACATGATCACGGTGGTATCCGGCTTGAGCCGTTTGACCTGTTTGAGCAGATCGATGCCGCTGACACCGGGCATGCGCACATCGGTGATGACAATATCATAATCATCGTGGGAGAAGAGTTCCAGAGCCTTCAATCCGCTGCTGGTGGTCGTGCAGTCGAGCTGCTCGAGCTCAAGGACATCTTTCAGGGAGCGCAAGCAGTTCTCTTCATCATCGACAAGAAGGATCTTGGTGGATGGATTCATAGTATTGCGCCTCAATGGTTTGCGTTCGCATGGCATAACAATGAAACGGGATGAGCACTGTGACCTCATGGATCATTTTTCCTCCTGGCCGGCCTCAGCGCGGTGCGCCGGCAGAGTGATGCGGAAGGTGGTGCCCCTGTCGACCTCGGAGTTCAAGGCGATATGTCCCTGATTGCGCTCAACAGCGCTGTGGACGATGGTCAGCCCCAGGCCGACGCCCTTGCCCTCCTTGCCATAGGTGAAGAAGGGGTCGAAGACCTTGTCCTGAATGGCCGGGGGGATGCCGACACCGGTGTCGCTGAACTCCATCTGCACGCCATTGCCGCCGGCATGGCTGGTGCGGATATAGAGCTTGCCGCCGTAGGGCATCGCCTCCTTGGCGTTGAGGATGAGATTGAGGAGGATCTGTTTGAGATCGTCGGAGTTGACCCAGGCCTTAACCGATTCGGCGAGCTCGGTGCGCACCAGGATATCGTTCATCGCCAGTTCCTTTTTCACGAGGGCGAGGGTTTGCAGCAGGACGGCGTTGACATCGATCTCACTGCGTTCCGCCGGCGACTTGCGCGCAAAGTCGAGAAGGCTGTTGATGATCCGCTGGGCGCGGGCGATCTCCTCGTCGAGGATGCTGAAATGCTCGCGGGCCTTGGGATGCTCGCTGGCGAGGATGCGCCGCAGGTAATAGACCGAGGTGCTGATGATATTGAGGGGATTGCGCAGCTCGTGTGCGACGCCCGCGGCTAGCTGGCCCATCACCGCCATCTTCTCCGAGAGGATGAGCTGTTGCTGCATCTCTCCAAGCTGGGCATTGGTATGTTTCACCTGGCTGGCGAGGTCACGAGTCTGGGCCTCCATCGCCTGCAACACCTTTTCGCGCGGAGTCGCATCGCGCAGGATGCAACCCATACCCGAAATGCGATGGCCTTGCGAGAGCGGAACCAGACGGACATCCACGATCTCCATGCCGCCATGCGGTGCGCTCAGCCGCCAGTTGTTGCCGCTGATATCGAATCCGGCGGCGACGCGTGGATAGAGCTGCACCAGATTGCCGGCGAAGGGTTCGGCGAAGAGGGCATGCAGCGGAAATTTGCCGCCCCCCGGCTCGAGCCCGTACAACTTGACCGCTGCCTGGTGATTGGTTTGCTCGATCTCGCCGGAGAGGTTGAGAAAGAGGACGATATCGTCCGAATTCTCGAGCAGGGTGCGGTATTTTTCGTTGAAATCGAAGTAACGTTTGCGTGCCAGCACGGCCTGCACCCTGGCGAGCAGTTCCTCCTGACTAAAGGGTTTGATGATATAGTCGTCCGCGCCCGCACGCAGACCGCTCACCCGGTCCTTGACGTCCGCACGCGCTGTGACCATGATGATCGGGATGTTCTTGAGCCCCTCCTCCTGCTTGAACTGACGGCAGAGGTCGAATCCGTCCTCCTCGGCATTGAGCATGATATCCAGGAGGATGAGCTGGAAGGATTTGCTGCGGGCGCTCTCGTAAGCCAGACGCGGCGCATTCTGCCATTCCACGGCATACCCATTGGCACCGAGGAAATAACGCAGGACCTGCGCCTGGTCAGGATCATCCTCGACAAGCAGGATCAGATTTTTCTCCACGTTGCTGTCACTCATCAAGCGGACTCACAGTGTAGGAGGATTTCACAGGATAATAGCATAAATAATCAACAAGTACAAGCACTTTTTGGCGTCGCGGATTGTGGCAAAATCCTGCACCTTTGCTAAAACCATGGTGAACCTATAGATAATTCCGGAAATATGCCGCAAGCCCAATCGCGCTCTGTAGCGGATCGGGGCAGCTGAAATATTTCATCAAAAATTCATTTGCTTATTCGGCTGTAATATGGTATACTACTCTACAGACCTGAGAGCATCTTTCATTGATGGCTTGAGGGGTGGTGATATGCAAATCGCCGCACAATTCTGGTTCTGGCAACATTGGGAGGAGGTGTTATGGCTGTCAATCGTCAGCAAAGGGCTACCGGTGTCATGCAGAACAGGGTGAAACCTCTGACTCCCTTCAACGAAGAGGAGTTGCGTTATTTCGAAGCCTTGATCCTGGACCGTAAAGCCACTGCCCTCGAAGAGATGGAGCGGCTCGAGAAATACACCACAGCAGAGATCGGTGAAGGCGCCACGGATTCAGCTTACAGCTACCACATGGCGGATGCCGGCACTGATACGATGGCGCTCGACAATGTCTATATCCAGATCGAACGTCTGCGCACGCTCATCGGCTATCTCGACCGCGCCCTTGAACGGATCAAGAACAAAACTTATGGCATTTGCCGCGTCACCGGGACGCCTATTCCCCGCGAGCGACTGGAAGCCATTCCGCATACGGAAATTTCCGTAGCGGCCAAATTGCAGGAAAACAAGCGTTAAGTGCATGAATCCGGCTGCGGCACCCGCAGCCGAAATCCTGCTCCTGCCCGGAATGCCGGCCAAAACCTGACCGGTTTTACAATATTCCCACGCAAGGGACCACCGCCGCTACGGGGTCCCTTTTTTATTACCGTTGGTTGAGGGGTTTGCCGCGCAGCGGCACGCCGAAAAGCAGACGCAGTTCGCCGATCACCTCGACCTCATCGCCCCAGGCTGCACTGCCCGTACGCAAATAATCCCATTCCGCTAGGCGCCATGCGATCAGACGAATACCACGCTGCCGCAGTCGTTCGATCCGGCCGCGATCGGTGATCTGCCCCGATAGATAGAAATGGCCTGTTTTCTGGCGGAAGACGCCCGGTTCTGCATCCGTGACCCAGGCGTCATTGGCGGCCGGAATCCAGGGCAGGCCGAACATCAGCAGCGTCGGCTGCGGCGGCTCGAACCGGGTGGCAACGCGGCGCGAATCGATCTTGAAGAAGCGGTCCTGGAGCTCTTCGATGGTATATCCCGGAGCGAGGCGGGGGCGCAACTGCAACGTATCGGGCTGATCCGGCCGGAGTTCGAGCTGGATGACGTGGTAGGAGAGGAGCAGGAGCAGGGCCGCGACGAGAGTGCGGGCGGAGAAGAGGCGATCCATGAAAAAAAGGAGCGAGGGCCAGGCTGGCAGGAGGTATTCGGGTTCGTCCGGCAGCAGGAAAAAGAGCGCAATCCAGATGCCGATGTTGACCAGATGAAAGGTGCTCCAATTCGCCGGCAGGTTACCTACCGTTTTTTTCTTACAGGCCGAACAGAGCAGAAGCAGAAGCAGCAGGCTTTGCGCCACGCCGAGGAAACGCAAGCCATGGAAGGCCACCAGAGCGAGATGCTGAATCCACCCGCTTCGTGGCGCGGGGGCCGGTGCGCCAAATCCCTGCGCCAGCAGGATCGGGCTGTAGGTGGCGAGTGCAGTGAGGCATCCGATCGCTGCGGCGCGCAAGAGGGTTTTCGCATCCGAGGTGCGGCGGATGTAAAGGAGCAGGGGCACCAGGAAGAGGATGGCCGTCGGCCGGAATCCGGTGGCCAGGCCGGTGAGCACGGCAGCAGCAGCCGGGCGCGCCGTCATGAGCAGAGCATAACTCCACATCAAACAGGCAAGGGCGGGGAGATAATCCATGGTCACAGTGGCGTTCTTGAAAACGATGGGAAGAAAAAGAAATCCTGCGATCACCAGGAGGGGGTGCTGGAAGTGGCCCTGACGCGCCAGATGGCGCAGCGCCAAAAAGATCGCACCGCCGGCACAGAGGGCCAGGGCATTGGCCGCCGGCCAGCTACCCAGTGCGGAGAGCGGGGTGACGAGGAATTCGTAGAGCGGGAATCCGAGGGAGCGCGAGGGGGTGTAGACGCCTTGCCGCCACAGGAGGGTGGCGGATTGGGCGACGCGCCAGGCATCATAATCGCTGCCGTAACCGAGGAAGAGCAGCGGCAGGCCGAGGAGCGACCAGAACAGGAAGAGCAACCGGGCGGGGCGTTCCCTCAGCGGTGGAACCTTTATGGCAGCGTCCGACGGCGGCATGGTCAAAAGGAGTTCCGGCGGCGGATCTTGATCTGCATGGCGCCCTTGATCGGTCGAGAGGCGACCATGATGAGATAGCCCCCACCGCCGGCGCCTGAAAGTTTCCAGCCGAGGGCGCGGTCGCGGTAGAGATCGATGGTGCGTGCGATTTCGTCATCCGCCATTTTGGGGAACATAGCAATCTGGGCCTCGAATCCGCACCGCAGGGCCTCGCCAAAGGCGCTGATATCCCGCTTGAGGATGGCGTTCCAGCAGCTATCGGCCGCATCCGCCAGCGCCCGCGCCCGTTCGCGGTCGATCTGCGTGCCCTCGAGGACATCGTAATGGCTGACGCGCGGCCCGAGGGTGACCAGATACAGGCTCTGCTCGAGCCAGGTGAGCACGCCCTCGTCTTCCACCGTGGTGATCTTTTCCGGCCAGTAGTGGGCGTTGTAGTCATGGCGGTTGAGCCCCGGAAAGACGATGCCGAGGGCATCCTGCGAACCCGCCACCACCTCGGTGCCGGGTGGATTCTCATAACTGAAAAGGATACGCGCCAGTTGCTCGCTGTTGCCCTGCGGCAGCGCGGTGCCCCAAAGCTCAATCGCCTTGCGACGGGTACTCGAGGCCATACCGCTGCGCTCGTTGAACTCGACGGTGGGTTCGATGCTGATGGTCAGTACGGCGCCCGGATAAAATCTGGAGACAAAGGGCTGGTCGAGCCAGCCGCCGGCGAGATCGATGCGGAAGGGGATGGTGCATTCGGTGCGCAGTGCGGTGGTCGAGCGTACCGGCAGGTCCTTGTGCGGGATCCGATTCAATACCTTGTACTCGATCCCCAGTTCGGCACAGAGGGCCTGTTTGGCCGGTGTATGGCCATCCTCGTTGACGAAGAAGAGGTCGGGGAGGATGTCGCGCAACTCCTTTTCGAAATCCATGATCCCCCACCCGGAATTGATGCGACACTCGTGGACGGCGGCGAGCGCATCGAGCATATATTTGCGCTCCGCCTCTGAGTTGACCGGATAGCGTCCCTTGAGGTGGTGGACATTGGCGTCGGAACCGATGCAGACATAGAGGTCGCCGTAGCTGGCGGCCTCGTTGAGAAAGGCGATATGGCCGCTGTGGAGCATGTCGAAGCAGCCGGTGACAAAAACCTTTCTGGCGGGGGCGGAAGGATGCAGGGGCGAGGGCGCTTTCATGCAAATCCAAAGGAAATGGAACGGGTCTGTAAACGCATAAGGCCGGTGAGAGTGTTCTCTGACCGGCCTTTGTTTTTTAGTAGCGGGGGCAGGATTTGAACCTGCGGCCTTTGGGTTATGAGCCCAACGAGC
>DAOLSP010000025.1 GCA_035419245.1 bacterium | reverse complement strand
GTCGGTTTCGATACTTTCCTGGCATGTTATGGCTTTAAGATTTTCGCCGTAGGAAATTGTGACCGTATCAAGACCAATATTCATAATGTACACGACTTTGTAAAACGGCGCAGCCTCGGCCAATACGATATAATCCAGGCCGGTTGCTTCCGCAAGGCATTTAATCGCGTCCAGGCATGTCTGATAATTGATGTCAAAGTCGATCACTGGCGAAGCGGGGCAAACGCCCCGTGTAAAACCATCGGAAAAGCTCAGGATGTAATCGAGAATGGTTTGCGGGTTTTCCTGAATGAAATGTTTCTCGGCCCGGATCAGACGGTCAGCCAGGTCATATTTCAGATGCTCACAATAGATTTCGGCAAATACTTTCTGGCGATTCCTCCACGTCTTTATTCTTTTGATCCTGTAACAGGTATAGCCTCCCAGTTTCGTGTCGCACAAACGGACCACGCGGAATTTTGCCAGGTACCCGAAATTAGAATGATTCCGTGCGATTTGAAAAGTGAGAGATTCTTCACCGCAGAGTTCCTGAATTACTTCGCCGGAAAGCAGGTCAGACCGGACGAATTCGCATTGCTTTGCAGTGTTTGCAATGTTATAGATTTCGAGTTTATAATTGTAGTCGCCAAATGCCATAAGAAATTACTCCCGTTCATCAAAGACCAGAAAACCAACTGTCAGCAACGCTACATTTGTCGTCAACGACGGGCCGATATATTTCAAATTGAACGTGCCGTCATAAACGGCTGTATAGTTCAGACTCGGTTGATCTCCAAAGCAAAGTTCCTGCGGGGCAGTCAGACTTTCCGCCAGGTTTGCCTTGATAGATTCCAGTTTGGTTTTAAGGTTGCTCCTTGAGGTGCCTTTTACCAGGCCTGAGACCGTGAGATGCCATTCTCCTTCCTCGCTGCCGAAAAAGACCGGTGTATTGCTGGCAGGCGGCCATTCAATATCAAGCCGCACATCCCGCATCTGCTCAATGCCCTTTATCCCGTCCTTGACGACGGTGAAACCGTAATCCTTCCAATTTTCACCGGCAAATTTTATTTCGAAAGTCAGAGCCATAGAGTGCTTTCTACGTTATCCACCGGTCGGCGATAATCAGAAATCCAACCGTGACCAATGCCGCATTTCCGGTTAAGGTGGAACCAAGGAATTGGACTATGAATGTCCCGTCGTAAATTGCCTGATAATAAGCGGCAGAATCACCAAACACCAAATGCTTGGCTTCTCCTAAAGATGTCGCAAGGTTCGCTTTCAAAAGAAGCAGCAGGTCCCTCAAATCCGAACGGTCATCGGCTGTAACTACACCGGTCACCGTCAACCGCTTTTCACCCAGGAATGCGCCGAAATAATACGGCTGATCCCTGCCGGGAATCCATTCAATGTCCATCCGTGAGGGGCGCATTTCGTCCAGACCCTGCACGCCGTCTTTGACAAGCCTGAATCCAAATGTCGCCCAGTCGGTGTTATTGAATTTTATTTCAAACGGTACGTCGGCCATTAGTCATCACCTCAAGAAACCCAGGCAAGACCTTGACTTCGCAAAGCCTTTGTCGATTCATTAGCAATTAGCGAGCTGTAAGTCTCCGGGTTATAAGATGTCCCGCTCAGATAAACGTTGGCTTTAGAGACGTCCACGATGCAGTTCTGGCTGTTGACAAAGGTATTGGTCGCGTAGATGTTCAACCGGCTGATCAAATCGCTGATGTCGACTTTGATTTCCGTTCCAGCGGGCCATGTGACGCTGCCGCCGCTGCCAATAATGCCGCCGGTTAGCCGGTCATTCAGCACCTTGAATATTTTCCTGGCATATTCGTCGATGGACCAGAGCGCCAGAGTCATCTCATCGGCCTGACGGTATGTGATCTGTTTGGTTTTTGAGAATGCGACCGATTCTTCCTCTGTTTTTGTGGCCCCTGTATTTTTTGCCGCCTCTGTTGCAGCCTCCTGCATCGCTTGAATAGCATCCATGTAGGTCTGCACCAGCTCCCTGAGTTGCGCATCGGTCAGTGAAGTCGGCATCGCCATACCGAATGCGGCCTGCCATGCGTCTTTGATATTGCTTCCAGCACCGAGCGAGTCCAGAAACATCTTGACCTTTGCGAAACCGCTCTCGATCTCAGTCGGCATGTCGATGCCCAGGTATTGTTTGGCATAGCGCACAAGCCGCTGGAATTTTTCAACCGGGTCATCAATATTCAACGTCTGCAATTCGTAGTTCCAGCGTTCAATCATGCTGGTAAAGTCATTGCCCCATTTGCCGAAATTCAATAACTGCTCTCTGATCGCCTCAACCTGCGCATTGAAAAGGTCCTTGTATGCGGCACGCTCAGCCGGGGATTTCAGACTATTCCACCATGCTACAAGGTTATTCATCTGCTGCACCAGCTGGGCGTAGGTCATCTCTTTCAGCTGATCGGTGTATTCGGCAATCCGTTCGGTTAGCTCTTTAGTCGCGTCTCCGGCTTTTTTGCTGCTACTGAAAAGACTTCCGAAAATGTCCACGACTCCTTCAATGAAGTCAAGGGGGTTCCTGGTTATTGCTCCCTCAAAGGATTTAATAAGGCCCTCTGCAAATCCCCTCGCAGTCTGATCCCCTTCCAGAAAGACATCCACCAGCTTCATGCCGGCAGAGGCGAAATTCTGCGCTGCATCTTCACCATAGACGAACGTTTTCCAAAGCCTTTCAGACTCAGTCTTGAATGCCTTGACGTCAGATGTCTTTGGCATTGGAAATGCGCCATAAGGAAGCTTGCCTCTATCGGTTGTCTGGATCGAACTCTGCGGCATCCATTGACCGGAAGGCTCGACTTTCCCCATAGCCTTCATTTTCGATAGCTCTGTCCCCCGGGCCTCCGCTGCCTTTTTGGCCAAGTTCACCCTGATTTTATCCAGCTCGATTAGCTGTGTTTCGCTTACCATCAGGCGCCGGGAAGTATCAACCAGATCGACCGCGAGTTTGCCCTTTTCTTCATCGGCCTTTTTCGCAGCTTCAGCCGCTGTTGCCAGCGCAATCTGGTTCACAACATTCTGCCTGTCGGCCATTACTGCCTTCAGCTTTTCATCCGTCCAGGTCTTGGCCGATTCAGCCAGACTTTCAGAGATTTCCGCAAGCTTCTGAGCAGTGCCTGTTTCTCCGAGAGCTTCGGCCTGTTTTTTCAGCCGGGTGATTTCCGCCTGGTAATCCGCCAGTTGTTTTGCGCTCACAATCTGTTGCTTGCCCTGGAGTTGGGCTTTTCTGGTTTCGGCGTCGATGTCCTTCAACGCCTGAAGTTCAGCCTGGAGCGCTTCTACCAGCTCGCTTGTGCTGATCTTCGCCTGAGTCTGGATTTCCTTGGCTCGCTCGCTCACCGCAGGGTAGGCTCTCAGAAAATTGGTCATCTCCTCGACGGTTTTAAAAGTCTGCATCGGACTCTGGCCCGGGGCCATAAGCGTTGACAGAGCGGTCTGTATTGCGGCGGATCGTGCGGCCAAATCTCCGACGCTTTTTATTACCTCGCCCACCATGCCCCATTCCCGTTGCAGACGCTTGGCCTCGGTTTCGCCGGCAAGTCCCAATCCCTCAAAGGCGTCGTTGACCAATCTAACTGCCGTTGATACTGCCGGTAGTATCTTTTGGCCCAATTCGATCATGGCGGCATTGTACCTATTTTTCTGAACTTCCCATTGCTTTCCCGTCCCCGACATAATCTTGGCGAGGGCTTCATTCGTTGCCCCAGCCGAATTTTTGAGGTTCTCAAGGCTGCGGGCATAAGCGTCTGCACCGGTTCCGGCGATTACAGCCGCCGCTCTGAACGCTCTGATCTCAGGCACCATTGCTTGCAGCAGTTCGACGTTGTCGCCGGCTTTATCGTTCAGTTCCTTGACGAATTGCTGGAAACCTTTGGCCTGCATCCCTGCCACCGACCATTCGATCCCAAGCGATTTAGCCGCCTCTTTGGCCGAATCCTGGCTGTCGACTATGCTGAGCAAGAACCGGTTGATGGAAGTAGCCGATTCCTCTACCGAATAGCCTGAAAGAGTCATGGCGACAATAGCCGCCAGGACTTCTTTAAGCTCTACTTTTGCCAGCGCGGCGGTGCCGACCACTTGACCGATAGCCGGGGCCAACTGCTCCATCGTTACCTTGCCGTCCCGGACCGCGACAAACAGGTCATCCGAAATCTCTGACGCATCCGCTGTTTCGCGGTTGTAAGCGTTCAGGACGTTGGTCATTGCATCCACAACCGTGAAAGTCGAAGTCAATCCAGCCGTTGCGCCTTTGGCAGAAACTTCAAGCACGTCCAGAGCTTTCGATGTATCGGTAATTCCAGAGGAGATAACCTGATAATAGGCTTTTGCCAAACCAGGGGCGCTTTGCGGAAGCCGCTTTGAAATGTTCAGAATTTCATCTGTGATCCCCTCCATCTCTTTTGCCGTGCGGTTGGTGATCGACCAGACTTCGTTCATGGCTCCGCCCAGTTCCATTGCCATTTTAACCGCTTGCTCGCCGATTTTGCCGATTGCAAGAGTGAGCGCACCGATCCCCGCGCCGGTCGCCAGAGCAGCCATCTTGCCGTCCATGCTCCCTAACAGACGGTCGGCGCTGGCCCAGCCTTGCTTGAATTCGCTGGTGTCAAGGCCAAGGGCGTAATGTAGACGGTCAATCAACATTTTTTCTTCCAGTGCCTTTGGTTATTTTAAGCTTTTTTGCGAGCTGAGGCGTCAGCCTCCGCTTCAGGGACTCTACCGCGTAGCCAAGGACCGAGTAGCCAGGCCTTGTTTCCAGCGCCGCGCCGTATTCCATTCCGGCATAGAGAAGACCCAGCAGCATGGCCGTGTCGTTATGGGCTGTGGTCCTGCCGTGGCGGTAGTCCACGACTTTCATTTCCAGCGGCTTCAGGATCTCCACCATTACGCTGTCGCGCAGATTGCCGGTCCGGTCCCGCCAGGCTCCAGGCCGTGACGGATTCTTGGCGACAGTCTGCATAACGGATAGCACCGCTTCCAATGCCTCGGGGCCAAGGTCTTGTTCAATAGTTTGGATGATTTCATCCATTTTAGCCCTGGCCCGCTGCAACTGATCCCGCTGGCCCCACATCCGTCGACCGGTTGCGGTCCGTACCCCGCGCATCGTGCTTTTGCTGATGTCACGGTATCGTCCTGTTTTAGCGGGCATAATTCAGTCCAAGCTGGGCAAGCTGTTCGTCCGAAAACGCTGAAATATCTTTGCCTTCTTCTTCGTCTGCATCATTTAGCTTATATGTCGGCCAAAAATCTATTATGAGAAAAAACCAGGCGCAGGGCAGTTCCCAGATGATGTATTCCGGCTTCCACCCTGTTTCCTTGATAAGAGCCACCAGACCGCTGATTATCTGCTCCTGTAAAGATTTCTCTACTGCTGCATTGCCGCCAGGTTGACCATTTTTTTTTGAATAGCAAATCGGGGATTTCTGGCAAGCCATTCATCCAGTATCTCGCCCAGCATCAGTTCGGGCGCATCCCATTCCAGTTCTTCAATGGTGACGGGAAAGTCTGTTTTCTTGAGCTTGCCTCTGGTCCGTCTCCAGGTCTCCGCCGGTGTCAGGATCATCTGGAAAATCTGATAATCGCGGGCCATGGCCTCGACCAGCCGCGTCCCGAACAGGTCGTAGATTGATTCGGCCTTCCCGTCCGCGACAGCATTTTTGAGCATCTCCAGGTCCACCGTCTTGATCTTGTCGATGATGCGCATGATAATAAGCGTCACGGCCCCAGGCGGCAGGGCCTCGACCGTCAAGGTCTTGTTGCCGATCTTGAATTCCCGCGGCTGGTTCAGCAGCCGGTCTACTTCCTCGTTCATTGTGGCCTCCATTAATCATGAATAAAGCACTGCAGGTAGCCCTTTTCCCGGGCTTCCCGGTAAAGTGCCGGATGTTTGTCATACAGCAGCCGCTCGGTTTCCAGGTTCGGCTGAGTATTGGAACCGGCAGGATGGAATGCTCGCGAGAGCGGCTGATACAGGATCAAGCCGCCGCCGTCAAGAATGCTCCAGCCCAGGTCTGTGTCGCCCCGCCAGTCGGTGAAGCGCTCGTCAAAGCCGCCGACCTTTTCCAGAGCTTTACGGGTATAAAAGATATGGCCGGACATAAAGCCCCACCGGAAAACCCGTTGTATGATCCCGTAGATATGGCCTTCCACTCCTTCAGGGTTGGTCTGCGCGAAAATCTCTAAGGCTTTTTCCAGAGCGTCTGGATCTGGTATCACATCGCTGTCTAAAAACCAGATAATTGATCCTTTTGCCCTGCGCCAGGCCTTGTTTCGATTAACGTAAGGATTTGATCCTTCCTCTACGATGATTTCTCCTGGCTGAGTAGTTTGGGCTTTGACAGCCTCCATCAGGCGGGTTATCTCAGCTTCACGGTTCGGTCCCAGGGGAACAGCAACAGAAACCTGCCGGGAAAGTTCGGCAATAGCCGACGCTGCTTTTTTGCCGGCATCTTTGGTTCTTCGCGTTGTCATCAGTAAGCCTTCCAATAAAGTCCTGACAGGCATCGATTCTCGGACCGGAGCGTGAAACCTGGAAATTCTTTCTCAGTCCATTCCGATCTGTGTCGCTCGTATTTATTCCCGTGCATTGCTTCCTGAGGGTAGTAACCGAGTGGCGTTGATACAATGACTGCCCTTGTGGCCATCCGTCGGCATTCCGCCAGCACTGCCAGACCTATCGGTTTTTCAAGATGCTCGATTACATCACAAAGCAGAATCAGCTCATAATTCTTCAGATGCGGGAGCAATTCAACCAGGTCCTCAGAATATATCCGGTCATAGATTTCCCAGATTGGATTGTAATAGGGCTGGAAAACCTCGATCCCGTCGATAACCACTTTCCAGTCTTGCCGGTGATAGCGGCCATGCCGAATATCGGTATATTCCCGCGCCAGGACACCATATTTGCCAAAGCCCACCCCTACGTCCAGGACCGAAACCGGATCGATTTCAACAATCCACTTCACGACGGTGGAAATATTGTCGGGTTGGCTGCTCGGCATTATTTTTCAATCCCTAAAAATTCGTCCAACCATGCCCAGCCGGTGGTGATGTTTAAAGTTTCATCCAGCCGTATCCAAAACTCGATATGGTTCAGGTAGAAATAAGACCAGACATTTTTGGCCAGAAACAGGGCCAGAACCAACGTCGCTATTTTCAACCAGGACCATTTGCAGCGGGCGGCTATGATCCCGGCCATAATCAATGTGATGCGGTCAAAAAGCTTTACTCCATGCCAGGCATCCTTTAGCGTCCTTGCCCCACTGTGATGGTCGATGTTATCCAAAATCCCATTGACAGCCGAATGCAGGAAAATACAGATCGTCAGCCATATGTCTCTGATTTCAAATTGCATAACTCACGGCTCCGATCCGTACCGCTTTTTATAGCACTCCCGGCATAGCCAAACGCCAGGTTCACCAAGCCTTGTATAAGCGCACCTGTCGTATAGGGCCATATGGCAATCCCGGCATAGCCGTATTGCAGTCTGATAGCACCGGTCACAACGATATTTTTTCACAGGTTCTCACCTCCCTGTTTTAAGCGTCCCAGGATTTCTTTGAGCTGTTGGACCGGGCGATCCCAGGTCCACCGTTTATGAACAGCCTGGGCGAGACGCAGGCCCATTGCCCGCACCTCTTCACGATTCTTCGATGCCCACTCCATGATTGAACAGAGATGATCAAAATAAGGAGCTGCATCAAACCCGAAGTCCCCGCCCAGGCTGTTGAAATAACTTGGCTTCGGTCGCCATTTGATACCGATCATATCCGGCTTCAGGTCTTCCAGATATTCTCGGCAGCCGGAAAAGTCCGTGGCTGCTACCGCCAGACCTGTTGCCGCGTGTTCCAGGGGGATAAGCCCGAATCCTTCGCCGGATGTCGGATTAAGGCTCATATCGGCTTCCTGCAAGAGCGAGAGCATCTGCTTCTGCGTGTACCAGTCCCAAATCTCTTTGCAGCCTGGCGTCTCCATATAAAGACGCGGCGATTGCACGGGCACCGCCTTCACAATCAGCCGCGTATGCTTCAGTCGAAGTTTATAAAAGGCTCGCCGTACAATCTCGCACCCTTTGCGATCTTTCGGATTCACACCTTGCCAGATGAATGTCAGATATTTCCGGTCAGCCGGTCGCTCCAGAAGCGGGAATTCAGCCGGATCAACACCGTGATGAAGCAAACGCCAGGGCACCGTCACGCCGCATTCCATGAACCAGCGGCCACACCAGCGGCTGGGTGTCAGGAGAGCGTCATGCTTGTTGATCTCATCCACCCAGCCGTCAGGAATAACCGTTGATTCGAACATTGTGTAAATCAGATAAGTATCACATCTGCGACGGCGCTGTCGCTTTGTGTCTTTATCCCTGAACGGCTGACCGTACCAAATCTGCACATCCGACCGCTGAGGTTTCTCAGTGATCGGGATGTCGGAGGATTTCAGGGCTTCCAGCAGCTTTGTTGCTACTCGGCCATAACCGCAAGCGGGATTATCTGCCGGAGATGTGAAATAAAGAGCCATCTCTCCAGCGGTCAAGCGTCAACGATGGTCCCGAAGGCGCTGTTAGAATCGCTCCACAGGCACTCGAACTCCACAGGAATCTCGCACTCCTTGTCCTTGAAATTCGGGATTGGGCCGGTAGCCATGGCAACACAGGCAAAAAATGTCGCGGTGCGAGTCGTGCTGTTGGGGCCTTTGCCGATAAATTGGATTACAACCTCACCCTTCTCGGTGCTGTTCAGGGTCAGGGAGCTGGAGACCAGGGCCGAGTCTGCAAGGTTCCAGGCCATGCGCAGATGATCAAGCGTCGCTTCGAGCATGGTGGTTCTCACCTTGCAGGTCCGGGAAGTCATCTTCCGAAGGATCGGGGTAAGGCTCTGATCCGCGATCACGTCGTAAAATTCGCTGTTCATTTCCAGCTCCACCCCGCCTTTGGTGTAGCCGACATCCGTGTTGGCGACTTTGAGCTGAACCGAGGTCCCGCAGATGATTACATTGTTTTTCGTTCCGGCCATTTTGAATCTCCTTAGTTATGATGTTAAGAATCCCGCAGATCAGGTACTCTGACACTGAACCCTGATGATTGTGCTCACATAATGCTCGTCTGGAAAATCAGGGTCCAGAAAGGCCTCTCCGTGCGGGCTGGTGACATAGCAATTGAAATATCGCATTCCGCTTGCAGCCGTCAGTGAAGCATCATCGAGCAAAGTCTCCACCTGACCGGCAATGGCTGAAAGCCTGGTTAGATCAGGCGTCCCGTTGCTCTTGTCCAGCGCATAGCTGTTGATGTAAATAGTAGCGTCCTGCACCTTGTCGTCGGTATCGAGCGATGTCCCACCGATTTTCATGGTAATGCAGGGGGCTGTCAGGCCTTTCCTGCGACGGGGTCCCTTCTCGATCCGATCCGTACCGTTCAGATAACTGGCACCCTGAAGAGTTGTATCCGCGTCCAGTTTCTTGAAAACCGTCGTCAGGATTGTATAAGCCGATACTGGCATTTACAGTATCCTTAGCTGATATTCGGTGTGTTCCCGCCAATTAGCCGGGACCAGCACTTCGTATTCCGTTGATCCGTCCTGGACAATATCAAGCGCGAGAATGTCGGTAAAATAGTCCTGGGTAAACATCAAATGCGTCGTATCGGCTCTGTATCCTGCGGCGCTTTCTATAAGTTTTCCTCTTACGGGCTGGATATCGGCAATGATGCCTGAATGAATTGTGGTCGCCGCCACGTTGCCATAGTCGCCTTCAGCGTCCTGGGTCTGACTTCGCCGGATCACCGTGACCTGCCGCGCCGATTTCCTGTCAATGAAGGTCATCGCTAAAAGCCTCTGTAATCGTGGGGCGCTACCCATTCCCCAGGTTCCGCGATTTTGGGGGTGCTGATGATTGCACCGGCTTCGTTCAGGGCTTCCCGCCAATCAGCCATAAGAGAATCATACAAATCTTTCATGTTTTTATGGCTGCTGCCGGCTTCCTCGGAAACATTGCCCCTGGTCCATCTTGCGGGAACCAGGTTGCCGAAATCGTCAAAGTTCTCCCGGGCCATTAGCAGATAAAACTGGGCAACGACATATTTGACGATCAGCTCCTCATCCTGGTCAGGGACGGTAATAGTCCCGGTGTCGCCTGTAAAATCCACATGAGGGCTGACATAGAACACAGTCAGAGTTTTCGATTCGCTGGCGAAATAGCCCAGGTCGATCTTGTTCTGGTGCCGGTCTGGGGTCCATCCTGTTATAGGATAATCCTCTTGGGTTGTCTGGTTAATGTAGCGAATCTCTTCGATCCGGTGCCCGGCTCGGAGGTCCACACCGGCCGGTGGATTGTAATATCTTGTCCCGGCCACCATTGCAAGGGTTCCGGTGGACCGATAGGGCCGGTACTTCGAATAAGCTGCGATAGCTGCGGAAATCAGAGCATTGTATACTGCATCCGGCCAAATGGCGATCTGATAAGTGTCGCCGGCTTCAGCTGCAGCCGACAGAGCCATTTCCAGAGTGGCCGTTTTGGTGGAGCTGACAAAGTCTGCGACTTTGCGGCTCTCGCCCTGCGGGGCAAGGCCGTCGGTCGTCGAGGTGATATAAATTCTCCGGCCGTTCCAGTAGTCATCTGCCTGGGTCAGCGCAGCTGTATCCACCAAAGTGGTTTTAGACCCGCCAGTTGCAGTGCCGCTGATCCGGACTTCGTCACCGATTTCCTGCCGGATCAAGTCCCGCAGCTGTGCCCTTGTTTTTGTCATAGGGATGATACCCGTTGTCGATTTTCGTCTCGATCCTTGAGAGCCGCTGCACAATGTCCAGGTCAAGCCTTTCGCGGCTATCGACCCGGTGCTGCAGCTCCTTCACATATTCGCATGGCGATGAATGGCCATTCCCTTTTTTAGCCAGCAGGTCATATCCAATTTTTGTTATAAGTCCAGCGAATACTCCAATCAATGCGGTAATGATAATCTTGAGTGCTTCGGTCATTCCGGTCCGCCTTCAGTAAGCTACTGGTTCCGTTATTGCCTCTCCGTTGATTCGTACTTTGATGGTTGACTGTGACCAGAGGCGCTTGATTTCGTCTGTACTGATAATTCGTTTACAAATGCGCACGTCATCGATTTCACCGGTCAGGTAGTAACCACTCGAAAGCCGGCCGATATAAAAGGACTCAGTGTTGTCGATACTGGCCCCGCCCTGCTGTCCCTGGGTGTTGTATTCTCCATCGAGGTAGAGCTTTAAGCCGGTCGAGGCATCGCTCCTGTCCACCGTCATGACAAGCAGGTGCCACTTTCCATCCGAGATTACACTGCCCAGCACCGAAACATTGGTCGAAGCGTCCCGGACCTTGCCGTAGAATTTTCCGGTTGCATCAACACCCAGGAAATAGCCAACCGAGCCATACTTGCTGACAAGAATAGAGGCTGCTGCTGCGTCGATTCTCGCCCAAACGACTATGGAAAAGTCGCTGGTTCCCATGTTCAGTGACGCGCTGGTGGGGATGGTAACTTCTTGAGTTGAAGCCGCCACAAATTTACCAGCGTTCCCATATCGGCCACGGTTCCAGGTTCCGTCAAAGGTCCCGTTATTGCTGTTGCCGGAAAAGTCGTTGACCGCCGTCCCGGTGCCTTCGTCAAACCGCCAGTAGCCAACCAGGTTGGCGTCGGAAATCCGCGGGGGCCCTTCCAGCCGGACGGTCTGAGCCAGGGTGAGCCCGGAAATCAGGATCGCCAGCAGCGCAGCTTGCTTTTTCATCATTTTCCCCGTACAATGCAGATGTCAGGAATGGTTGCTGTCTTAGCGTAAAAAGTATCCGCAGCCGTGTGCCGGATAGGGATGTAGATGCTGCCGCCGGCAAAGAGGAAAATCCAGTTTGTGATCCGGTTCGTGCGGAACTGCAGGTTGACGTTGGCGATAACAGTCAGTCCTCTGGGGTAGTCATTATTCAACAGAATGGTTCGAGCCGTCGCTTTCAGGTTTTGCAGCGAATCGGTCCGGGCCGTGTTCCAAAGAGCTTGCCGCAAGGCGCCGGTCGAGTCCACGGTCACAATCGGATAGTGGGTATATTGAACCCGCGCCATGCTGCCGACTGTCAGGGTATTCTTGAAGCGCAGCCGGAAATTGGGAATGATGTCCGTCCTGGCGCTGGTGTCCCGGACTGAGTAGGTGCGGACGGTCTGTTTGACAATATCCTTGAATTGAACCTTGCTCCAGATCCCGGACTTGGAGAGCACCGTCACGTCATAAGTAAAGTCGTCAGACGTGCCGGTTGCCCTGGCGGAGTCCAGAACTGCACCGGATAAAGTTGTGAGGCGAACCACTCCGAGGTCGGATTTACCGAGAATGGCTGATTGGCCGTAGGCTGCGTATGCCGCAAGGCATAGCAAGGCCACGATGATAAGAATGCGCTTCATGGTCGCCTCACAGGTTGGTGACGTTGCCGCTGACCGTGACAGCCAGCGTTGCATGACCAGTGCCGCCGGTCGTGTCCTTGGCCTGAATCATCAGGTATTTGCCGGTGATGCCGCGCAGCGGATGGCTGGCCTTCTCTCCCTTAAGAACGGTGAATTCAAGATCGGTACCGGCCTCTGCCGAAACGGTTTGCAGCCCCGTGGTAGCGGACGGAGCGGAACCGGTATGAGCGACAAATACTCTGACTTTGGCCCCTTCGGTGGTGCCCGATTCGGTCAGGTGCAGGGTCAGCTCGCTCATGCCTTCGATATTGACTGCGCTACCCTTGTCGGCATAGCTGGTGCTGGAAAGCGCAGCGGCAGACATTACTGTTGCAGCCAGAGGGCGGATCACCTGGCCGTTGACCGTCGGCAATTCGCCGGTTACAAAAGCGGTGATCTGAGCAGTGGTGCTTGAAGCCCCCTTTGCGTAGAGCAACAGATATTTGCCGGAGACGTTGTATAGAGCGAAACTTCTCTTCTCGCTGGCCGCGACCGTGAATTCGCTTTCTGCGCCAGTCACGCCGACCAACTGAAAAAGACCGCTGGAACTGGTTGGAGCATCACCGCTCGTGGAGATGTAAGCCCGCACCAGGGCACCTTCCGAACCGCCGGATTCTGCGACATGGAGAGTCAGATTGACCATGCCCTCGATATTGATTGCATTGCCGATTTTGCCGTAACTGGCTCCCAGCGACGTTGCTGTCGCAAGGATGGATTTACGGACCGGCAGACGTAGGATTTTTCCCATGGCTCACTTGCTCCTTTTTTTGTACTGCCTGGGTTTGACCTTGGCAGCGGGTGGTTCGGTTTCGATTGCTCCGATTGACTGGATAACAACCGATTTTTCTTGAGAATCCTCGGGTTTCGGGAAAACAACAGCCCAGTGGACTTCGTTTTGCAGGAAGTATTCCCGCCATGATTCGGGATATGGCCCACCTATCTGACCAGCATCAAGGCTGATCTGTACTATGCCGAAGGTCGGGCCGCTGATTTGCACGGTATGAGAAATACTGTCCTTATTTTTGATTGTGAACATGGTTTGCCCTTTATATTGTGGGCGTCAGGCATCGGCTTTATAATCTATCTTGCTTTTGCCTGACGCCCTGTGGTTTAGCTGATCACCAGCTTTCCGAGAGTCAGAGGCTGAGTGACCTTGAAAGCGGCGCGATGATGCACCATAACGGCTTTCGTCTTGGTGTCAGGCACCCACTGCGGCCCGAGGAGCACAAAGGGCACATAGACGTAATAGTGGACACCGGCCTGATTCGAACCGACGGCCACCCGCGAGCGCCGGGCATTCGGGGAGACGAACACCTCGCAGCCGGAGACGTTGCCGACAGACCGGCTGTTCAGGTGCATCTCATTCCGGGCGACGTTGTATTTCGTCCACCCTTCCGACAGCCAATCCATGAAGCGGCTCCGGTCGGCGCGGCTCCAGACCATCCAGTTCGGCTCCATGTTACCGGCCAGGCTGGTCTCATCGACCAGCAGGTCGCAGTAATACAGAAACCGTTTGTTCCATTCGGCCTGGGTATAGCCGCTGTCCGGGGTGGACTGAGCGAAGGTCTGGTTGCCGCCGGTCGCGTCGTCAACGACCTCATAGAGCACCTTGCGGTCGATCTGGTCGATGATCGCTTTCTTGATTGCACCGACGATCAGAGCCAGGTAATCAAGCCCGCCGCCGCCGTCTTTCATGGCCATTTGCATGTCTTCTATGAGGGCGATGTCAAGCCGGGCACCCAGGTCGTAGTCGTCCGCCGTGGCGGTCGTCTTGCTGATGCCCAGATAGCTCTTGTCTTCGGCGGCCCCTGCGGTAGCGCCGGTGATCGGCTTTTCGACGAAGAAACCGACCTGACCGGCGGTCAGGGTGCTGGAATCAGCGACCGAGACGGCGGTAACATCGGTGCATTTCTGACCGACGTTGGTCGGGGTGCAGCGCTTGATCGTGCCGAGTGCATCCGTGGTGAGGAAAGTCACGGTCCAGGTAGCCGATGCACCGTTTTCATCCGTGCCGGTGATGGTGACGACCATATCGGTTCCGGCAGGCTGCTCGATCAACCGCGCAAAAAGATGATCGGCATACTGGTTGCTGCCAGCCGACAGAGCACCGTCATCAACGAAATCGCCGTAGGTGGTCGGACTGGCGGTTGTGGTGACCAGCGTGGTCGGGTTGGCTTCATCTACCCAGCCGAATTCATGCTGACCACGGCGATGGACCTCGTCACCGGTCGGATAGCCGACCTCGAAGATGTCCTTGGTGCTGGAGGTCATATCGCCGGTCTGGCAGATCTGCATGGCGATGGTCTCAGGCCAGGAGGCGTAGATGATTGCAGACGCGACCTCATGCGGCAGGTTGGTGCTGATTACACCGGATGTCGTGGCCTCGCCAGCTTCGGTCAACAGCGGGGCAATCGCCTTGTTGATCTCCTCGGAAAGCAGCATGTTATGGAGCATACCGCCGGAGGCGAACAGGTCATTCTGAAGCTTGCCGACGAAATCCATGTAATAGAGCTGCTTCTGGATCAGGGGGCGAAGCTTGTCCTGCCAGGATTCGAGCAGGAAACGGCCACCTTCATACACCGGGTGACCGAACACCTTGGCCAGGATCAGGTCGCGGATGCGGGTGGACCCGCCGGTGATTTCTTTGGTCAGGCCGACCTGACGCGCTTCCGTGGTCAGGGTGCTGATGACGTTTGGATCGGTGACGAATTTCTGCTGGGTCTGCATGGTCGATTTTAGGGCCTCGGCGATTTCGGCCTTGCGCCGGTTGAAAGCCGCCGTGACGGCCTCCTCCAGCTTCAGCTTGGCCACATCGTCGTTCTCCTGCTCGGCCATGATCCGGTCCATTACCGCTGTGACCTCTTCAAGCACGTTGGCCTTGACGGTATCGCCAAAGTCTTTGACCTTGCCAACCACGCCACGGATGTGCTCCAGAAGGGATGCTCTGCGCCGCTTGGCGGCTTCCTCGGCAAGCTGCTTTTTCAGCCGCTCGTTTTCCTCGGTCAGCGGTTTGGCCTTTGCGGCCTCGGCCTGGGCAGCCTCAGCCATGATTTTGGCGTAAGCCTCCGGGTCCGTTCTTTTGAGTTCTTCCAGGTTCATGATACGCTTCTCCTCTAAATGGAAACCTTTTTTAGCTTCTTCGATAGGCATAGCGCCCACATCGGTGAAGTCGGAACCCATAAACATCAATTGACGAACGTCGACCCCGCCCTCCTGGTTATGCTGGAAAAAGCCAGGTCGCGGGTAAGCTCGCAGAGAAACGCCGTCAACCATGCCTTCCTGGACCTGGACGGCCATTGTACGACCGGCCTCGGTCCGAAGGGTTTCGAAGTGAATGAAACCGACGTCCCCGTCCTTGGAGGCGCCGGTAATTTTTGCAGCCCGCAGCATGAAATAATCAGGGTCTTTTGGATCAAGCGCGGGCTTGTGCGTCGGGTACATGTCCAGAACCCGGCGCTTCTTGTTGGATTCGTTTAAGGTGATGATCTCCTGGGCGAGCGCGTCCCAGCACTCTTCCAGATAGCGGTTATTATTGGCGGTAAGAGCGCCGAATTTAATCATCGGCACTCGGGCTTTGATAACGTCCGTTTTGGCGGGGTCCTTCTCCTCAAGCAGAATATGGCCGGAGAGGTTGAATTCGAAACCGGCCTCGGCTTCGGCGGTTCTTGTGACCCGCTCCTCGATCAGAAAATCTGCTGCGGGTTTGGGCGTTTCCAGTGGCTTTTCCTCGACCGCCGTCTGAACCGGTTTGACTACTTCCTTGACCTCGACTTCTTGAGGGGATCCGAAGGTAAAATCGCCGTCGACGATGGCGAATTCCGCCCTGTAAACTTTATTTGGGCCGAGTACCGCGCCTGTTTCGCTGACATTTTCGACTTCGTAGATTACCGCGTTGCCGACAATATCCCGAAGCCAGACATATTTTCTTGGATACAGCCGTTTGATGGCTTCACGCATTTTCATGCGGAATTCTTCAAGACCGCCTTCAATTTCTTCGGCTGTCATTTCAACGTTCTCTTTCTCTTCATTTTCTTCATTCTTGACCGCAACCCATTTGCCGTCAACGACTTTGTGGGATTTCTTGAATTTGTTGATCGCTGTGCCTGCCGCGATGCCCTTTTCCAGACCTTTTGCAACCAAAGCATCGTATATTTTGGCAATCCAGTTGACCTGCGAGAGGGTCAGCGCCACACCGTCGAGCTTTTTCCAACTGGCGGGGGCTTCTGATAAACTTGTATAAGGCATAATCTTTTCTCCTGTATATTGAGACGGAGCGGGCTGGGCCGGTCCCGCCCCGTCTCTTCGGGGGCGTGGGAGGTAGCACGCCGTTGGTACAAAATGAAAAAGCCCGTGCCTCACCTTCCCTCACGTTTGAGAGAGTCAGTGAAACACGGGCTTCTGTTTCCCAGTCGACCCGGCTATTATTAGTGATAATTTATAGAATCTCGCTCATCTTGTCAAGCCAAATTTTACATCTATTAGGTTTATTTTCAATCATCAATTTTCCCGACCAATTGTTCCCATTCTTCGCGGTTAATAGTTTCGATGTGCAAGCTTTGCCGTGGAATTTGGACCGAATTCAACGAGCCAGACTGTAATTTCAGCTCAATAGTTCCATAGAATCCAAATTGGTCATCTGCCGGCAATTCGATTTTCTGCACATTTTTTCCTGTCCCATTATCACGAATGACCAGGATACTTGTAGTGATTTTGCCCATATCGCCCTCCCTCACGCCACGCTCCGATACCTCTTGCCGCCGACAATACTGTTTATTATGGCGTGGAAATGCTCTTCAACGGCTTTCTGATATTTCTCCGTCACCGGTCTTGTGATTTCTGTTTTTCTGGTTGCTGACAAGTATGACGTTTCTTCTGGATGCTCAAAAATGATATTCTTTTTGGCTTCTACCTTCGGACTTTTTTTGCCCCACTCAGACACCGGCCTGATCTCCCGGGTGACATAGCACATGTCATTGGGATGCGGATAGAGGGGCATGGAGCCGGGCGGATAAACGCCGGGCCCCAGACCATAGACGTCCTGGCTGGCCAGCTGGTCACAGACATCGTACTGTCCATGCGACGGAGAAAGGTTCCATTTCAGACCAAGAACTACCTGCGAAGCGCTGGCCGACATGGCTTCGGCCTCATGGTAGGCGTTGCCGATCTCTGTCCTGGCAAGCCGCAGAGCGTTGTAGTGGATGGTTCCACGTCCACGGACGGACCGGCTGATACCGGTAGTCCAGCGCAGATTCTCGGGGATTTCCTCGGGCCGCTTGATCCCGAGGATGTCACTTTGTAACTCTTTTGCCATATCCACTGCGCTTTCTCCCCGTGCAATACCTGATAGCACAATGCCGTCGATCCGCTTCCAGACGTGTTTCTCCAAATTCCAGATGCGGTCACTCAAAGTCAAGCCGTCGGTGCCGATTCTTTTCCAAACGTGTTCTACTGCCGCCAGGGGAAAGGTTCGAAATTCCGGGCTGACAAGAGTAGCATCATAGCCGTGGCTGGTCAAAAGCATCGTCTCGGCCAATTCTGAAATTTCAGCCGCGTTCAAAGTTACCAGATTCATTCCTTCCTTAAGCGCATCCGCATAGCCATTTTTCAGACCTTCGGCTATTTCTTTGAGCTGGTCCCGTTTCGCCCTCCAAAATGCCCTCTGAGCGGTAAGCCTCGGATCACGATCAATTCCAATCAATAATCGGACTACATCCTCATAGGCTTTTTCAAACGACTGCTGAAGCTTTTGCAGGGTTTCTTGGGTAAATTTGAAACGATTCTGTCTGGTTTTCAGAATCATTCTCTGATATTCGCTTATTTCCATCGACGTTTACTCCTCCGGCGGGACAAAGCCGGGGTCTTCGAATGGATTGGCGTTGAACTTTGTATCCCAAGCGGCCAGACGCTGCTGGTCCGCTTCGATTTCCGCATTGACTTCTTTCGGGTCCATGTCAAAGATGCCGGCATAGACAGAAAGCGGCAGGGCCCTTCGGTCTACGCCGTCCTTGGCAATAGTGGCCAGCGTCTGTTTGTCCTCGACCGATTTGCGGGTCCACTCGAAAGCTACCGGATAGTCCTGGGGCAAGAGATTCTGGAGCAGCAGCATCATGTTGGCCACCTTGAGCATAGCCGCGTCGCACATCTCACAAACTGAAGAGAGAAAGCCGCTGATATAGCGGTGCTCCTGGCGATCCAGGACGGCGCGGTTCACGGCATCTTTTCCGTACCCGCCCAGGAGGGATACCGGACGCCGACCGCTGGCGAAGAGCCGCTGCTGGCCGTACTCGATGTCGGCGATGTTGAAAATGGCTGCGTTGGAAGTGTCCAGGACGTTGGCCCGGCCGGTCGTGTAGATGTCGGTTTCCACTTCCATCGGCCCGTGTTTTTTGCGGTCGGTTTCGTCCTGGGTCCGAATCCGGATCAAGTCCTCTATGCTGGCGTCGGGAAATTCACGGCTTACCCTCGCATAGGCCCTGGTATGCCGGGCAATATAAACATCCTGCTCGGCCTTGCTCAGTTGCTTCCAGTTGCCCCGTGCGCTGGAGAAAAGCCCCATTCCAAATGCTGCTTCGTCCGGCCGGTTCCAGTCAAAGCGGACCACTTCCCAGGGTAAGAATACAGCGACAGGCTGCTGGGAAGCGTAGTCAAATTGAACGTAGTATCCATTATATTTGCCCTCTGTCAGTTCAACCAGGATGAAGCCGTCCCGTGGGCCTTTGATGTGGCGAAATTCGACCACCTTGTTCAGAGAAAAGTCCACGACGATCCGGTAAAACCGGCTCCCTTCAAGCAGGGCGAACTTAATCATGTCCGAGATTCGCTGATATATTTGCAGAGCTTTAAAATTTGCGTCAAGAATTCGTTGCAGTTTCTCGATCTCAGGGTTCTGCTTTCCATCGGCGGTTTTGACTACGATGTTGAACGGCAATCCCCGCCTGTTGTTTTGGGTAGCGTCGTCTGCGATGGAGTCGATAGTCGAGCGAACACGGTCGTCGCTGCAGTACATCCGCCAAGCGTCTTGGACTTCCCAGTAAAAACCGGTTTTGATCCCCCCGTGCTCTGCGCTTGTGAGACGAATGGAAGACGGCATTACGTCGAACTCTCTTGGCGCGGTGGTCCGGTCCGGATTCACCTGATCCTGCCCCTTCTCCGCAAGGGCTCCAATCTTTTCCCGACCAGGGGTTTTGTTCCGGCCGAGCAGCCCATTGAAAAGATTCGTGAAGATGTTTGGCATTTCCTGCTCCTTTTTTTTACGGGTTAACTCTTAGTTCTCGATAACTGCTGATTGAAGCTGGCGCTTTATCAGCCCTCATCCAGTAGCGCAGGGCTTGGGTGGTCGCGTCCACCTGGTCGTCGTTATTACCATTTGGGAAAACCGCGAATTCTTCCACATAGTCGCTGATCCACTCGGCGATGATTGAATCGGGGATGTAAACATTGCCCGCCTCAATCTGAGGCGCAACCGCAGACAGCCTCTCTGTCTTGCTGCCCTGGGCCGGCCAGGGGATGATTCCTGAAATTTCATGCTTCAGCGAAGCGATGATCGCCGGGCCATTGGCGCTGTCTTCAATCAGGATCGCCGTGCTCTCTTTCCATTTTGCCTTCAATGCCCGGACGGCTTTAAGGGTATCGGGAAAGTCCATCTTCCCGCGCACCTGGTCCAGAAGGTACTTGTCCGCCTCCACCCTTCCCCAGACCTGACCGACCACGTAGTCGGGATTCCCTGAAGCCGCCGCTGCCTCGTCCTTAAAGGTCATATCCCAGCTCAGAACGATGTCGTCAAAATGGCTCGGGGCAACGATGTAATACTTCCACCAGGACCGTTTGACAAGTGCGCCTTCCTGGGGCGCCGGCCGCTGCTGATAGAGGGCGTTCCAGACCTGGCTGCCCAGGGTCTTTTTCGTGTTCTCAATCCAGGCCCAGTCGAAACCGAACTCGGGCCAGAGCGGCTCTCCCGGCGCCCTTCCCAGGGGGTCTTCATCCTCGGCCTCTGCCGGCAATTTGACCACATACCATTTTTCCGGCTCCTGCGCCAGTATCCTGCCGGCCAGGTCGTCCTCGTGCCAGCGGGTCTGAATAAGGATGATTGACGCATTGGGCTGCAACCTTGTCAGGAGCGTGTTGCGATACTCATCCCAAAGCATATCCCGATATGTGAGGCTGTCAGCTTCCTGGCGGTTTTTTACCGGATCGTCGATTATCAGACAATTATGGACGAGTATTCCATTTGCAAAGAAGTTGCTCTCCTCTTCCACCTGGAGGTCATAAACAGGGACCGCTGGAGTGCCAAGCTCTTTAACGCTGACCACGACGTCTCCCTCGATTTGTGGTAGCGGATATGGCACTCGCCGCACATTGTGATCAGGTTCTCCGGAGCATTGTTCGCGACATTGCCGTCCAGATGGTGCATGGATAGATTGCTTCGCCTCACAGATTGGCCGCTCCATTGGATGATTCGAAAGCTCTCTGTCTTTCCACACACAGTACAGCGATGTTCGTCCCGTTCCAGAATCAAGGGCCTCATGCGAGAAAACCACTCTGCATAGCTTTTTCCATCTTTGAAATGAGGATTGCCCTGTCCGGTCATCCTCTTGGAGTGAACTGCATTTGCACACTTTGCTGAGCAGTAGGCCATATGGGTAAAAGTTTTTATGAAAATGTCTCCACATTCTGGGCATTTTTTCCGGGGTTTCTTTGCATCCCGTACCTCTTTCCTGCATTGCTCCGAACAATACATGTTGTTGCGTTTTCCAGGCATGGCTTTGCTGCACCGCAGACACCGTTTGGCATTCTTGACTGCATGGTGCGCTTCTGAGCAAGCCCTGGAGCAATAGTGATCCCGATTGCCATTTCTCAAAGCTTTTTCGTATTCGTACAATGGCCGCTCGTAGATTTTCTGGCAAAAAGAGCAGGTTAGCGTTACGGTCACTTTTCTCGCCCTGTTGTAGCATGCCCTGCAGGTTGGCCCATCGCCGCCTTTTGGATTCCCACAAAACAGACACACTTTGTTTTTCTTCAGTTGCTTTGGAGATAATCCGGTCTCCTGGCAGTAATAGATACGCCGGCCTGTAGCCTCGTTCCTGGATGTAGATACGATGTTTCCGGGTAGCTGTGAGTTTATGGCCACCAGCTGTTTCGATTTCAACGAGTCCATCACGTTCAATCTCCCTTGAGGCTAATACTCTCCGCATCTGGAGTGTTTGCATTTTGTGGTTAAACGTCAAAACTTTTGGCTTTATGTGCATTTTGTGCAGGGCCTGAATGTCGATCTCACCAATCTCTGTCTCAATCAGAGTCCCCGCTATCAGGCAGTCTGCGCCGCTTCCGGTCGCCGGGCCTCCAATACTCGTGCTGATCATTCCGCCGTCATGGCCTTCGATGGACCAGTTGCTGACGCTGGCATTGTCGCCGGCAATCCCGATTTGAAAAAGTGTCGGGCCAAACTCCTCGATCTTGCGACGATTTGCCCTGCCGAATCTCCGCGCCAGTGACTCTCCATAGCTGACCTCGATCACCCGCCGGTCCGGATTCTTGCCGATGAACCAGCTCGGAAAGCTCTCAGTGACAGATAACGACTTTCCGTGCCTCGGAGGGAGAAAGAACATCACCCGTTTAAGTTCTTCGGCTTCTATCTTCTCGCATATTTTCGCAATATATCTTAGGTGGGTCGCAGGACGGTATTTCAGGTAATGGGTTACTTGAAGATAGGCCAAGTAGTTAATCCGGGCCAGGCTGATCATCATTTCGTTGCTCACCGAGCTTGGCAAGGAGTTCAACGAGCTGCTCCTGGATCTCGGGGCTGGCCCGCAGGGCGCTTTCGATGAATGAGATATTGGCGATCCTCTCTCCATAGTCCTTTCTACCAGTGGGGTCTGTCAGGGCGAATTTGCTGGGGCGATAGCAGCCAGCCAACTTGGCCATTTCCTTGAGTGCGTCCATCATGGCCGTGTAAACATGTTCCTTCTGGGCGGCACGAAAGATGGACTCATGCCTGAGCCAGAGTGTCCCGAATATGCGATCGACATCCTCGTGCGCACGTTTTTGAAGCATCTGGAAGCAGTGCTGAATATAGGACCGGATCTGCCGGTCGCACACAGTCCACTTTTTCCTCCTGCGAATCTCCTGGATGATATCATTTTCTTCGCTCCAGCCCTGCTCTATCAAGGTCATAATGAACTGATATCTCCGGTCCAGCTCTGCTTTATTGGCCCTGCTGAGTATTTGTAGTTTCTTTTTCTCCATTGGTGATTCCTTCTATTACCGCATGGCCATGTCAGACGCTAACCGCGGTCCGATGATTTCTCCATCGTATTGCGCGGAGATCCTGCCGGCGCGGGAACCGCCGGGTGGTCCGGGCCAGCTCCCCCAGGTGTTCTGCCGGAAAAGGAATACCCGCATCAGAGAGAATAAGATAGAGCCACCTGCCCATCAGGATGGCATCTACCTGCTCTGGGCGGTTGAGTTTGCGTCCATGATGTGCCTCAGCCAGAGCGTGAAGGCTCTCATATCCCATCCTGGAGGGGTTCCACTGGTCCCGGTGGACCAGGATATGCTCTGGAAATACTTCCTTGATTTGCTCCAGATGCTGCGAAGGATAATCAAGGATATCTCCGAATGCCTGAACGATGGCCAGATCGATTTTATGGTGCTCGCGCATGGCCTTGAGCCGATCCCGGAATTCATCAGGTGAGCAATAGCGCATACAGCTACTGAAGATCAGCTCACAGCTCGGGGAATAGATCGCCACCCCGAGCTGAACGCCGAAAGTGATAGAGCAAAAGTTATTCATAAAACACCTCATCATTTGTTTTTTCGGCGCCGTCGATCAGCGGCCGGCAGATGGCGAGCATCTTCACCGCTCGCGATCGCCCTGCCGGCAGATTTCGCTGTTCGGCGGCGCCGAATCGCGGCGCACTCTTCTCAGCGCCGCGATAATGATCGCGCTGGTAAGTTTGATCAACAAATAGGCACCGAATCCATACCATAGCAAAATTCCGGCCTTGCGGTGCCAATATAATCGTATTCTTTGGCCCTCACGCAGTGGACCTCTGCCGGATTGACACGTCTTGTATAGCCGGCGTCATATGCTGCTCTCGCAGTTACCATCCGCGCCCGCCCGGCACTTGGTGCCCAAACAATGCTCACGACCCCAAGCAGCTTCGTCCGGAACGGCCGAACCGAGTTCTGGCTACTTTTCATGGTTTGGCTCCAGTCCGTAGGCCACCGGGAACCTTGCGAGGAGGTTCGCCATCTCCTGTGCATCTCGCATCTTTCCGAGACTCAAGAGGAGATCCCGCGCCGTTGCCAGGCCAACGCGGAATTCCTTCTCTCGTTTTTGCATGGCCTCGAGTAGCGCTTCAAGTTCTTCCGTTGAGGGGCCTGCATCCATCTGGGCCTGTAGCCATGCGGCTGTGTGCGACATGTTACCTGCAGCCCACTCTTCGTATTTTAGACGCTGCTCCAGCTCGGAGATTCGAGCATCCTGCTTGCCAATAATGTCGACAGCACTGCTATGGGCCAGCCCGTCAACAGAATCGATATACTCCAGCTGCGATTTGGTATATTCCATCTCACACCTCCTTTTGCTCAGAGCGACACCTCATAACCACGGTCCACTCGGCTCTCAAAGAGCCGGTTCTCAGCAGCCAGGAGCGCTCTCAATTCACGGTAAACGCCATAAGCGCAATTTTGGCACAGGTAGTCCTGCAGTGCCAGCGCCTTAGTGCGGCACCACTTTTTATCCTGGAGCTGGTCATCACTGGCTTTAGCCGGCCGCAACCTGTAATCGCCGGCAATGGCGCCAGCAGCCAACGGAACTGCATTCGGATCTGCGGGTTGGACCGCTCGCTCTTTCTTGACACATGCCAGGTCATACTTGGCGTGGTATTCCTTTCTCTTTTCGGTGCGTTCATGCCGCTTCTGATGGTAGCGTTTCAGCCCCTGAGTAATTCTTGTTCTGTGTTGCATCTGAATTGAATCGTAGTTTGGCCAGAGCGAATCGAATCCCACTCCTAAAGCCGCTGAAATTCTCTGTGCAACTGGACGCTTCGGCAGGCATTTGCCCGTTGCTATTCCAGAAATCGAAGCTTGCGTGCAGTGGGCCATCGTGGCCAGGCATCGCTGCGACAAGCCTTTTTTAGCGATGACTTTGTTCAGATTGCAAATGATCTTCATTCCACACCTCACTCCAAAAACCGCTTAATCATGCAGGATCTACACAGCTTGATCTCTTCTGTTTCGCCAGTCTTGCATGGCCAAAAATATACGTGCTTGCGGCAAAGGCGTTTGCCGCAAGCAGAACATACGTCTTTGGATAGCTTGTTGGCATGGCACTCATTGCAGTATATGATTGCGCTCTTCATGGCGAACTTTTCACCATCCGATCGATTTGCTAGCAGCAACATGCCTTTCCTGTCCTCCTGGCTGCTCTCTGAGTTCTTTCATGCGCTTGGCCCAGTACTCTCCGGTTTCACCCTGGAACCATGGATCCCCAGCCGGGGAGAAACGCCATCGAGAAAGCATGTCCTCATAACGCAAGCCATCGATGTATGCCCTGTTTTTTTCTGTCAGGTCCATTTTTACCTCCGTAGTTATGATTCTGTCGCGTTACTTCTCAATTTCATTGTATTCGTCCGCCCAGCCGTAAATACTGTTTTTGCCGGCTTTCAAAGGCATGCCATGGATTTCATCTACCAGATCGCCGCCGGAGAAAATGAAAAGGAACTCATTCCAGCCGACGTAACCGCCCAAGGTGTTTTTGGCATTGATCAGTGTTGCGACTCCCCAGCCGCCATTGACCTTTCCTTCGAGGACCTCATCGGATCGATACCAGATCCGACGCGGTTCAGAAAACTTGTAGAGTGCTGACTGCGGATCGAGCAGCTTCAATTCCATCGATTCCTTGATCTTCGAATCATAGACCTCGGCAGAGAGCGGCAAGCCATAGGTCAGGCTATCGAACACCTCGCGCTTCGGCAGATGTGCGCAGCCAGCGACAAAGGCGGCGAGGATGACGGTAAAGAACAGTGCACGTTTCATAATACACCTCCGTGTTCAATTCAAGACGACAAAGAGTTGCGTTATTTAATTCTTTGTCCTTCCAAGGCTGTCGATAAACTGATTTATGCCGTGCCAGCCGGCAAAGTCGTTCTGGAGACGGACCAGGATGGCCGTGACAATATCAGGGCTTTGGCTGGCCGTCCATTTGAAAATCGGATCCTGACCGGCTTGGATTTCATCAATCAGTTTGGATCCCCGCTCCTCCATATAAAGCTTGGGGCCGCTGATGCAGCCATCTTTATAAGTAAACCGCCCTACCGTTTTCTCGGTGGGAATTTGGGTATCCATTTTGGACCTCCTCGCATCGTTTAAAAGAGTAAAAGTGAGATTTGATCACCGCTGCGCTTCTTTGGCGGTTTGGGATTTCCCTGGTCCTGATCTCCTTGCCATTCCTGCACCTTGATGCCCGCTTCTTTGCGCAGCCATTCAGCCACCACCTCGCGATGGCAGAATTTCCCTGGCCCTTCGTAGCAGGTCAGGATCATCCCATCGAATTGCTTCGCGATTTCCTTCGCATCCAGTTTTGCCAGCACCTCCTCACGATAGCGTTTCCGGAATAACTCCGGATCGTTCAGCCCGAATAGATGGTAAGGGGGCGCGAGCTGAACAAATCGCGCTCCCTTATAGCCCTTTGGCACGGTCCGCGTAATCATGACCGTTTTCTGGTTCTTCGCCACCTTGCGAAAATAGCTTGTCCAGATCATTGCTCAGCTCCTTGGTTCACAGGCCGGTTCAAGATGCTGATGCTTGCTTCTCAGATCCGCCCAGACTTCCCTCACAGTTTTGGGCTTCCAGTAGAGGTCCCGCTCCAGGGGCAACTGAAAGCCACCGAATTTCACTCTGCACAACTCCAGCTCGGATTTCAGGACAGAGCCCTCCTCGATCTCGAACAGGTCCACGATTGCCCAAAGGTAGTCCGGATCTTCCGGATCCTGATTGACGATGAACCAGGTCCCCTGCCCGTAGGGATTAAAAATCTTGCAGTGGACCAGCTGCTCCGGATCGTCGCCCCGTTTGAATTGGGCTTGCAGCTTCCTCTCAATTTCCCTGGTGAAGAGTTTCATTTTGTACCTCCGCATTTTATGCGTTCTTAAAGTCATTATTAATCTACATTTAACAGCTATTATATGCAAGTGAAATACACCTAAACAACTGTTATTACTCATTTTGTGATACTGCGCACAATACGTCGGCCCAGGCAACTCCAGTTGTTTCAGCACCGATTTCGAATTGCTTTCCAGAGCTCGGTTGCCATACCGAGCAGATAACTACCCATAATCAGAGCACCGTAGATAGAGGCTATCGCTAACGGCACCATAAAGAGCAGTCGCCAATAGTAATAGCCAATGAAGCCCAAGCCGATTAAGGCAAGAGCGCCGATTGACCAGCGGGTTACATCCAGCACAAACCATTTCCAGGTATTCATTGCACGGTTCCTTTATTGTGGTTTCACGGCCGTGTATTTCCAGCCTTGCCGGTCCTGGGTGACCAGGATAAATTCAAAGAACGGGAACATTTCTGCAGCCACTTTCAGCTTGACCATCGCATCATCGCGCCTGAAGCCCTTCACCTCGTAGAGGGTGATGTGGTCTGTGACCACGAGAAAATCGGGCGTGTAGGTTGTTTTTGGGGCCAGCCGCAAGGTGACCGCTTCAAACCGGTAATCGCTGATTTCACCGCCTTTCTTCAACAGTTCAAGCCTCCCGGCGAACGCTTCCTCCATCCTGTTCATGGTACCGGGGTTGTGGCGCCGCCGGACGCTGGCATATCTGTTGAACCTGTTCATGCTCTTCGGCCTCAGTGGTTTGCCTGGTGGGCGATAAGAACAGCCGCGGCTGATCCTGCGGTAAACCAGAGCCAGTCCTTCTGGTACCAGCGTTGTTTATAGATGATCTTATCCCGATAGACCGTCTGGACAATGAGGCTGTCTCGCCTCGGAGCCGGCTGAAACAGGAAATCGAATTTATTAACCGGCGGGAAAAAGTAGTCCACTGATGCACGGCCGCAGTCGGGAACTGTCGTATCCATGCTGGCGACCTTGATGATCGCGTAACCGTTGGATCCAGGCATCGGATCCGGATGCCCATCCACGTAGACTGTGTCCAGTTGGATCTTGCCGGGCACCTTTTTGATTTTGATGATTGGAGCCGGCGCGGGCAACGTAACCACGAGCGTGTCGATCCGCGTTTCTCCTGGGGGAGTAGCTGAATGTGTTTTGCCGTGATAAAAGTAGCCTGTAGTAAAGCCGCCCAGGAATATCAGGGCCAACGCCAAGATTGAAATGATGATAATTTGATACCCCTTCATACCCCACACTCACTTCCGTTCGATTTAAAATAAAGATAGTTGTCAGCCTTGATTAATATCATGGCTACTTCTCGACGTAACCATGCTCATCGCATTTCCCGCAATTGCACTTTGGCAATTTGCCCTTATCGACTGAGGCCAGAACCAGCCGGGCTTTTCTCTCACAGTCCTCGCCAATGGCCGGATTGTAAAACTGATCGTAGGTCCTGATCCGGCCTGTTGCCCGACTTTCGTAGATCAGAATGCAGTTGGCAAAGTGGCCGAAGTGCATCAAGGCCTGGGCCATCCAGTAATGATTATTTGGGGCCCGGCCATTCGGAAGAGCGTCATCATCCGGCACACTCTTGATTTTGATCAGCATCCCTCTGAACTCTCCACTGGTAAAACCGACAACCCGGCCTTTCATTGCTTGAATCGGTCTGGTGCCAGTGTACTCAGGGCTCAAGACGCGGGTGAGGCGCTGCTGCAGATCTTCCTCGGCCTGATGTATTTTAAAGAGCCGCATCTTAAGGTCATCGCCGGGATTGACGCCGTGGAGCATTTCCCAGGTGAGCTTTCTCGGGCATTCCCCAAGCCGGCTCATGTCCAGAAATTTAGTATTGTCAAATATTTTGACGAGAAACTGCGTATGCGTAAGCAGCCTCGCTCTGATCTCTTTCGCATCCATACTTCCTCCCTACCCTTTGGTTACTTCTCCAGGTTCTTCAGGTACTGGTTCTTCAACCTTTGGCCCTTTCATTCCGGCCCATTTGAATGCGTTCTCGATTGCTTCCTGCGATCTTTTGGCGGTCCTTCTCGGTTTTCTCCGGCCTGTCTTTTTCAGCTGCTCTCCCAGCTCTTCCACCTTATGGACCAGGAAAAAGAGAATGTCGGTCAAGGTCTCCTTGCCGTGCTGCAATTCGGGGTGAGCTGCCCGATACATTGTAAGCGCCCGGTCCAATTCATTCATGCTTTGCTGCTCCTTCTGTGCGAGTTAGCCTGATCCTGATCCCGATTCCATGACAATATCAAGAGTATTGCACCTAAAGAAGTACCGCCAACGGCAATAAAGACTTCCACCATTGTGCGGGGACTTCCGGTATAAGCCAGCAGGATGATCCCGCAGCCGATGAAAAACTCCACCCAGCGATTCTCAATCAGTGCTTTCATAACGGCCTCAGCTTTCTACTCAGTCTGGATCTTTGTCGTTGTAGGCGGATCGCCCAGCTCCGGCGGCAGCTGTTGGCAGAAAACTGCCAGAGCCAGAACCATGAGAATGATGAACAGAACAAGCTTTTTCATAACTCTCCCTTCCAAACTGTTATAACAGGAACACTTCCCATTGCGCTTCAGTGATAATCCGACCTTGAAGCCGGCTCAGATCCTGCCGGCGGGGGAACCTTCTGGTCGTTTGCGCTATCTGATTGAGGTAGGATGCCGGGAATGGCACGCCAGCCGTGTGCAGTATATCCCACAGCCAGCGACCCATCAAAATCGCATCCACCTGTTCAGGCCAATTGATTTTATCCGCATGATACACCTCTGCCAGCGCTCTGCGTTTTTTGTAGCCCATCCGGATCGGGTTCCATTGGTCGCAGTGGACCAGTATATATTCGGGAAAAACATCCTTAACGGCGTCGAGCGTCTTTTGCTCAATATCCGGGATGCTTCCAAATGCCTGGATTATCACGGTCTGGATGCTCCACCGGTCCCGCATCGCGTTCAACCTGCAAATAAATTCGGATGTTTGGGATACTCGCATTGTGCCAGAGGTGACCAGTTCGCAGAGCGGAGAAAATACCGCCACCCCCATCCGTGAGGCAAAGGCGATGGAACAGATGTTCCTCCTTTTCTCCGCATTCGATGTCAGCAAATCGTTCATGATTTCACCTGCTTTTCTCATTTTGATTTAGTTTGAGGATCATTGAGTCAGTTTTGATACCATTCGTTTGCCCGGGCCCTCTCAGTGTCGTTCTCATGAATCCCGTCGATAGGATAAAAACGGGTAAACTGACGCCGGAAAAGCATCGGGATGTCCAGGGTTGGGCCGTTGCGCTGCTTGGCTATCATGACATCGGTTTGCCATTCATCGAGCTGTTCGCTGTCTGCGCTCTCCCGTTCATAATACTGATCGGAATGGAGGAAAATAACCGTGTCGGCGTCCTGCTCAAGATTTCCTGAGTCACGCAAGGCATTAAGCGTCGGACGCCTCGCTTTCTGCGCCTCGTTCACGCGAGAAAGCTGGGATAAAGCCAGAACGGGCACGTCGAGTTCTTTTGCCAGTCCTTTAAGCTGGCGGGTGATGGTGCCAATTTCACGGTCCCTGGTGTCGCTTTTTGCGAACCGGGCGCTTATCAGCTGCAAGTAGTCTATACAGATCAGATCCAGTTTGCCATTCTCCGCTTCCCGTTTCGCTATGCCCACAATTTCAGCCAGATCGGCGGCCCTGTCATTGATTTTGAGCTGGCAATTGCCCAGTTTTGCGGCCGCTTTTACGAGTCGTTCATGCTCCTCGTTGTTGAAATGACCGGTCCGGACATGGTGCGAATTGACAGCCGCCTCCGAGCAAATCATGCGCAAGGCCAGCTGCCTGGTGCTCATTTCCAGTGAGAAGAGGTAAACATTCTTCCCTGCCAGGGAAGCACTCTGCGCGATGTTCAGCATAAGAGAGGTTTTGCCCATGCTCGGGCGAGCTGCCAGGATAATCAGCTCGCCTTTTTGCAGGCCTGCGGTGAAATAATCAATTTGTTTGAATCCTGTCGTTATGCCAGATAGTCCTGGCCTTCCCTTTGAAGAGTCAATATCACTGACAGCCGTCGCCATGAGGTCCTTTGCTTCCTGAGCGATGATCTCCCTGTTCCGGCTGGAGATTTTCAGAAGCTCACTCTGAAGACCGTCAATCAACTCCGCTGCATTTTTCCCCGGGATTGCGAATTCTCTGCTTGCTCTGTTGGTTGCCAGATAACCGTGCCGGAGAAGAGCCGCATCCTTCACCCCCCAGACCGCACCGTCTGCCTGGGTAGCGCTGACTACCTGGCCGGTACATCGTGCCAGATACGCCTCTCCGCCGATTTTTTCGAGATTGCCATCGATGCGTAACCGGTCAACTACTGTGAAGATACCGATTGGAGCTTCAGCAGCGGCGATGTCCCGGCAGGTCGAAAAGATAATCCGGTTTGCGGCGCCGTAGAAATCTTCGGGCACCAATTCAGCCAGAATCATTTCGGGTGCGTAGCCCTCAAGCAGGCAACCTATGGTGACCATTTCAGCGTAATCATTATGGGGTAGCTGTTCTGCTTGCATCCTCAGGTCTCCAATCAGCAGGTACTTCACCGTATCTTCTGGCCTTGGGTGTTACATCATGTTTCTTGATTAAAAGCTCCGTAATGTGCTCAACAAAATCGAACTTATTGAACAGCCAGTCATATCTCTTATAGCTATCGGGAAAATCTGACGCCATTAAATTCCTGGCCGCCTTTTTTATGTTTTCAAATCCGCCGATATTCACATTGGAAAATGCGCTTTTAAGCATACCCAGTCGATATGCTGTGGGCGGTAGATCAGGTGTCCGCAATATTGAGACGATCTGATTGAACGGATTGATATATGCCTGAAGGTGCAAGGTTGTTTGCGCTTCCCCCGGCGGGCCCTCTTGTTGGTTGGGTATTGTTATATTAATATTATTAGGCGGCACGTGGTGCCGGGGTAGTCCGGCACGTGGTGCCGGGGGGTCCGGCATGTCATGCCGGGGTAGTGCGGCATTTTGTGCTGGGGTGCCCTTCTTTTTTACACAGGTGATATGATAGGTACTTGGAAACCCGTAGTTGTGAGTTACCGTAATGAGGTGCGCTTTTTCAAGGGATTCAATACTGTCCCGTACCTTGCGCTCACTTATCCCAAGCATAGCCGCGATATAGCGCTGGCCTGGAAAACATTTGTTCCCGGCATTAGCCATTTTGACCAGAACACTATAAACGCCAAGCGCATAAATCCCGATTTCTGCTGTGCGCTCAATAACTTCGTTGTCGATGATGGTAAAGTTGTGCCTGCGCTCATCAACCGCCTTTGATTCTTCCATCATGTTATCGTTCATTTTTTAGGGTCCTTGTTTTAGGTTTCTGAATTTCCTCTATCATCTGGTGGATTTCAAGACGCTGCTTTTCATTATCAGCGTTCCTGAGCAACTCCAAGCCGATTTCCAGCAGGCGCGTGTCAAGCCGAACCAGCTCATTTTTACGTTTTTCTGCAAGGAACATATTGGCCCCCTATTCCTGAGCATCTCGCAGAGCCTTGCACTTCTTGACCACTGCCGCCGGTCCCTTTTCAAGCAGGAGCTGAGAGCAGGATCCGCGTTTGCCAGCATAGGGGCATTTAAAGTGCTGGGCGTGATTGGCCTGATAATCATGCACGGCCTTTTCAATTGAAAAGCCGTTCTGAGCCAGGATCGGGAGCATCAGCAGAAGAGCGATCACGCCGCATCTGCAATCCTGGACGTATGGGCCGTTTTCGGTAATGGTTTTCATTTCGCACCTCGCACAAATCAAAGTCCTACTTCGCAACAGCGATCAGGTCCGTGATGTCCACAAGCCCCATGGTCGTTTCATAGATGGTGACGCTCTTATCCGCCCAACGTGAAGCAATATAAGTCTGCACCTTGGACGCTTTGCTGAGGATGCTGTCGGGAATGAACAGCGTCGCCATCATGGTGTCCCGAGATACAGACCAGTAGGACTGCTCGATGGATTCGTGGACGGAATCGCTCTCAGTAACCGCTGCGAAAAGGAAGGTCGTCGCCGGCTGGTCGCTCGTGTAAAAAATGGCCACCGTTCCAAAAAACCGGGCGATCCCGATATCGCTCCTCTCCATCTCCCGGATGCTGAGAATGCCAGGGGCCGTTGTATCGATCGGCACCAAGTCCTTTGCTTCTGCCAGGACCAGCAGCCCAACCAGCAGAGCAGCGGCAATGAATTTGAAGAATCTCATAACAGACCTCACTCTCATTTAAAAAGTCCCTTGAAAAAGGCTTTGGCCCTTGCCCTTGCCTGCCTGACGATCTGGGCTTCGTTGTACCTGACGCGGCGAGCTGGCCATCTTTTAGCTCTGCGACGATTGATAACGATCGGCGCGGGCGGTTTCGGCAATTTGCTCATAAATAATTCTCCAAATTATCCCCGGTGCCTATTCTGTCCTGCATAGCGCGGTTTTCAGGACCATTCAAGACACCGGGGTGCGTCATTGCGATGGAGTGGGACGCGGAAATCAAAATTTAAAAGCCAGTTGATCCGCCTGCGCTTTGAGCCTTTGCGCTTCGCGGCGGCTCACATGATCTCTGACTATTTCTACCAATTCCTCTGTTAAATTCTGAGTGTTCTGAGCCGCCTGTTGTGGACCGACGCCGTGGTTCATTCCATTACAGATGCAGGTACAATCAGTACCGTGTGCGTTGTAGCACTTGGCAGAGCAGAGGCGCCGGTGGCCATCACTGGATTCGGATTTAATCAAAGTCGCCATCAGAGTATCCTCGCTTGTTCGCCAGCATGATTCTGTTGTTGTGCTCTCAGCGCTTCATTGGTGATTTTGGAGAGGTCCATTAGCATCCGCTCCTGCTCGGCGTTCGGGACTTCCTCAAAGCTCTCCAGACCGTATTGGCCAGGCAGATCGTTCCAGAACTTCTCGCCCTTGAGTTCGATGATCTTTTTGCGGTGAACTTGCAAGGCTTTCAAATAGCGCTCATCAGGAACTGACTTACCCGGGTCGCCGGTGCCGCCATCCTGAGAGACGGCAGGCTGACCATTCGCAGCACTGCCAGCGGCTTGCTTGTCGCTATTGCCGTTCCCATTGGGCACGTCGGCAAAGTCCGCATCCTCGGCTTCCATTGGATTGAGCTTGACCGATTTCTTCTCCAGGTCAAAGACTTCCGGGGTAACGATTCGCCCATCCAGCAGGTTGGCCGTGGAGACGCGGCTCTCTAGATCCACCGGAATGAACTTACGCAGGACTTTGATCCCGACCTTGCCCCACATCTCCTCGACCAGCACCTTGTCATTCCACGGGCTGTATTTGCTGTCCTTGGCTTCGCTCCGGTCCTTACGTGCTTCGACCTGCGCCTGATTAAGGTAGCGGAAAACGCGCTGCCCGTTGGCAAGGTGGGCAACCGCGTAGACATACTTCAGGGCGCCGGGCTTGTCAAGGTTGGGGATATGGATGATATTCGGCTCAAGTCCCAGCCGGACTTCGAACTTGTCTCCTTCCCGAACGCAGTAGGCATAGATGTGGCTGACGTTCGGATTGCGGAGCATTAACGTGATCCAGCCCTGGTACCCGATCTCGAAGCAGCATTTGCCCTTGCGGGGGATGAAGTAGACAAGCCCCAGCTCGGGCGTCGGATCCAGCCGGACCAGCGATGCACTGAGGACTGCACCTATAATGCTCCGTGTGCTACAGGTTTTCAGGCTGTCGCTTTCAGCGATGATACTGGTAGAAATCTGGATGATCCGCTCCGGAGGGATTGCCCCCATCAGAGCGTTGGCAAACATCGGCTCATAGAGCCTGAGGATCCGCTCGATCCCGTGCGAGTCCATGCCGGCCAGAGTAACGGGAATCGTTGATTTTTCTTTCTTGCCACTGGTCGCAGGTTCGGCCTTGGCAGGGCAGGAGCCATCCGGCCGCATCTTGTCTTTCAATTGCTCAGCTACGCCCATATTAGACCTCCGTTTTCTCACAGTTTGATTTTGGGGATCAGTGACCTGCTCCCCGGCTTCACATCCAGGCACTCGTTGTAGAGGGCCGGATGATTGGATTTGATAAAGTCCACATCCAGGACAGGGCGCACCCATTGCTCCGCTTCCTGG
>DAOLSP010000024.1 GCA_035419245.1 bacterium | reverse complement strand
ACGCGCACTCAGATTACCGGGCCAAATTAAAATGCAATTTTGCAGCGTATTTACCAGCCTGGTTTTCAGAAGCATAGAAAGAGGCGACTAATGCTCCCAGCGGTCGAATCAGTAATCCTTTTGTCTCACCGTTTATCAAGCGCTCCATGACCGGTCTGGGAATGGTAATAAAGTTTCTTCCGCCAGGTTCATGTTGTGCATCGAAATCATAAATCATTTGTGCATTGAACACCTTGGAGTAGGGACTGCCGCCGGTGAGAGAGTTGTAGGTTACAGATGCCTGGTCCCAGTCGGCATCGCCTGCAAGTACTTCTATGACCCTTATCCTCGGGAATTCGATGCCAAAATCTTGGCCAAACGCTTTAATATAGTCTCCTCCCAGCTGAACCGACTGAGTGACAAGTTCGAGCAAACCCGCTTCGGCAACCTTCGCATTTTTAAAAGATGAAAAATCCCATTTCAGTATTCCCCATGCATTTCCGGCGACGGTTATGGTGCGAACCTTCTTTCCCTTTTCAATACCATGCCAGTCGTTGAAATTTACCTCAGGAAAGTCGGGATTGATCATACCATCTTGAGCTACAGGGAGGTGATGCGAAAAGTATTCTGTTTTCGGAATTGGGGGATGGTAGCGAATCGGTTCACCTTGGTCCTCACCGGCTTCTTTAACATGAACAATATCTGCGCGATAATAATCTATATCCAGGGAATCTTTTTCGAGCCCAAAGTCGGTTGCGCACAACTGCACATAAACCGAATCCCCGGGGCGGGCATCGAATTTTTTTGTCGTCATGCTTATTACATGCCAGCCGGTTGTATCTGCGATATCGTATTCCATCAGGTCGATATGAAAGTCCGTCGTCCGGTTGGTATTGACCATAAAGTTCAACCTGCGGGGCGCATTGTGCAGGCGAACTCTTGCTTCGACCCGAAGCTGGTAATTCGGATCTTTCAGCTTGGCTAAATCGAGAAAGGAAGTGACGTCCCGTTTGATACAAGTCCAATAGCAGTTGTATTTATCTTTGCTTCCATCCACCGTCATGGTCGCGTAGCCGTTCTTTGGTTCCAGAGTGATCGCAGCATTGCCGTCGCCGGTGAGTAAAAACCAGCCCTCTATTTTCCCTTTGTCGAAGGAATCCATCATTTGCGCATTGCAGAGAGAGGTGAACAGGAAGAAAAAAATGACAGGCCGTTTCATGCGCGAATCGTACCTCCGCTGGCTTGTGAAAGTGGAGGCAGGATCATTTTATCCTGCCTTGAAGAATATTGCGATTTCAAATTTGGCAATAGTATAGTCTTATTTGGTCCGGGGAGCAATAATCCTATAGTTGCCGCTCAAATGCATTAAATTTAACAGGTAAAGAAGACCATCATAATGCGAGCGCATAAAGAGGAGAGCATGAATCATGAAATCACACGCTATAGCGTAAAAAATGCAAAAGACAGCGCCATCCGTACCAATCTGAGGTTATGCAATCACACTACTTTGCACAATTTAGCTTTTTGCGGAATCGAGCACAAGTCATTTGTAAACGCACCTGCTATTTTGAGCGCGTCGGCTTTAAAAGAGTCCTTCCTTAATTTCTGCGCAAGTTGCCCCCCAACGATATCGCCTAATTGTATGCTTTTTAGCAATTTTCCTTGTTTTCCAGATTCAGATTGGTCAATTTCCCAGTCGCTAAGAGATGATGAGGCTGCCGATTATGGCTTAGCGCTCTGAAAATGGGGTATCGGGCACTTAATTTCGATTATTTCAATAACAACATTTTATTAGCAGAAGAAAAAGTTTCTGATTTGATTTGGTAATAATAAAGACCGCTTGATAGCTGCTTATCATTATCATCACGGCCATCCCAGGCTAAATTATGTGTTCCGGAAGTTGATTGGCCCTTGAAAAGGCTTCTTACAAGTCGGCCAAAATTATCAAAAATCTTGATCTCAATTATTGAGTCATCCTTCAGACTATATTCGATTGTCGTCGATGGATTAAAAGGGTTGGGGTAATTTGAAAAGCTCGAAAACTTGGATGAATTTTTACTCTCCTTGACATCAACTGCGGTCATCCCGGAAATCGTCGTGAAAAAATCGATCATCATTTTGAAGTACTTTTCTGAAAACATGCCTGTCCCATGCTGTGCATTGGGAATCAAAACAAGTTGACTCGGTACATTCGCTTTCTGCAGAGCATCAAAAAGCAATGTACTTTGACAGCTGGGCACTGTCTGATCTGCATCGCCATGAAGAATAAGAAATGGAGGATCGTTTGCATCGATGTAAGTTATGGGATTTGCCAACATTGCTTTATCCTGGTTGTCCTGAACCGAGCCCCCTATGAGGAGTGATTCGGGGGAATTGGCGCCGTCATGAAGAGGAGTGCTCCTGCAGGAATCCAGCACCAGAAGGTCTGTAGGCCCCGACCAGTCGACCACCGCATGGACTGAGCTGCTGACTGTCGTATCTGATCCGACATTGCCTTCTATATCATAGGTGGTCGAGCCGACCGTAAATTGTTTAGTAAATCGGGAAGTTCCCGCTAATGCAGACAGGTGACCACCTGATGAAAATCCGTTTATCCCTATAAAAGAAGTATCAATTTGATATTTTGCAGCATTTGTCCGAATAAATCTAATAACGGCTTTGATGTCCTGAATTTGTGCGGGAAATTTTGCATCCATGCTCGAACGGTGGTTCGGAGTAACAACAGCAAAACCGGCATCGAGCAATGCCTTGCCAAAGGTTGCAAGATCGCTTCCTTTTAAATTATTACCAAACCATGCGCTTCCATAAATTGAAATCACCACAGGATATGTCGGCTTTTCAATTACAGGCAGATAAATATCTAACCTGTGATATTGGAATGAGTCGCCAGCGTAATTCAAATCTTTCCAGCTTTTCGAATATGGTTGGCCGTAACAATTGATGCATAGTAAAGCAAAGATACCAATTGTAAGGTGTTTCATGGTTTTCCTTTCATTCATAGGTTAGCCGCAGCAATGTTGATGAATATCTCCGCCAAAAGGATTGCGGTTTTGCAGCTGGCATCGATCTATTCTTATTTGGTCTGAGGAGTAATAATCCGATAGTTTCCGCTTAGATGCATCAAACTGAACAGGTAGAGAAGACCATCATAGTACGGGTCAAAGTATCCATCCTCGTAAGGTTCCAGTTTTGCATTCCACACGGCATCGACAAATTTCCAGCTTTTTGCCTGTGTGCCCATGATCGAGGCCGCCGCAGAAGTTGCTACCAATCCCAATGAATGGCGCAATTTCTGGTAGCCGCCGGCCGGAAGTATCCAGGCGGGGGGAGTTCCATCCAGATTGAATTGATCGTCGAATGTATCCAGGCCCTTGCAGAAAAGAAAGTTCTGGATTCTTTTGCAATAATCCTGCTGCCAGGTCCCGTCTTTATTGTACCATGAATAATCCATCGCAATATTCATGGGTACGCGCCATGAATCGAAACGGAAAGCCGCCGGCATAAAACCGAACCTCCGCGGTTCGCCCGAGAATTCAGTAACGTCGGGATTCAAACCGGTTGGAGCTGAACAAGCCCGGTGCAAATAAGCGCGGGCCGAATCGGCGCATTCTCTATAGAACGGTTCTTTACCATCGTGGGCGTATTCAGCCCATATCTCGAAAAAGGCCGGTACATGATAAGAAGGATCGGTCCAGTCATAACCCGACAGGTCCGGCACGAATGTAATCTTTTTCTCCTTGACATTAATTACATTCATAATCCCCGCTGTTCCATCCTTACGCCACATGGCATCGAGAATTCTGCGCGCCTCTCCGTAATAGTTGATGCCGGTATGATTCCCCCAGCGGTTGCCGGCGAACAACAGCGATGTGATAAAATACAACTCGCCGTCGGAAGCTGAACCCTCGGCATTGTGCTCGCCGGTTTCCGGTTTAACGCTCCATGCAAAATAGGCATCGCGCGCGCCGCCCTGGTGCTGCATCGTCTTTTTCGTCCAGCGCCATAAACGGTCGAACACATCTTTCCTGTCAAGCTGAACGGCGACCATCATGCCGTACGAAAGTCCCTCGGTGCGTGCATCGTGATTCTTCAAATCGGATATGTAGGCCATGGTATCGCCCACTTGAAAATAGACACGGTTCGGTCCCTCGAATACATCATAATAGGCTTTAGCCAGTTTTGCATCGATATCTTCCTGTTTATAACCGGCCTCCAGAAAAACATTGCGGTACTTGCCGGTTTCATGGGCTCCTTTTTGCCAGGGAACCATTACCCCTCTTTTGTCGTCGATATCTTTTTCACAATCGTCGCCCGAAAAGCTCCATGAATACAAACACATAACGGAGAGCAGAATCAGGCAGAAGTACTTTTTCATAGTCATGCATCCTTCTTTGAGAGTTGCTATGATGTCCGGCGAATTCATGGTTGCCTCATGCATGTAAGCAGTAGCCACGGCAAACTCGAGGATTTTGGCACACCGTATGGCGTGCTTCCTTTGGCCTTCAAACAGCCGGCACCATCAGGGTTTTAAAGCAATTTTGATCTGGGTAAACGAATGCGCCGGGAACGAAACGACGATTTTATTTCCTGCTGTTTTTATGGTTCTGCCGACCGGAAGGTACTGCTCCCGTTTGTCATAACTGAACGGCTCTTCCAGTGAAGCGACCGTTAAAAGTGTAGTCTCGGCATTCCCGGAAAACGTGCCCGAGTTGCTGAAAATATCAGCTGTTATGCTTTTTCCCTTATGCCGGTTAACAACGTTGACATAGACGGTTTTGGATTCCCTGGCATAAACCGAGGTGACGTCCAGATAGGGTATACCCTTGTATTTTTCGGTGTTGAAAGTGTCGCATTGAACGTATGTATCGATTGAATTGCCGCGACAGTTATTTGAGAACAGTTTAAATACATGAAACAAGGGTGATCGGTAGGTGCCTTTTTCCCGGTCGCTTGCCAATAAAGAGGTCGCCATGGTGAAATTGGCCATTTTAACGACATCGGCGTGGCGCAGAAAAGAGTTGAAACATTGCGCAATAGGCAATACGGACAGGAAATCTCGGCCAAAAGTGCCCCATTCATCAAAGGAGATATAGATGGGATTCTCGATGTTTTTCATCGTTTTGACGGCGCGAATTTCAGCGGCTGGAACAGTAATCTTTTCCTCAAAATCCATCGCACTTTGCCCCATAAAAGTATAGTAATCATCGGAGCCTTCCCAATAGCGATGGATGGAAAGATAATCGATCTTATCCGCCAGGCCGGTCAGCACTTTGCGGTTCCATTCCACCCATTGACCGGTACTCTCATAATAGGACGAGCCGGACGCCACCAATTTAATGGTCTGGTCCACCGACCGCATGGCCTTGGCCGCCTCCCGGGCGATTTTGACATAATCTTCAGCGCATTTATGCCCCAGTTCCCAGGGCGAGCCGTCCACTTCATTGCCAAGATCCCAAATTTTAACGTTATAGGGTTTGGGGTGTCCATACTTGGCCCGTAAATCGGAATAATGGGTGCCATTTGTATAATTGCAGTATTCAACCCAGTGACAAGCATCGAGGATGGTTGCCAGCCCAAGATTGACACAGATGATGTTTTCGCTCCCTATTGCTTTATTCAACGCGATCCACTCGTCGGTACCTACGTGGTTATTATCCACTCCTCCCCAGGCCAGATTGATGCGGCCAGGCCGCAGGGCCTTTGGTCCGATGCCGTCCTGCCAATTATAGCCCATGACAAAATTCCCGCCTGGCCAGCGCATATTAGCGATCTTCAGCTCCTTCATGGCTTCGATATAATCCTTTCGAAAACCGTTCTCATCCGCCAAGGGCGAAGCGGGATCGTATAAATTTCCATACAGCGTATTAAAGCTGGCCGTGTCAGGCAAACCCAGTCTTTTACCGCTAAAATGAATGGGTTCCATAAACACACCATAAATGTTCGGATCAATTTCCGCAATCGTTCTCTCGATGTCAATTTTGATCTTTGCGGTCTGCGCTAATGAGATCAACGGGAGAGCCAGCAGCACGGCACATACTAGTTTTTTCATGTGGAAATACTCCTTTCTTATTTTTTAACTGTTTTTTACTTAATATTTACTGCATCACCTTTTCGCAATATTTACGATGCACTTGACAAGGACTGTCCTGGTCGAACGAAAGCTGGTATTTTTGAATTGTACTCGGTAGAGATCACGCTGACCTCCGAAAGTAATGAACAGCTATGGCCGTTCTTCAAATACCATTTTGTCAAGATTCAGAAAATCACCGTCGATTGCCAATTTCAGCAAATGCGGGCCAGCGGAGAGTTTTACCGTCTTTTTTACACTGGTCCAGTTTTGAAAACCGGCTGTGTTGGGAACGGCCAGAATGCCGGTCAGGTTTTTACCATCACATTCCAGATGTAATTTGCCGCTGTCATAACTGGAGGCGACATAAAAGTGTATTTGATACGTAGCAGTGTTCTTTACCAACACGGAATAGGTCAGCCATTCTCCGAGTCGGGTCCAGCCAATATTATATCCGCCGGCTGAACATTTTTCAATGTCCACCGGTTCGCTGATTCGATACTGCCCGCCTTCGTTGACTTCTGACAGGTCATAAAAAGCGTCGTCCGGACAACCGGTATCATAATCCTCCGCCTCAAGGATTCCAGGAATACTGTTTTCCTTAAAAGCCCGCTGCGGTGTTTCACAGACCTGAACGAGTTTCCATTTGTCATAGGGTTCGATCGGTGCCTGGCTCAACTCTACCTTAGCTCCTTCGACGGATCTTGTGCTCTGGCAGATGATTCGATCGGCAAATCGCTTGTTTGATATTCTGAATAATCCATTATGAGCGTCTTCAATAGTCCAAAATTGACCGCCTTTTCCCTTGAAATTTGCAATTGTCAGATCATGTTTTAACCCGCTGCATTGGAGTACTTCACCGTTTGCACGATTCATAATCTTATATAGGCCTTTTCCTGATGAACTCAACTTCCAGTGATTTGACGGGTCTTTTCTTTTCCCTGTCAGCGTCCGATCAGAACCAAGCACCAAGCTACCGTTGTTATCACCGGGAACGATGTAATAATGCGGTGAACAATCAAGATCAGCATATCCGGCAAATTTGGGAATGTTGCCATCGAAACCAAGTTTTAACACATAGGCCAGATCATCAAAGGTGCGTTCAGGTAAAGTAACTAATAATCCTTCAGGCGACTGTTTAAACGATAATGGCAAATATTTCCCTTTATGGCCGTTGATCAGCTCGATTGATCTCAGTTTTTTACCGTCGATTCGATGAGAGGAGAGTGATTTGAGCAGGACCTCCTTCTGGCCGTTTTCCCAACCGAGTAAAATGGCATAGAGCGTACGGTTGTCTTTAGACCTGGTAAAGCGGATGTCCCTGGCGGTGCCTTCCGCCGGAGCTGTGAAAATGCCATGGGCGGCCCCCATTTTGGTCGGGCCTTCTCCATAGACTTCCCACGCCCGGGTAGCGTACACCGCCTCGCCGTATTTTTTTAGCCATGTCCCCATGGCCAGCAAAATATCTTTTTGTTCCTGCGGGATGACGCCCTCTGCTGTGGGTGATAAATTAAGTAACAGATTGCCGTTCTTGCTGATCCGATCCAGAAAACCGTGCAGTATCTGCTTTTTAGAATAGTAACCGATACCCTCGGTATAGCACCAACTGGAAGAACTGACCGCATCGTCGGTGAGCCAATAATTTTCGGTAATGTCCACTGGTCCGCCGCGTTCATAATCAAGTACAGCGCATTTTGTATTCAAGCCGTCCTTGAAGGTGGCGACTACTTGCTTGTCCCATTGGGCAGCCCGGTTATAATAATAAGATAAAAACTCTAAAAGGACAGACTGGGAGATGAGATGCAGATTAAAATCCTGCCAAATGATATCAGGTTTGTAGTTATCGATAATTTCCTTATGTTTGCTCAGCCATAGAGCCTCATTTTTTTCCTTGCCCTGCTGCCCGAACAACATCTGTAATCTTACATCGCTGGCATGAGGCGCTGGTTCATAATATCCGGTGATATTGTAGGCATGATGCATGGACAGAATGATGCGCATATTTCTTTTGCGAATGGCCTCTGTCAGCAAACCGACCAAGTCCAGCTTGGGCCCCATCTCTTTGGCATTCCAGGGATTGACCTGGCTGGCCCACATGGAAAAGCCGTCATGGTGTTCAGCCACCAGGCCAGCGAATTGAGCGCCTGCGTCGGCAAAGAGCTGGGCCCAATCATCAGGATCGAATTGGCCGCCGTCTGCTTTTAACCTCGGCGCAAACTGGACATAATGACCTGTCTTATCCTTTGCTCCGGTGATAAAGTTGTTGTATGGCCATTGAGATGGGTCACCGTAAATTTCCTTATGGTGTTTATTTTCTGGAGAACCCGTTATATACATGGCACGCGGATACCATTCGCTGGAAAATGCCGGAACAGAGTATACACCCCAGTGTAAATAAATGCCGAACTTGGCGTCTTTGAACCATTCAGGCACCGGATCGGCTTTTTCCAATGAGGACAGCGTGGGCTGAAAAGGATGCGTTAAAGTCTGGGCTGAGACTCTGTCAGCCGTTACGATCGTTAAAATAAGAAAGAGAAAAACGGGTTTCACTTTCATCTCAACTCTTTTCTCTTTTTATGCACCGCTTTTATTCTTTGAACAACTGCTGCAGCGTATTGGCCAGATACAATCGGCAATTCATCCAGGTGTGGCCGCCCGGAACAATAAGTGTTTGCACATTCAGGTTCTTTTCCTTGAACATCGCAATATTCTGCAGCACGCTTTCATATAAAAAATCTTCCGTGGCGACACTGATGCCGAACAGCCGCAGCTGTTCGTTCAACAAGGCGGCATCCGGCGACCAATTGGAAAAATTCATCTTGAACTCCTCAGTGGCGGTATAAGGAGCGTAGGAACAAACATAAGCGAACTTGTCCGCATGCATCAGTCCGATGTTAAGGGTCTGTCCGCCGCCAACAGAGAACCCGGCTATGGCGCGATGCGGACTATCGGTATAAACCGGATAGTTGGCCTCGATGAATGGGATGATGCCGTTGATGACCTCTTTGGTAAACTCAGCCATGGGGTTGGGCCGGACATTGCCGTACGGCATGACGATGAGCATAGGCCTGGCTTTTCCCTGCGCGATCAGATTATCAGCGATCAGATTGGCGCGCCCCACCTTGGTCCAGGTCTCTTCCGTATCCGATCCGCCATGAATAAGATACAGCACCGGGTACTTTTTCTTACCACGCGCCTCGAAACCAGGCGGCGTATAAACCAGTAGCGTGCGGGTGCTCGACAGCGTCATTGATTTGTAGTACCGATAACTGATTTTACCATGAGCAACCTTCTGCATTTCATGTAGCAATGGCGGATCACCGGGTATTTCCACCAAGCTGCGCTTGAACCTTTCATTGGCGAACAGACAGGTATTGTTGGGATCAGCGACCTGAACACTGTCAATCCAGAAGAAATAGGGATAGATATCCGGCTGGACCGGCGCGACGGTAACACTCCAAACGCCGGTGGTGTCCTTTTGCATCGGTTGGCGCGCGGATAAGAATTCGGCATCTAAATAGACCTTTTGGGCATGAGGTGCGTGATATCGAAAGGTGATGCTATGATCAGCATGTATTTCCGGCGAATTCAATCTGGGTGGTCGTTGAGCCCTGGCCGCGGGAATCGCCAGCACCAGACTGAATGTTAAAAAAAACCATTTCTTCATGACATTCGATCCTTTATTGAAAAAGTAATTGAGCGCTCTCGGTTAAAAATAGTTTGGTGTTCATCCACGTGTGACCGCCTGAAGTGATCAATCTTTTATGACGCAGGCTTTTTGCTTCCAGAAAGTCTAAAAAGTCCAGCGTCTGCTGGTACAGGAAATCTTCGCTGCCCACGCTGACCCAAAGTAATTTCAATTGTTGGTTGGTGCGTTTTGGATTTTCATATATAAAACGGTAGTCGCGTTCCATCTCCTGGCCGGAAAGGTAGGCGCTATAGCAGCAGAGCCATGCGAACCTATCCAGATGATCAAAGGCGGTGCGCAAGGTCTGGCCGCCGCCGCGGGAAAAGCCGCCTATAGCCCGGTTCGATCTGTTGGCTAGCACACGGTAGTTTTTTTCGACATGAGGAATGACATTATTAACAAGATCCTGGCCGAATGCCCTGGCACGGTTAACCGCCTCTTCTCCTTCCCTGTTAGCCGGATCTGCGGGTTTGGGTTTGCCGGTCTGCGCTGCGATTCTGGCTTCTATATTTCCATAAGGCATGACGATGATCATGGGTTTGGCTTTACCCTGGGCAATCAGGTTGTCCAAAATGAGGTTGGCCCGGCCGACTTTGAACCAGGTTTCTTCGGTATCGGTCGTGCCGCTGATAAGATAAAAGACGGGATATTTTTTCGAATGATGTTCATAGCCGGGGGGCGTATAGATGACCAGACACCCGGTTGTACCGGCAGCCGAAGGATAATACTCATATGTAACCGTGCCGTGCGGTACATCCTGAAGCGAATGCATCAGCGGCGTGTTGCTGGGAACATCGACCAGACTTGCCTTAAAACGCTCGTTGGGAAAATATTCCGTATTGGCTGGATCCATCACCGAAATTCCGTCCACGATAAAATTATAGGGATAGATATCGGGCTTAATCGGCCCAACCGTTACACTCCAGATACCGATTGAATCTCTGGTCATGGCTTGCGGTTTATCATCGAATTGTCCGTTGAGCAGGACCTCCCGGGCTGTCGGCGCAAGATAGCGAAACACTACGGTATGGTCCGGATTCACCTGGGGCGATACCACCCAAGGCCCTCTCGGCGGCTGGCTCGATGCCGGTCTATCAGCAAAAGCAAGTACGCCAGCAAAAAGCAAACAAGCGATGGATTTTCTTTTCATTTCATTTCCTTCATAGCTGTTTGAACAATTTTTGTGCGATGATGGCTAAATACAGTTTACAATTCATCCAGGTATGGCCTCCTGCCGAGATAAAAGTCTCATGTCTGATCTGTTTTTCGTCCAGTACCTGTAAATACTCAGAGATGATCGGAAATAAACCATCCTCTTTTCCCACACCGATCCAGAATAATTTCAATCGTTGGTTGGTTAAGGCCGGATTTGCGAAAGCGACTGCATTATTGCGCTCGAATTCTTCCTTCAGCATGCCCGGTGCGAATCCGCAAACCCATCCGAATAAATCCGGATTGTTTAATCCGAGATACAGGGCCTCACCACCGCCGCCTGAAAACCCGGCAATGGCCCTGCTGTCCTTGTCCTTTTTTACCCGATAGTTCGTTTCCACAAAAGGCACCAGGTTGGCAAAAAAATCCTTTTTGAATTCCTGCAAATTCTCCCAGGTGCGTAGACTCCATGTTGATTTGCTGATTGCCGGATAAGCGCGGCCATAGGGCATGACCACTATCATGGGCGTCGCTTTATTTTGATGAATCAGGTTGTCGAGAATGATATGAGCCCGGCCTACCTTGGTCCAGGTTTCTTCAGTGTCCGTGGTGCCATGCAAAAGGTAGAGCACAGGGTATTTTTTGCGGCTGTTTTCATAGCCCGGCGGCGTATAGATCACTACCGGACGGACACCCAATTCGGGGGAAGAGTAGTAACGATAGGATAGCGTTCCATGGGGGACGTCCTGAAGCGTGTGTATTAACGGTTGGTTGCCGGTGATCTCCACCAGGCTGTTTTGAAAGCCTTCGTTCGGGAAAATGGCTGAATTATTCGGATCGGCCACATGCACGCCGTCCACCACAAAATGATACGGATAGATATCCGGTTCCACCGGACCGAGGGTGATACTCCAAACCCCCGCGGAATCCTTGTGCATGGATACAGGCTTTTTCTCGAATTGAACATCGACGGCAGCCTCCCTGGCAGCAGGGGCCAGAAAACGAAAGACCACGGTACAGTCTGAATTGACCTGTGGTGAAATGACGATCGGCCTTTTTGCAGGTTGCCCGGACGCCGAATGAAAAGTCAAAAGTCCGGCCATCAAGACGCTGAAAAGAACTTGGGACGCTGTTCTCATATATTTTTCCCTATATTGGTTCTGTGCCGAACACCGCGATCACTGCGGCGAGATCTTGAGCAATCGGGATCCATGCTTTGGTATGGATAAAATGATTTCATTACCGGATTGCATATCGCGTCGAGCCCATAAGTCACGAAAGATACCAGGGCCTTTCAAACCAAGCTGTGTGCAATGGATCGCTATCCTGGTTGAATCTTCGGTAGCTGATCCGAACGGATTTTGCGTGAAAACATGAAACTGGACCGTAGCACCCTCGGAATGGGAAACACATTCCCGGTCCAATCCGGCTAAAGCGGTAAAGGCATCGTATCCTGCCGGCAGATCGTACTCGATGATGGAATTCGCATGCGTGCCGATGCCGTTCGCATATTCGACGCCGTCCACCACCAGTGTATTTCCGGCCACGCTATGATTGACGGTCGCGTTTCCCCAGCCTGCACTGGCGTTGACCCATTTCAGGTCGGTCAGGTTCATAACGCCATTGCGACCGATGAGTTTTGGTTCGATCCAATCGGCATGATCCCAGTTATTATCATCCCCGCCATTGGTCACAACCAGATAAAGCTTTTGGGCTCCTTTTATATCCACATTCAATTTAACACTTTGTTCTTCGGTTTTGTATGTGATCGGTTTGCTGCTCCACACAGCGTTTTTTTCCAGAATCGGTTTTTGATCGGGAAGGAAAAACACGGCGACATACCTGGCGTCCGAGTGCAAATCGTCGGCGATCCAGGCGATTTTATCACCTTCATTGAAAAGCAACCGGTTGTTTTTGCTCTTTTGCAATACAGCCAAGGCTTCCGCATTGGTGATGAGACTCAATGTGAAAGGATCGTTGTCCGGCAAATGGCCGCCGAACATTAACGGCGACCGGCATATCAGAAACAGCGACATCAGGGTCGTCTGTTCATCCCGGGTCAGCAGGCTCATCCGGTCATCGCCGCGTTCCGCCCGGATACCGATTCGCCCCAGAGGCAGCATATCGCCATCCGGCCAGTGACCGGGGCCCATATAGGGGAGCCACTTTTCGAAGAGCGAAAAATGCATGGCAAGTTGTGACCAGTTGTCCCAAAAATCATCGATAATGCGCCACATATTGGCATGTCGGCTGATATGCTCGGCACATTCAATCGGCGTCTCACCCGGAGAGGTGCTGAAAACCATAGGCCGACCGCAATAATCGATGGCCTTATGGATCATCTCGATTTCCTCTTTATGATAGGGACGAGAGAGGTCATCCACTTTGACAAAATCAACGCCCCAGGAGGCGTATAATTCAAACAAAGAATTATAGTACTCCTGAGCACCGGATTTGGCCGGATCGATGGAATACATATCGCCCAGCCAGGTGCATAAAACCTTGTCGCTGTATATATCCCTGGCTGTGGCGGTACTGTGGAGAATCGGTGTATTGCGTTCTACGGCCAGTTTGGGAATGCCACGCATGATATGAATGCCGAACTTTAACCCTTTGCCGTGGATATAATCCGCGAGCGGCTTGAAACCTTGACCGCCGGCAGACGAAGGAAATCTATTGACCGCCGGCAGGAACCGGCCGCAGGCATCCATCGAAAAAATGGCATCATTTTCATTATAGCCATGAGCCTTGTCGTTTTCAACGTACCAGCGGATATCGACCACGATATATTCCCATCCGAATTTCCGCAAATGCATTGCCATATAATCCGCATTCGCCTTTACTTCCTCTTCCGTCACCGTAGGTCCAAAGCAATCCCAGCTGTTCCAGCCCATGGGCGGCGTAGGCGCCAGGGGCTGACCGGTAAGTATGACGGGGAGCAATGCAATCCATGTGCTCAGTTTCATATCGGTTGTTGCCTTTTCCAAAATTGATAAACCATGTACGCTGTTAAAAATGGACCACTAAGGGCTTGCCATTATACAGGGTGGTTGTGCCAGGTTTGCTTATGTCGATGCCACTGATCTTGTCGCGAGAAACCCGCACCAGGTTGAATCGACGCTCTGCAAGCATGCCAGGAAAGGAGCCCTGGCGTTCATGGAGAGTCAATTCATTTCGAGCATCATCCCAATTGAATAGAATCGTAGAAAAAGCACCCTTTTCATAATTATAGTTATCGTTTTCATCTTCATAAAGCACAAATTCGCCGTTGGCACCGGGAAAAATTCTTATTTCAATCGGATCGTTCTGTTGCGCTGCATACTCGATAAAAGGTCCCATGGGGATGATGGAACCGGCTCTGACAAAAATGGGCAGCCGATCCAGAGGAGCATCAACTTTGATTGTTTGACCTCCGGAATAACGTCTGCCGGTCCAAAAGTCGTACCAGACGGCAGATGTCGGCAAATAAACCTGCCACTCTTTGACTTGAGGAGCGGTGACCGGGGCCACCAGCAGCGCCTTGCCGAACAGGTACTCATAACGTTGACGTAAGGCTGATTGATCACCAGTAAAATCCATGACCAAAGGACGCATCAGGGTGGAACCATGTCGGGTGATTTGCCAGGCTTCGGAATAAATGTAGGGCATTAAACGATAGCGCAGGTTCAGCATTCTGCGCAGATGCTCCTCAACCTGCGGCCCGTATTTCCATGGTTCTGTTTCTGTCTGGTAACCGTGGATGCGAAAGATGGGATTCAAGGCGCCCCATTGAAACCAACGGGTAAGCAGCTCTTGATAGCTTTTATCCGTATATTGTGTTTTACCCGGACGGAAGAATCCGCCGATATCGGTCGTCCAATAGGGTAAACCGGTCAAGACAAAATTCAACCCCGCAACAATTTGGCGTTTATAAGAGTCCCATGTTCCGCCGATATCCCCTGACCAGTTGATGATGCCATATTTCTGCTGCCCAAGAAAGGCGGAGCGGGTCAAGATGCAAACGCGTTTGGCGCCGGTTGTTTTTCGCTGTCCCTCATAAACCGCCTGACTGGCGAACAAAGGATAGATCAAGCGGTAAAAATCCCCCAATCCATAGTACGTTTTCGCTCCTTTCAGGGCGTCATTCTCCGGTTCAGTGGCATCCATCCACCATGAATCGACGCCAGAGGCAAATAAATAATCATTCAAGGTATTCCAGTAGGTTTCTCTGGTAAGCGGATTAAAATAATCCAGCCATTTGCTCTCCGGCACATAGAGATTGTGGGCCGCGCACATTCTGCCGATGACGGAATTCCGGTCAGGATTTGACCAGACGGAAATGCTCAAGTGAGCGTTCATATCGTGGATATCTTTGATAAATCCGGAAGGATTGGCATAATGGACACTGTCGAACTGAGGCACGCCCCAACCCTGGTTGCCCCAATATTGCCAGTCCTGGACAATGACATCCATGGGCAGGTCTCTTTTGCGAAACTCTTTGACTGTTTCGACCAGGTGGGCGCCTGACGTGTAGCGTTCACGGCACTGCCAAAAACCGTATGCCCAGCGCGGCAACATGGGCACCTGACCAGTCATATTCCTGTACGCAGCAACGACACTGTCTGCCGACGGTCCATAGAACACGATATAATCGAGCATATGGGCGTTGGGAGAGCGGAAGGTGGTCAAATTGTCAACCAGTTTCCACGAGATTCTGGGGGTGTTGCTTGATTTGCAGATCGATTGCACCTCATGCTCCCCGGCTTTTAAATCTACGAGCGCACTCGTAGTAGGGGGGAGCCAATAATTGCTCACATCGATACAAGGCTTGCCATCAATCACCACAAAATGCCGATTGTCCATATCGCCCAAATCAAGAAAGATGGAATAGACGCCATCTTCAGGAACCCTGAAATATCCGGAATAGCGCAACTGGTCTTGTAGCACCTTCTGCGTTCCGGAGTTCGTAGTCACTTCAGCCGAGGACTGGCCGCCATGTGCAACCTGCACCTGTTTTTCGAGCGCGATTGAATGGTCAGCAGGATTAAAATCAACTAATCCGTATTGGTGCCAAAGGAGACCATAACCCTCGCTTGAATAGATGAAAGGAAGAGAAATTTGCGAGTTGACCTGCGTCAAACGCCGGCTGACATTCCGCAGGTTATAATGCCCGTCCTGAAACTGTCCCAGGCCGAACAGATATTCGCGGGTTGGTGATAAGAAACTTTGTTCCACCGTCAAGCAGGGTTCCGACAGGGCCTCATTGGGAATCAACTTGCGGCTGCCGGCTTTCTCGCTGAGAAATGGTTTTCCAGAATGGTCGAGGAAGGAGAGGTTGCCGGTCTGTTTGTCCAGGACGGCTGAAAGGTATTTCACCTTTACCTCAAGCTTTTCAGGAGAATCGGCAACCTGAAACTCCGGCACCGGGTTATTTTGAGTTACAACGAATTCAGGAACCGGAGACTGAAGAGGTCGGAAAAACTTGATACGCACCGCTCGTTCGGATAACGGGTAAATTCCGAGGGTTCCATCCGGCAGAGCGGTGTGTATTCCATCGGGTGTGCGCTGAACCTCTTTGACAGCCTGGCCGAAGCATAAAAATGGAACAAGACATATCCACAGGATGGGTTTACATTTCATAGCGAGTCCTGTTTATAAAGGAGGCAAGCGCGGATATAATAGAAGCCGCACTCCTCTTTTACGCAGGCCAATGGCTGCTGCCAGCCAGCCCGCAATCTCTCATTGGCTCTGCCGGCGCCGATACAGCCTTCATCTATCATTACCCCTGGCCTGGGCTCTTAGCAAACGGACAGCATAAACAGCGCCGGCCGTATTTCCCGGATGAGCCTGGAACTTGATCCGGACATGGGTTTTCCCTTTTACCATGGAATCGGGGATGGGATGGACCACATCCTGAAACAACGACTGATTCCATCGGTTGGTATTGTCCTCAGTCGTCAATTTTTCTTCGTCGATATAGATATCGAACTTGCGGTTGCCCCATTCTGCACCCCAATAACGCACAAACAGGCAAAGGTCTGTTTCAGAATTGGTAGCCATATGATAACTAAAATACCCGCCATCGCGCGCGTCACGCCACGACTCATTCAGGTTGTTGCCGGTTTCCGAGTTTTCCTTTTGCAGAGCATGATCCGCTTCCGGCTGTTGCTCGCCGGCACGCACCAGATCGATCGTGCGCTTATCCAACGCCAGAGCTGCTTTTTCTATGTTGGCCAACGAATCCAAATAAACCCGGTACCCTTTATTTGTCAGCGCTAACCAGTAGATCATGTACCTGCTATCGTGGATACGATAAAAAGGCTCCAGTGTGACTGAAACGGGATTTATCATTTTTACACCGAGCTTGAATTGGAGGGGCTGGTCCTTTATCAGTTCTAACTTTTCCGCAATCGTTTGCATATCATCGTCGATCAGGATAGGGGCTTCATCGACAGGCAGCAATTCTCCGCTTGCATATTGACTCCAACGTCCATCATCTGCCAGTAGACCCTTCAGGTCCACGGATCCGGTTTTGGCGCCCAGCAGAATGGGCCCATGCATAAAGGCAATATACTCTGGGACATTCGGCATAGGTTCAATGGAACTGTGCATCGACAATGCGATCTGCACCACATCACCCTTTTTCCATTTCCGCTCGATGCCGACAAAAGAGGCAGGAAGGGCGGAATACGGCCAATTTTCTCCATTGACCCTAATTTTCAAATCGCCCCTGTTCACCCAACCCGGATAGCGAACCAAAAGCTTGAAATCGCATGAGCCTTCCGTCACCGTCAGTGTCGTCCGTTCCTCATAAGGAAAAGTCGTTTCCTGTCTGATTCTTACGCCTTTGTCCCGCCATAAAAGTTCGGAGGCGATAAAAAGGTTCAGAAACAGAGAATCACCACGGTGCGTGTAGATAAACTGGTTGTATTTGCCGTGGTTTTCCATGCCGGTGCCGACGCAACACCACATGGCCTGGTTGGGGACGGAGTAAACCCGGTAGTGACGGGGACGCGCGGGAGTGAAATAGACATATCCGCCATGGCCGGGATGTTGGGTGGACAGGATGTGATTGTACAGGGTTCGTTCGTAATAGTCGACATATTCTGCCAGAGGTTGCCTTCTGAATAGATCCTCTGTCAGTTTGAGCATGTTATAGGAATTGCACGATTCCGGCCCGTCGATAACGTTGACAAAATCGATACAGGATGTTTTGCTGGGGAAATGCTCCCTTCGGCTGTTGCCGCCAAAGGCCAGGGAACGGTTTGCAGTAACGGTTTCCCAAAAAAATCGAGCCGCGTTGAAATACGCTGGAGCATGATCGAATTCCGCAATTCTGGCGAAACCGATAAACTTGGGTATCTGTGTATTGGCATGCTTATTATCAAGGTTGTCTGTTCCTTGCGATAACGGCTCGAGCAGCGCCCGGTGTGAGAACCGCTTTGCCGCGAGCAGATATTTCTCTTCGCCGGTCATCTGATAGGCATCGGCAAAAATTTCATTCATGCCGCCATGTTCCATGCCGAGGATCTGTTGCATCTGCTCATCACTCAGAGCGGTGGTCAGGTTTACAGCCCAATCGCAGAATCTCAGAAATATCGTTTTGGCTTTTTCATGGCCGGCATAGAGCCAGGCATCCCTCAAGCCGGCGAACGTTTTGTGCAGATTATAAAACGGCACCCAGGAGGAAAAATAAACGCTGAAATCCCCATTTTTAAAGGTGGGCCATATATTTTTACTGTTGGGAACACCGCCGACATAGCCAATCCCCCAGTCAGCGTTATGGACAGCATTGGCCTCCTGACAAGCCGCCAGTTCGGCCAGCATATAATTCATCCGTCTCTGGCACTCCGGATTACCGGTAGCGGCATAGTTCATGGCCATGGCCGAGAGGTAATGACCGCCGACATGCCCGTCAAGGCCTTCCCAGTTAGGATAACTCTCGGCTTTTTTCGGCAATCCGGCTTGTTTACGATAGGGCGCCAGCAAACGGTCGCAATCGTATTTCAGCAGAACCTCGAGGTTCAGATCGCGGGCATGTTTAAAAGGCCCATCCAGCAACTGGACATCCTGAAGAGGAAACTCATCAGGATATAACTTGTTCTGTGCACGCAGACCTGGCACAGTCAACAGAAAACAGAGTACTGAAAAGAAGGTTACTGCATTTGTTTTCATCTGCTTTCTTCCCAGTTGATATGAATGAGATCCGTCCATCCCGCAAACGGTGAGGAACCGGACCTGCTGTTCATGCGGTGATATAAGAGGCCCATGTTCAGGCCGATGTGCATCAGACCGGCGACCGTCCCCGCCGGCCACCGGTGTGAGAAAAGCGGTGTGCCTCAAAATCAATACCAACGCTGATTCCAGGTTGTCCGGAGTGGGATTAAATAATGTTGATCCTGGCTGTTTTCAAATCTCGGTTATCAGAGCTGTTGCCATACAACACCTCATATTCCCCGGCTGTAACGGTCATTTGCCCCTGGGAACGATCAAAGAACTCGAACGAATGGAACGGCAGACGGATCATCGCCTGGCCGGTTTTTCCAGCAGCCACATGGACTCGCTGAAAGCCTCTAAGGGTTTTCAAAGGACCATCGGGATCCTGCAACCTGCGGATATAGACCTGAACGATTTCGACGCCGTCGCGTTTTCCCAGATTGGCGACCGGGATGGTCATATCGAGCGTTTCATCCCTATGGAGGGTGGTCCTGCTTACTTTCGCATCGCCGATGGCAAAAGTCGTATAGCTGAGACCAAAGCCGAAGGGGAAAAGCGGATCGGACATGTAGCGATAGGTGCGACCCTTCATGGAGTAATTTTCAAAATCCGGCAATTGCTGCAAATTTTTGTAAAAGGTGATCGGCAGTTTTCCTGAGGGATTAAAATCACCGAACAATACATCCGCAACCGCCAAACCACCCGACTCTCCGCCATACCAGGCTTGCAGAATGGCGTCACAACTCTCCGTTTCGGGCATCAAACCGATGGCCGAACCCGAACAGCTGACAAATACCACTTTTTTACCGGCTTGTTTCAACACTTTAAGACAATTGCGTTGCACGGCGGGCAGTTCGATCTCGGTTCGGTCTCCACCTTTGAAACCGGGATAAGAAACCGGCATTTCCTCGCCTTCCAACAGAGTGGAAAGACCGCCGACAAATACCACCACCTGAATGTCCTTAAGCTTTTTGATGAGGTCGGTATAATCCACATCCACCTCTTTGCCGAAATTGAACTCGAGGTTGGCTTGCCAATTATACAACTGAGCATAGCGGATCTCTATTTGATATTTTTGTCCGGCCTTGACCGCGAAAGGATGACGGGAGGGCAAGGTTCTCCAGTTGTTGTATTGAATGATCGATTGGCCATTGACCAATAACTCAAAAAAACCGGTGGCGCCGCATTTGAACACGATCTCCTCATCGGCCTGAGGAATAAATACGGTTTCATATCGGGCTGAAAATCCTTCGAGTCTGACGCCGGGGGCGAATTCGTGCTGCCCTGCGGTGGTCAGTTTGATCGGATGGACCAGATGCTGCACAGCCGCTACCTCGCCCTGCCAATCTGGACGGTTCCAATAAGTCGCTTTCATACCCTGTTGGCCGTCGATGGAACATCGTGAGAGATAGCTGTTGGTGACTTTATCTTCTACCAGATCGCAGGCTTTGTCGTAAAATACCTGGTCAGGAGCCAGTTTCGAAACAATACCGTCCAGAATCGTGATGGTGCGAACCGGCTTGCCGTTATAATTACCCCAGAGCATGGCTTCATCATCGGCGTTGGGGCCCAGTACAGCGATCTTTTGGCGATTTTTCCGCAACGGCAGGATCTGGTTTTTGTTTAAAAGCAGGGTCATGGATTCACGCGCCATTTGAGCGGCCAGTTGCCGATGTGACTCACTGTTCACGACCGATAGGGGTGTTTGGGCCCAGGGAACCAGGGCTTCGTCATCCATCTCACCCAGGTCAAAACGCCCAATCAGAACACGCTTTAGCCGCGCATCGATCTCTTCTTCCGTAACCAGCCCTCTGGCCACCGCCTCTGGCAGTTTTTTATAGGTGTGGTCGGTCCACTGACACTCCAGATCGGTGCCGGCCAGCACACCTTTAGCAGCCGCGTGCACGGCATCGGAGGAGACCTTGTGGCTGGTATAAAAATCGGCAATGGCGCCGCAGTCGGAGACCACTAGATAGGGATAGTTCCATTGTTCGCGCAAAATTTTCTGCAAAAGTCTCGTACTACCGCAGCAAGGTTCATCATCCAGACGCTGATAGGCGCACATCACCTGGCGGACGCCTGCCTCCTGAACCAGGGCCTTGAAGGCCGGCAGATAGGTTTCCCACAAATCTCGCGGATCGATATCCTGGATGTTGATGACATGACGACTCCACTCCGGTCCGGAATGCACCGCATAGTGTTTGGCGCAGGCCAGCAGCTTTCTGTATTTGGCGTCCGCCGGTCCCTGCAATCCCTTTACGACCGCCACACCCATACGCGACATCAGGAAGGGATCTTCGCCATAGGTTTCCTGACCGCGTCCCCACCGGGGATCGCGGAAGATGTTAATATTCGGCGTCCACACGGACAGGCTCAGGAAGCGCTTGTTTCCCTGACCGCTTCGCACAGCTTGATGATACTTGGCGCGCGTTTCATCCGAGGTCGCACTGAAAATTTGATAAACCAGTTCGTCGTCAAAGGAGGCAGCCATGCCGATAGGTTCTGGAAATACGGTGACGCTGTCGTTATTAGCGAGGCCGTGCAAAGCTTCGCTCCACCAGTTGAAATTTTTGACCCCCAGCCGTGGAATGGCTTCCGACACATCGCACAGCAAGGCCGCTTTTTCTTCCAGAGTCAACCGTGCCAGAAGATCGTTCGCTCTTTCTTCAGAACTCTTTTCCGGATTTTGATAGGGCAAAGGTTGTCCTAAAAGAACCGTTGCCATGCAAAACACCATGGCGATACCTGATATTTTTTTACCATGTCGTCTTTCCAAGGATTTCATAATTAGTTTCCTGTCAAAAATGAGTTCATGAAATGAGATTACATTCTTACAATAACCTGCTCACCTTTGTAAGCTACGGTGCGTTTATACTTGATCCCGGTCTCTAATCCCACGCCGGTGCCGGTCGCCACCTTGACAATATAAAACATACGTTCAGACAACATACCCGGAAACGAACCCTTTCTGCCGCCGATGGTCAACGTTTTTTTCCTGTCATCCCATCTGAAGGCGATGGTGGAATACAATCCCTTTTCATAGTTATAGTTATCGTTTTCATCTTCATATAAAGTGAAGCGGCCGTCTGCGCCAGGATATATACGAATTTCCAGGACATCCCATTTTTTCTCTTCGGCATACTGCACTTTGGGACCGAGGGGTAGGATGGAACCAGCTTTGACCAGTAATGGTATGGCGTCGATCGGAGCTTGTCGATTTATGGTTTGTCCGCCGGGAAATTTTTCGCCACTCCAAAAATCGTACCAGTCTGTGCCTCCAGGGAGATAAACAGCTTTGCTCTTGGTTAGGCTGAAATTCTCCACCCATATGGTATCCGATCCGGTTATATGTGGGTCCACATACAGGGGTTCGGTGACCGGGCAGGCCATCAAAGATGGGCCGAACAGATATTGATCGTTGACATCCAGAGCGAGCTTATCGTCCGCAAAATCCATCATCAGCGCACGCATCATGCTGGATTGATGAGCGGTCACCTCCCACGAGGTCGAATAGATATACGGCAATAACGCGTAACGCAAGTCGATCGATGCCGCTATCGCGTCATAGATTTTATCGCCCTTTTGGCCGAATTGATAAATTTCGCGCGGCGCATCGGTTCCGTGCGAGCGCATCATGGGGCAGAGACTGCCGAATTGCATCCAACGGGCATAGAGTTCGCGATAATTCGGATCCTTGAGAGTATTCGGAAAATTCCACAGGAAAAATCCGCCGATATCCGAGTTCCAGTACGGGATGCCGCATAAAGAAAAATTCAACCCGGCGGAAATTTGATTATGCAGCGCCTTCCAGGAGGCCACCACATCGCCGGACCAGGTATTGGCGCTGTACCGTTGCTGGCCGGCAAAAGCAGACCGGGTCAGGATAAATACCCGCTTGTCTGAACGAGTGGCGCGCTGGTGTTGAAAAACGCCGCCCACCGTCATCAAGGGATAGGCGTTTCGTACACGGCGTAACGAGCCTAGATAGGTTTTATTGTCGAAATCAGCCGGCTTGAACTGCATGTGGTCCGGCTCGGTCGAATCCATCCACCAGCCATCCATGCCGAATGAAAAAATACCCTGATTGAGATACTTCCAGTAGATATCACGAGCCTGCGGATTAAATGGGTCATAGACTCTGACACCGGACGGGTAATCCATGTTGGGCGGCCATTTTTCGGAACCGGATTCCGGCCAGGTTTTGATATCCAGCAAGGCGCCGATTTTATCCAATTCTTTGTACGGCTTTGTTTGCGGACCGAACGAACTCCAGATGGAAATGATGATGTGCGCGTTGAGCTTGTGCACATCATCAACCATCTTTTGCGGATTATAGAACTCGGGATTCAAGAACTCCATGGCGTTCCACAAATAATTGTTGCCCCAGTATTGCCAGTCCTGTATGATGCCGTCCAGGGGCACACCCAGTTCACGGTATTTTTTCACAACGCCCAGCAGTTCATCCTGGCTTTTGTAGCGTTCTTTGCTCTGCCAGTAGCCAAAAGTCCATAAAGGCATCATCGGCGCCTGGCCGGTCAGGCTGCGCATACAAGCAATTACACCGTCGGCATTTCCGCCATACATAAAATAATAATCGATACCCTCGCCCACATCCGATTTAAAGCTGGTGCTGTACGGATCGTCTTCAAAGAGTGTAGGCGAGTAATTATCCCAGAACAGCCCGTAGCCTCTGGTCGACTGAAAAAACGGAATAAAGTCTTCCGTATTGTTTTGCACCATATGCAGCTTGATGTTCCGCTGCACCATCTTCCCATTCTGCTGCTGGCCCAGTCCGTAGATGGCTTCATCCTTTGCCAGGACGAAGGCCTGGGACACTGAAAAAGTTTTTTCGCCGGCATCGTCGAACTCGATGAAAGCAGTTCCTCCTTCTTTCTCGGTCAACAACGGCTTGCCGGCAAGTGTCGCAAAGGAGATTCTGCCGTTTTTCAGGTTCAACCCCAGTTTTACCTTTTCGGTGCTCAGAACCAGTTCGTCTTCAAGCTGATGAATGCCAAATTTGGTCTTTTGCGGAGCCGCGATAACCGACAAACTGATTTTGTTAAAGGCTATGCCGGACGGATATTTAAGAACACGGATGGTTGAGGGATTAAAAAACTGAATTTCAATGGTTACCGCGTTGATCGTCGCTTCGATTCCCCGTTCTGTTCTCTGATACGATTCGACCGGAGCCGCAACCGCTGAAACGCAGGTAAACAAAACCATGATCAAGAAAAGCCTGTTCACAGAGTATCTCCCATCTACAATCGACCAGTATGCATCTTTTACCTGGGGCGGGCTTGCCGAGTTATCAGTTGACCGCCTTAGAGGCGTTCGCCGGCACTCCTTGCTGCAGTAATCATTTCGCCCACGCTTCTCCCGCCGGTGTCCGCCGCCACTTGAAATAGGCGTCCAGACGCTTGAGTGATTTCAGACTGGGCACCGGCCCTGTATGCGGCGTCCGGCAAAAGTACATGACCACCGGATTTGCATCGCTGAAAGCGGGCCATGCCGGCAGGTCTTTGCTGTTAGGATCACCGTATTTGGCAAAGTTGGTCCAGTAGGTTGCCATGGCCTCCGAGATGGCCGCATCGGTGGTGGTCGCCATGGGGCCCGATGCATTGAGATGCTGGAAGACGAAAGCTACCTCCTGACCGTGCGGTGAGCCGCTGTCGGCTTTGGGTGAGTCAGCAGGATAATCTGGGTGTTGATCGAAATAGTAATAATAGGCTTTCGCCTTGCCCTTCTCAGCCTGTAAACGAGCCCAACTCCAAGTATGCCAACCGAACGCTGCATCACGAGCCAGGTCGCGCGCTGTCTTGGGCACTGTGGTCGCACCGACGGGATAGGCTTTGAGCAATTCCTTGGCATATTTGCCGTAGCGTTTCTGGACGCCGGCGATGTAGTCCTCCGGTGTTTTCGGCGGCATAAAGCTGGCGCCCTCGTCCGAGTTGTAACCTACCAAAATCGGCAGGTCGTTAAATTCGCCGGCTTCATAGAGTTTGTACTGATCGTCGGGTATCACATAGCCATCGATGATCGGCCAAGCCAACCCGCGAATGGCCGGCAGTTTGTCGGCGCTTAATTTCCGCATCTCTGCAATAGACGCAATCTTCGCACTGTCCAGGTACGCTTGCCCGCTACGCTCTGCTTCGTCAAGGCGCTTCATGTTCTCACCAGGATAGGTGGTGCTACGCGGCGGGCCGAACGAGCCGCCGCTTTGCGAAATGGCGCCATGGAACAGTCCCTTTGCCAAAGGCGATGCGCACAGCATAGACACGGCAATGCCTCCAGCAGATTCGCCGAATATCGTGACCTTGTTGGGATCACCGCCGAAGGCCGCGATGTTCTTCTGCACCCATTTCAGGCCCGCGATCATGTCCAACAAACCGTAATTTCCCGAAACATGATTCGGACTCTCCGCGCTCAGTTCCCTGTGCGCCATAAATCCGAGTTGACCAACCCGGTAGGCCATGCTGACTAACACGACGCCTTTAGCGGCCAGATTCTCTCCACTATAAACCGGCTCGGAAGTGGACCCGGCATTGAATCCGCCTCCATAGATCCAAACGAGCACGGGGATGCGGTCGTTCGGGGATTTCGCCGGCGTCCAGACATTCAGGTACAAGCAGTCTTCACTTTTACCCGCAGTCGGACCCCAGCTCTGAATGGGGCCGGGAGCAAACTTGTCAGCCTGCCGCACGCCTTGCCATTTCGTGGCCGGCTGTGGGGCGCGCCAGCGCAGCTCGCCGACAGGCGGCGCAGCAAAAGGAATACCGCGGTAAACCGTCAATCCGTGTTCAAAGGTTCCCTGCAGCAGCCCCTCTTCAACCTGCACCGCCGTTGGCTTGACTGGTTCATAGCCGAGCAAAGAAAGCATTTTCTCCGCATACCGGGAGCCAAGTCTTTTGTATCCGGCAGCATCGAAATGCAGATTATCCGGCGCATCACTGCATCCGCGCGAGGATATCACATACGAGTTGGGAAGCACTTTCGGTAATTGCGCAATGATAGCATTCATTCCGGCGCAAACGCCCCCCTGGTCGCTATGCACAACCTCTCCTGCCAATAGTGGAGTTATTTCGGGACGCAGATGCAGATCCGTAACAAGATTATCGTAAATGCGTTTTACTTGAATGGTCCAGGTGCTATCATTGGGATTGGATTCCCCCTGATGCAGCAGAATGCCTTTTATCACACCATCTTTCTGAGCCAATTTTGCCATTTCGACAAGATAAGCATATGGATTTCCGTTATACTCTTGGATCATATTCATCATCCAGGGCGGGGCAGTTGCGGCGTAAGTCTGAAAATGGTCTTTATCGAACAATTCAATCTTACAGCCGGCGACGGAGACATTGATAATTCCTACTCTGATGTTCCTGGGCAGGTTGGCGACCATGGCTCTGCCGAAAAAATCGGCAGGGCCTAACCCCGTCCTGCACCGACACAAAGGAGGAATTGCGGTATACCACTTGCCCTTTACTCTACCCAGATCCGGACAGTCCACTGATTGCATTACCTGGAAACGATCATCGACCGATCGGTCCTGTTCTTCAATTTGGGCATTGCCTTCCATATTGGACTGCCCGAAGCAAAGAAAAATATAAAAATTCGCATCTTGTGAAAAGGTCCTCGAGCCGGCCAAAAGTACCCCTATCCACAAAAACATTACAAGTCTGCGTTTCATCATGTCTCTCTCTGGTTCATTATGTTTGACTGCATGTTCTGTGCATTCTTTAAGACGATGAGAAAATTCATTGCACAACTCTGACCAGTTTCATGGGCATTTCCTGCCCCATCATTACCACAATTACATCAATCGTATCATCATTAAGGTATCTGCACTTGTGACCAATCGTCATTCCTTGAAACTCAACATCAAATGAAAACTCGTCGCCGTTCACTGCGCCATTGATCAGGATACTCTCACCCATCATGGTGGAATTTTTGCCTGTCAATTTGTTTCCGTCCACCGTAAAATAAAAAGTAATTTCCATGTCTCCCTGTGGACCGCTGATTTTACCGATCCACTGGCCGTCAATTTTGGATTTTTCAACAACCCTCGTCAGCACCAATGGTTGTTCCATCATCGGCACGGTTAATTTAATCATATCGCCATCCAGAACGCCGGTATTGCTGAATACCTGTCCATTAACATTGACATCGAATGAAAATGTGTTGCCACTGACTTTGCCATTTTCAAGCGGGAGGGACCCCATTGCCGAAGTAGCATTCCCACTTAACACATTTGAATCGGCTTTGAAAGTGTAGAGCAATTCAAAAGCTCCGTTTGGTCCAGTCATGGCGCCCTTCCAGTTTCCATCCAGTTTTTGCGCATGGACAGCCAGGCAGATCACGAACGACAAAAGAATCGCAGTTTTTGTTTTCATCTTTTTTCTCCGTTTGTTATTGTGTGGATTATTGATTTTTAGACAATGATGGTTTTAAACTTTCAAAGGCTTAAATAGAGCTTCCCTACAAAAACTTCATCCAGGTTCTGGAATCACTATTCAGTTTTACTAATTAACGCCGAGAGGACCGCCGTCGAAAAGGTCAAAGAGCGCTGTCGCTACCGTATCGATACGAAACATTCTGAGTTTGTTTGCCTATCACCTCAGCCGGCTGCTTCCGGCATCTCGTCAATAAAGATCCTTGACAATGCACTCCGAATCGTGTACATTAACTTCAAAAAAAACTATTCTCATCATGCAAATAAAAATCGCAAAACCTGGGAGCCCTGCTATGAACACACTCCGCAACACCCTGATGCTTCTGGTAAATGCACTGGCGTTGACGACTTTTGCCGCCGCGCCAGGCGATACAGCTCGCAGCATCGCACCATATTTTTCTCCTGCTGCAAGGGGCGCCAAAACGCCGGATGCCGACGGTTTCCTGCAGCGCTGGCTGCTGCTGGAGCCGATCATCAAGCCAAACCGCAGCAACACCGTATTTACCGACAGCTACATCCGCAATGCATTCAATACCGAGTATTTTCCCGGCCAATTCACCAAAGTCCCGCACGACGGCGACCAGGTGACTGTCGCCGGGGAGCAACTCTTATGGCATGCCGTAGATTCGGCCAATTGGAACGTGAAGCTTTTTCGCTTCGCCTACGGCCTGAATAAACCGACGTACGGCGTTCTGTTCTGGGCTGTTACCGTGGTCCACAGCCCTCGGGAAATGCAAAATGTGCGCATGGCCGTCGGCTCCAATTCAGCATCCATGTGGTGGCTCAACGGCCAGGAAGCTGTTATCCTCTCGGGTGACCGACGCATGGTTATGGACGATTGCGTTTCAAAACGCTTGACCCTCCATAAGGGGCCGAACATTATTCGCGGGGCGGTCATAAATGGCCCCGGCATGAGCGATTTCTGCGTTCGCTTTATCGATGAGAATGGCAAACCGATTAAGGATATTACGCAGAGCCTGGAAAACACGAAAGAATGAATTTTGAAGAGTTCCTGGCTGTACCCCCGGTTGCCTGTAGTATCCGCATACATGAATACATGTCGCAATATTGTGACAGATCCTTTTAGATGGTTCTTGATCTCTAACGTCCACACCTGGAGGATTTATGAAAACCCGTTTGCTCGGAATACTCATTTCCAGTTTAGTCTTGTTCTGTTTTTATTACCCGGCATGGGCTTTGGATGGTGAACCCTATATTCACGATCCCTCGACCATCATGCTGTGCAACGGTAAATTTTATACTTTTGGCACCGGTCAGGGTGGCTTGATCTCTGAGGACGGTTGGACCTGGCATAGTGGCGCTGTGCGCCCCGGCGGTGGAGTGGCGCCGGATATTATACACATCGGCGATCGCTATTATGTGACCTATGCCGAGGGCGGCGGCGGCTTGGCCGGTGGACACGCTTCTAATGTCCACGTCATGTGGACCAAAACGCTCGATCCATCGTCACCCGATTTCGGCTTTCAGGACAATATCATAGTCGCCTCGAGCGACGGTATTGAGGATTGCGATGCCATTGATTCGGCCTTTTTGCTCGATCCCACCGATGGCCGGTTGTGGCTCACTTACGGCACCTATTTCGGTTACATCCGGCTTATCGAACTCGATCCCAAAACGGGCAAGCGCATGCCCAACAATCAGGCCGTGGACATTGGCATCGACATGGAAGCCACGGCGCTGATGTATCGCGACGGCTGGTACTACCTGCTTGGCACGCATGGCACTTGCTGCGACGGCGCCAATTCCACCTACAACATTCGCGTGACACGCTCAAAGAAGGTAACCGGTCCCTACCTCGACAATATGGGCCGGGATGCGCTCAAGGGAGGGGGCAAACTCGTCGTGGCCGCCAGCGGCCGCTTTGTCGGGCCGGGTCACTTTGGCCTCCTGGATTTGGGTGACGGCGTGCAGAAATTCTCCTGCCACTATGAGGCCGATCTGGACCGGAGCGGACGCAGCGTGCTGGACATTCGCCCGCTGCTTTGGAAAGGCGGCTGGCCCATAGCTGGAGACAACTTTCGAGAAGGCACCTATGAGATCCAGTCCGAGCGCAGCGGTTATGCGCTTGAACTGACGGTTGATTTTGTACGCATGGCCGGTGGCATGCGCGGTTGGGGCCCCCCCAAAGAACCCGTGAAACCCATTCCGTTCCAGGAACTGGCTGAGGTTCTGCCGAACTGGCCCGCCGGCAACATCGAAACGCGTCTCAGCGACTTTATGATGCGGCCCCATCAAAAATGGACCATCACACCGGTCGCCGGTGTCGGCGGCTATCCCGGCTCACCCTTTTTCAAGATCGTGATCGATGGAACAGATCGCGCGCTGGCTGCCACGGCTGATGGTGAAGTTGTGACAGTACCCACCTTTACCGGTAATCCTGAACAACTGTGGCGCATCGATCAGTTGACCGACGGCACTTTTCGCATCATGCCCAAGGTCGTGCCCAATGCCAAGGAATCACTCGCTCTGACTGCGGTAGGCCACAGCACGCCGACGTTGGCCCGGTTCGACCCCGAAAGCGACAAGGCGCGCTGGAACTTGCGACCGCTGTGAAATTGATAAAGTCTGATATAGTATCAATCTGATACGGAGCAGCCGGGGTCACAAAGAGTGTGACCCCGTATTTTTAGGATATTGCGACGACCACTCAAGGTGTCCGGCGTTTATCGACCGTTTTGTACAAACTTGAATGAGCAACCATTACTCGGAAATCCTTAATAAAGCCAAAAGGATTCGTCCACCGGCAAGTGTAATTAAACGATAACGATATCAGGCTGTTATCTATGGAATCAATGATATCCATTTCCGGTTCGAGTCTTCTGAAATTTTATATAGTCCGGGTCATAGACAATAGTGGCAGAGCCGGACGTGACCGACATCGGATTAGGGCAACCAACTTTGGCAGAGTAGGGTTGCGGCGCGGGGGCCGTGCCCTTGCTCAGGGATTCGGCCAACTGACGCATCGTCGTGATATAGGATTTGTCATAAGGTTTTTTTACGTAAACATAATGACCGCAATAGACTTTGGTGATCCCGCTGTCCATAAGCTTTTCCATTTTAAGACACGATTCGATGTAGGTTTGTATCGGAGAGAGCGGTTTGAGTTGCAGCCAGACGTGATTCGAGCCAAAAGCATCGCCCGAAAAACAGTTTCCTGCTTTTCTGTCCAGAAGAACAATCGAACCTGGAGTATGGCCAGGCATATGACTCACTTCAAGAAGCGTCCCGCCTAAATCAAAAAGATCTCCGTCCTTGACAAAATGGACCTTCCCCTGATAAGCTTTATTAAACAAAACGGTATCAGCAGGGTGCATCCATATTTCTTTAAAAAAGCCAATATTCCCGTCATGATCATGATGCGCATGGCTAATCACGACCTCCAGCGGCTTTTTCGTGATAAGCGTGATGATCGAATCGAGCTTCGCAATGCGAGTTCCGGTATCTATCAATAGTGCTTTTTGGGTGCCTTCCACCAGGTACATCGTGGTATTATCATTCGTTTCGAGCACCCACATGTTGTCTTCAAGTTTGGTGATGGTGAGTTCGTCATTTTGATAGACCTGTTCTGCGGCCTGAGCGAGAAATACCAGGCAGGAAAGCAGGACAAAAATGGGCAGCAATTTTGTCATCGGTGGTTTCCTTCGTTTTTTTGTGTAAAAATACCTTCTTCGTTCTGCTTCCATTTATCTTCTGACAGGTGGCCATGCATCCGGTTTCCCTGCGGAGTTTTTGTTGCAGCCTGATCAACGAAGGGAAAATCGTTGATCAGGCCATCGCGTAACAACCTCTGTCAAAATAAAAGCTGTGCGAACTCGCGCAGGCTGCGCCGCCAGCTCAGGAACTCGTGGGCTGTATTCTGGGAGACGAAAAAGACGCTGTTGATGCCGGCTTGCCGCAACGCGTCGGCGTTCACTTTTGGATCGCCGCCCCAAAAGCCTCTGGCGCCGCGGTTTTCCAGTTCGCGGCTGCCGAAACTGACAAAGACCAGCTTGACTTTTTCTTTGAAACCGGGCGTTTTGTTGACGTCATCCATGGAGAACGCTCCGCCGCTGAACAAGCCGATGTGCGAAAATTTGTCGAGGTTGGCCATGGTGATCATTTTGGTTTCCATGCCGCCCATGGAAAGCCCGGCCATGGCGCGATGGGATTGATCAGCAAGCGTACGGAAATTGGCATCAATATAGGGTATCAGTTCGTCCACAAGAACTGTTTGAAACGGCTTGATGTCGAAATTGCGGAGGCCGCCGAACTTGATCTCATTGGTCATGCCATACGTCATGACAATGAGAAACGGCTTGATTTTGCCGTCGGCGATCAGGTTGTCCATGATCAGATTGGCGTGGCCCTGATTACTCCAGGCGGTTTCATCCTCGCCCCAGCCATGCTGCAGGTACAGAACCGGGTAATGTTTTTTCCCTTTGTCATAATCAGGCGGCGTATAGACAAACGCCCGGCGCGAGGTGTTGGTGCTTTGGGAGGGGAAAAGAATCTGTCGCACTTGGCCGTGCGGAACGTCCTTCAGAGCATAAAAGTCCTGATCATGAGCGGGAATTTCGATGCCGCTTTCCCAGCGAACAGAACCATAGAAATTCAGTGTTCCTGGATCGTTGAACACGCCGCCGTCCACTGTAAGATGATAGTAGTGAAAGCCTTCGTCCAGAGGTCCTGCAGTGGTGCCCACCCAGGCGCCATCCTCGGTTTTCGTAAGAATCGTGCCGCCTAAGCCGAGATTGACCTTGACGCTGTCGGCCTGAGGGGCCATAATGCGAAACCGCGCGTAACCCTGAGAGTTCACCTGCGGATACTCTTGACCGGGTTGGTTCAGGGTTGAAGGCTTAAAGTCATCCTTGATGGTTGGCTGATCTGTCTGAGCCAAACCGGGTGCAATCCATAAAGTCAGCAGTAAACCTAATCCCATGATATAGCATTTCATGATTGTTCTCCCTCAATTTTTAAAAATAAGCTGTGCAAACTCATGCAGGCTGCGCCGCCAACTTTGCCACTCATGAGCCGTCAGTGGAGAGATATAATAATGAGTTTTGATGCCGGCCTGTGCAAGGGCCTCGGTGTCCGCCTTGGGATCGCCGCCAAAACGGGTTTTACCATTTTCCAGCTCGCGGCTGCCATAACTGACAAACACGAGTTTGACGTTCTCTTTGAATCCAGGAGCTTTGTTCACGTCTTCGAGACTGAAACTGCCGCCGCTGAAAAGGCCGGCATAGGCAAAGGTCTTGGTATTCGCGAGAGTGATGGCCCGGGTCTGCATGCCGCCCATGGAGAGTCCGGCCATGGCTCGATGCGGTTGATCAGCCAGGGTCCGGAACGTCGTATCGATCATGGGAATAATGTCTTCCAGCAGCGTCTTTTTAAAACCGTCGGCCCAGCCTTCAGGAGGCCAGGTGCCTTTGGGGCGTTCACCTGGTTTGGGCCGGGGGAGATTTTCCGGCCAGGTCCAGGTGCCGTTGTCCATTACGATAATGAAAGGCACGGCCTTTCCTTCGGCGATCAGGTTGTCCATGATCAGGTTGACACGGCCTTGGTTGCCCCAACCGGTCTCATCTTCACCGCCGCCGTGTTGCAGGTAGAGCACCGGATAGCGCTTTGCAGTATCCTTGTCATAATCCGGCGGCGTATAGACGAAACAACGACGCATACTGTTGTTGCTTTTGGAGAAATAGGCAAGCTCGCGCAACTGACCGTGAGGCACGTTCTTGAGGGCATAAAAGTCCTGATCCTTGGCCGGGATTTCGATGCCGCTTCCCCAGCGGCTTGCGCCATAAAAGTACAGACTGGCGGGATCCGGTACCGCCGCTCCATCGATCCAGAGCTGATAGTAATGGAATCCCTCGTCCTGGGGATTCGAATCACCGGTCCAGACGCCCTTCTCATCCTTCTTTAAATCGTATTTTACCGCACTGATATCAAGCTGAACCCGCAGAGCTTCAGGGGCCGAAATACTGGCGCGCACCCGGCCCTCGGAATTGACCTGAGGATATTCCCTGCCCGGCTGATTGGTAGATGCGGGCTTAAAATCTTCCACGGCCGCAGCCGGCTGATTCGTTTGCGCCAAACAAAGGCCACTGGTTATAAGAGTAGCAAATAACACACGAATTAACCTGTCTTTCATAAACAACCTCCTTGATTTTTTTATCAAACGCCATCGGTGATACGTAGTCAATGATTCACTCTTTGAATAGAAGCGGTGCAAATTCATACAGGCTTCGCCGCCAGCTCTGCCATTCATGGGCGGTCAGCGGTGAGACATAGAAAACACTGTTGATGCCGGCTTGATGCAAAGCTTCAGTGTTCGCTTTCGGATCACCGCCAAAAGGACCGCGTCCGCCGCCTGCGCGGTTTTCCAGTTCACGGCTGCCATAGCTGACGAACACGAGTTTCACTTTCTCCTTAAACCCGGGCGTATTGTTGACATCTTCTATGGATATGCTGCCGCCGCTGAAAAGCCCGATATAGGCAAATTTATCAAGATTAGCCAGCGTGACCGTTCTGGTCACCATCCCGCCCATCGACAGACCTGCCATGGCACGATTCTTACCCTCGGTTAACGTGCGAAAATGTGAATCAATGAAAGGAATCAGATCCTTGATCATGACCTCTTTGTATGTCTCAAATGAAAATATCATCCTTGGACGGGCGTCTGCAGTGGGCTGGCCTCCAGGGCCCGCTCCGGCGGGTCGCGGCTGAGGCGGCCGAGGAGGAACTTCCCCCGGTTTGTAAGCAGCGCTGGTTTCCATGACAACGATAAATGGGGCGGCTTTCCCGGCCGCAATCAGATTATCCAGTATGACATTGGTTCGTCCCATCTCAATCCACACGCGTTCATCTTCGCCACCACCGTGCTGAAGATACAACACCGGATATCGGCGCGAAGTGTTTGCCTCGTACCCTGGAGGCGTGTAAACGTAAATATGACGCCAGGAGTTGGTGGTCTTGGAGAAGTAATTCTCAATCAACACAGCTCCATGAGGCACATCTTTGAGCTCATAAAAACCACCATCCGGATCGGGGATTTCAAATCCATTGCACATATGTCCGTAACCGATGAAGGCGTCGGTTGCCGGATCAAGCACGAGAGCACTATCAACCAGCATCCAGTAATTATGATACCCTCTATCCTGCGGTTCACTGGTGTATGTCCACACACCGTCATCGCCTTTAACCATATCGAACGCGATATTTGCGATAGAAACCTGCACCTTCTTTGCATGAGGAGCGTTAAAGCGGAAGGTAACACGTGAATCGGCTTCGATTCGAGGATATCGGGCTCCATAGAGATTATAAGGCGAAGCATGCGCTGAATCAGCAGCACTCGAGTTAATTAAAACCTGACCTGTTTGCGTGAAACCGATTTCGTTAACGGATAGTACCATCAATAATGCCAGAAATACTTTTTTTCTCATTTCTAGATCTCCGCTGTTT